>CP031585.1:600000-915000 GCA_003217735.2 Marinibacterium anthonyi | reverse complement strand
GGGGTTCTACGGTTAGTGCCGGGGACCCGCAAGCCCTTTTTCGCGCCAGTGTCATGTTTTCTTCAACGAACCCCGTACGCCACTGTAAAACAACGGTTATTTCCCATATCTTTTTCGCGCAACCGGCCCGAAACCGCTGTTGAAAAGGCCTCGTCGCGGCGCCGTGATCGAATCCTGGGCGATTTCCACACACTTATCCCCAGCATGACGCAGGGGCCCCCGCCCGAACACCCGCTTCAACCCCGAGTCATAGGACCATCGACTCGGCGCACCCCCGTCGAAGGGTCAAAGCCGGACCGAAGCCGTGTTCCACGAACAGCCCCCTGCCCCGACCCAAGCGCCAACACCCGGACGATCCTACCGCATCGGCGGTGGGTTCTGCGGCACCAGTTCGGCAGCGATCAGGCGAACCGTCTCGTCCGCCCAGTTCGGCAGGCCGGCATCCCAATCGGCGACCGACGATCTTTTATAGGTACTGGCCGCCGCGATGGTGATGCGCCCGCCCTGTGCCTTCTCGTCCGGCAATGTCCCGACGGCAGAGGCGAAGCCGGCGAACAAGGGTGTCTGAAAGACCCAGTCCCCCTGCAGCATCGCGCCAAGGCCATAGCTGAAGGTCTCGGTCATGGTGTGACAGGTGGGACATCCGGCAAGAGGTTCTCCGAAGCCGATCAGCACCGGCTCGATCATCTGGCGGCGCGACCGGGGCGTCAGGAAGCCGTCCGTGCCCACGATCGCATCGAAACTGCCGGCCATGTCCGAAATCGTCGTCACCTGGATCGCCCCGCTGGCCAGCGTCCAGGACGGGTTCCAGAAGGTCGCGTCTTCCCAGACGCCGCGTTCGGCGGAAAAGCCGTGCACGACCGGGCCCGGGATCTGCGCGGTATCGAAGGCGAAGGTATGGTCCAAACCCAGCGGGTCCAGCACGTAGTCCTGCATCAGGTCGGCCATCGGCCGTCCCGTCGCCGTCTCCAGCACCTGGCCCAGGATGACATAGTCGCTGTGCGAGTAATCCCAGTTGGTGCCCGGCGCGAAGATCCGTGGGGTCGAGAGGCTGACGGCGATCAGGTCCTGCGGGGTCCAATGCGCGAAAGGGTCTTCAAGATAGGGATCGACGAAGCTTTCGGTGTTGGCCACATGGTCCGGGTAGCCGGCGGTCATGTTGGCCAGCATGCGCACCGTCGCCGTGTCGCTGCCCGGCAGGTCCGGCAACCAACGTGCGATGGGCGCGTCCAGGTCGATCAGCCCGTCTTCGGCGAGGCGCAGCGCCAGCGCGGCCATGTAGTTCAGGGCAACCGCCCCGTTGCGGAACTGACCATCGACGGTGACCGGCACGCCGGTCATCGCCTGGCCAAGCGCCTGCGTCAGCACCACGTCGCCCCCGATGCGGACCTGGACGATCAGGGAATTCAGCGCATGCGTTTCGAACTGGGACCGGATGATCGCGGACACAGGCTCCATGTCCGCGGGTTGTGCCGTGTCGGCCTGCGCCGCGCCTGTGCCGATCAGGACACCGGTCAACAGTATCAAGCAAGTCATACGCATCGGACGCTCCTCCTGGCCGTGCCTGCGGGACACGTGACCATATCCTGTGCAGGACCTCTGCCAGGAATGCGGCGCGGTGATGACGAAACGGTTCGGCACGGCGACCGCCGGCGCATTTCAAGGCGGGTCCGGCAGCCGTCAGGCGCCGTGCAGCTCGGCGATCAGAAGGTCGGTATCGGCGAAGGCTGCGCGCAGGTCCGACATGAAGCTGTGCAGCAGACCCGAATGCGGCACGCCGCGCCGTGTGTACATGACCGCCTTGACCTCGCAGGCGGGCAGGAAGGGCTTGCAGACCAGCGCGTCGGTGGCATGGGTCGTGGCCGAATAGGGATCGACGACCGTCACCCCCAGGTGCTGGGCGGCCAGCACCGTCGCGGTGGCGCAATACCGCACCTCGATCCGGGGGGCATAGGTGGCGCCGACCTGTTCATAGGCGGTGCGCACCAGTTGGCCCATGTTCGACGCCATCTCCAGCCCCACCAGCGGCTGGTCCTGCAGATCCAGCGCCGTCAGGTTCGCCTTGTCGGCCAGGGCACCGCCCCGGGGCACCAGGGCCACCATGTGGGCGCGCTGCAATACGTCGGTGTTCACCGCCACGTCCCTGTCGTGATCCAGCGCCAGGCCGATATCGGCCTGGCCGCTTTGCACCGCTTCCTTCACCTGCTGCATGCGCCGCACGTCGAAGGCAACGGATACGTCGGGACGGTTTTCCAGGAACCGGCGCAGGGCCACGGGGGCGACGGAATAGCCCAGCGGCGGGGTCGCGATCACCTTCAGGCGGCCGGCCATGCCCAGCTTCATGTCGCGCGCCCGCTGCGAGAAGCCGCGCATCAGGCTGAAGATCGGGCGGATCTCCTCGTGCAGCGCCCGCGCCTCGGCGGTGGGCTGCAATCGTCGGCCGGTGCGTTCGAACAGGGTCAGGCCAAGCTGTGTTTCCAGCTGACGCAGCCCGGCCGACACGGCGGGCTGCGAGATGCGCAGCTGTTCCGCCGCCTCCACCGTGGTGGCGCAGCGCATCATCGCCGCGAAGATTTCCATCAGCCGAAGGGACACGTCGGGCAGCCCCCCCTCGGATGTCATCCGGCCGCTCCGACCAGTCCCAGCGCCATGGCGGCGGCGGCCTGCACCGGGTCGATCACCTTGATCCCGATGTCGCGTTCCAGCCGGGCCCGGATCGGCGCCATCCCGGCACAGCCCAGCACGACAGCCCCCGCACCCTGTGCGCGCAGCTGCCTGCCCAGGTCGACGCACAGGTCATAGACCTCCGGGTCGCGCCCCGAGGCTTCGGCGGACACGCCGGGAAGGGGCAATTCGCCCGCCAGGCGGCTTTCGACGCCCATGGACCGGATCTTGAGCCGGTGACGCGCGACCGAGGCCGGCGCCAACGCGATGATGCCGAACAGGTCGGCCACGGCCATGGCGGTCAGGATCCCGGCCTCCTGCACCCCGATCACCGGCGCGGTGACCAGCGGGCGCGACATCTCGACGCCCGGGTCGGAAAAACAGGCCGAGACATAGGCGGCGGCATCGGGTCGTTGGCGCAGAGCATCGGCAAAGCCCAGCCCGGCAACCGCCACGTCTTCGCTGGACATGATGGTCGCCGGGCTGTCGGGCAGGTCGATGACCTCGAACACCGGGCCGGACACCGGCTCCAGGTGGGCGATCGCCTCGCGGATGCCCTGGGTGACGGCGGCCGAAGAGTTCGGGTTGATGATCAGGATCGTGTCGGACATCAGCGCAGCTCCGCTCCGAAGTTCTGGTCCGGGTCCAGTTCCTTGGCGATATACCCCGGCTTGCCGCGCAGGTCGACGGGCTGGCGGGCGACAAAGCGGCCCTGCCCCTCCTGCGCCTTCAGCGCGCCATTCTCGACGATCACCGCACCGCGGTTCATCACGATCTCGGGCTTGCCCATCAGCTCCATGCCTTCGAAGGGCGTGTAATCCATGTTGTCGTGCTGGTCGGCGGCGGTCACGGTCACCCGCGCCTCGGGATCCCAGATGGCGATGTCGGCATCCATCCCCGGCGCGATCCGGCCCTTGCGGTCGCAGCCGAACGTCTTGGCGGCATTGGTCGACGACAGCGCCACGAATTGCTCCAGCGTGATCCGCCCCTTCATCACCCCTTCGGAAAAGAGGTACGGCAGACGCGCCGCGATCCCCGGCATGCCATTCGAGATCTTGGGATAAGGCGCATCGAACCCGTTCAGGAACTTGCCCGTCTCGTCGAACCGGTACGGCGCGTGATCGGAACTGACGCTTTCGAAGGTCCCCTGCGCCACGTGATGCCACAGTGCATCCTGCGTGGCGTGATCGCGCAGCGGCGGGGAACAGATGTATTTGGCCCCTTCCATGCCGGGCCGGTCCAGGTCTTCGCGGGTCAACGCCAGGTATTGCGGACAGGTCTCGGCGAACAGTTTCGCACCGTTGAACTTCTCGCGCCGGACAATTTCGGCCCCGCCGGCGGTCGACACATGCACGATGAACAAGGGCGCATCGACCAGCTTGGCCAGCTGGATCGCGCGGTTGATCGCCTCTTCCTCGGCCAGTTCGGGACGCGAGACGGCGTGGTATTTCGGCGCCGTCAGCCCCTTGGCCGCCAGCCGCTTGTTCATCCATTTGACCATGTCGTTGTTTTCGGCATGGACCATGGTGATGGCCCCGTGTTCGCGCGCGACCGTCAGGATATCCAGCATGCCGCCGTCGCCCAGGTTCATCAGGTCATAGGTCATGAAGACCTTGAAGCTGGTGATGCCGCGGGCGAAGGCGCGCGGCAGCTGGTCTTCCACAACCTCCGGCGCGGGGTCCGAAATGATCAGGTGATAGGAATAGTCGATGACCGACCGCGCCGCGCGGGCATCATAGGTCGCGATGACCTCGTCCACCGACTGGCCCCGGTGCTGGGCGGCGAAGGGGATAAAGGACGAATTGCCCCCGAACGCGGCCGAGATCGACCCGGACAGGTAATCATCCGCGCTCATCACGCCGCTAGAACTTTCCTGCGCGATATGGGCATGCGCCTCGATCCCGCCGGGGACCACGAAGC
This sequence comes from Marinibacterium anthonyi, assembly GCA_003217735.2. Classification (GTDB taxonomy): domain Bacteria; phylum Pseudomonadota; class Alphaproteobacteria; order Rhodobacterales; family Rhodobacteraceae; genus Marinibacterium; species Marinibacterium anthonyi. The sequence continues at coordinate 910,416 of CP031585.1, read as the reverse complement.
GCCCGCCTGCATCGATGCGCCGGTCGCCGCCCGCCAGGGTTTCGGCCACCGCGACGATGCGGCCGTCTATGATGCCGATGTCACCCTTGGCCACATGATCGGCCGTGGCGATGGTGCCGCCGTGGATCACCGTATCGAATTGCATTTCTCACACTCCTTCCGCCCTTGCGCGGAGCAAGGTGTCGTTCTGCCGGGGCGCGGGCCTGCGCCCCGCCCCGGTCCCGTTCCCGGTCCCGTTCGGCCCGATCCGGTCAGTCCGGCAGTTTCACCCCGGTCTGGCTGCAGATCAGCCCGTAATGTTCAATGCGCCGATGCGCGTCGAAATTGAAGATGGTCGTCTTGCCGAAATCGCATTTGTCGAAATCGGCTTCGTGCGTGATCAACTCGTCGCCTTCCCCTTCGGCACGCGCCACCACGAACCCGTCCGGATCGACGATGATCGATCCCGCGAACATGTGGTTGCCGTCCTCCATCCCGCATTTGGCCACCGCCACCGCGTAGGTCGAATTCTGGTAGGCGCCCGCACAGACCGACAGTTCGTGGTGATAGATCCGCCGCTCTATCCCTTCTTCGGCCGACAGGTTGTTCTGCGACGGCGTGTTGTAGCCAAGCGCCACCAGTTGCACGCCCTGCAGCCCCATCACCCGCCAGCTTTCCGGCCAGCGCCGGTCGTTGCAGATCGACATGCCCATGATGATGCCCTGGCTGCGCACCACGTTGAAGCCGGTATCGCCGGGCAGGAAGTAGCGCTTTTCCAGGTGCTGGTGGGTGCGTTCGGGTTCGAATTCGGCATGTCCCGGCAGGTGGGTCTTGCGGTATTTCAGCACGATCTCGCCCTCGGGCGTCACGATGATCGACGTGTTGAAATGCTCGCCCTCGGGCGTCAGTTCGCAATACCCGAAGGTAAAGCCCATGCCGTATTCCCGGGCCCGGTCGAACAGCGGCTGGACCGCCGGGTTCGGCATCTGGGTTTCGAACCAATGGTCGAATTCGGCGCGATCCTCGACGTAGAAGCGCGGGAAGAAGGTGGTCAGCGTCATTTCCGGGTAAACCAGGAATTTGACACCCTTCTCATGCGCCTTGTCCATCAGGGCCATCATGCGGGCGACGACCTCTTCGCGAGTCTCGTCCTTCTGGATGCCGCCGATCTGGGCGCCTCCGACAACAAGTTTAACCATGCAATCGTCCTTTCGGGAACGTTAGTGAACCGCCAACCCGCGCTGATAGCGCGAGATCAGCCGAACCAGCGGCCAGAGGATCGCGATATAGATCAGCGCGGCCAGGATCAGCGGCGAGGAATTGTAGGTGACCGACCGCGCCATGTTCGCGGAATACAGCAGCTCGGCCAGCGAGACCACCGAGGCCAGCGAGGTAAGCTTCACGACTTCGACGGTGTTGGACAGAAGATCCGGCAGCACGTTGCGCACCGCCTGGGGCAGGATGACATGGGTCAGGCATTGCGCCTGGCTCAGCCCCGTGGCGCGCGCGGCTTCCGTCTGGCCCTTGGGGACCGACTGGATCCCGGCGCGGAACACCTCGGCGTAATAGGCCGAATTGTTCAGGAAGAAGGCCACGACCACGGCAAAGAACGGCGTCAGGTCCAGCCCGGCGAACGGCAGGCCGGAATAGACGAAGACCAGCAGCACCAGCGGCGGCAGCGCGCGGAACAGGTCGATGAACCCGATCGCGGGCCATTTCAGCGCGCGCCTGGGCGACAATGCGCACAGCGCCAGCATCAGACCGCCCACCAGCCCAAGGCCGATGACGGCGGCGCACAGTTTCAGCGTGACGATCAGGCCCTTCAGCAGAAGCGGCCAGGCCTTCACCATGATGTCGATATTGAAGAAGAGATCGATGAAATTGGACATCCGTCACACCGCCCAGGCAAAGCGTTTTTCAAGCAGCCGCGACAGGATCACCACCGGCAGGAAGATCGCCAGGTATGCCAGCGCGGCCATGGTCAGCGGCGTCGCCGATCCCGAAAAGCTTTGTGCCGACGACGACACCGCCAGGATCTCCTTGACCCCGATGACCGACCCCAGCGCCGTCATCTTGGTGATCGCCAGCGCGCGGTTGACCAGCGGCGGGATGCCCATGCGCACGGCCTGCGGCAAAGCGATATCGAACAGCGTCCGCGCAAAGCTGAGCCCCGTCGCCCGGCCCGCTTCCCATTGTCCCTTTGGCACCGACGTCAGGCCGGCCCAGAAGATTTCTTCGGCAAAGGCGGCCAGAACGCCGCCCAGCACCACGATCAGAACCATTGGACCCGACAGGCTGACCCCCAGCCCCGGCAGGCCGAAGTAGAAGATCAGGATCACCACCAGCGGCGGCAGCGACCGGCCCAGATCGGCAAAGACCACGATGGGCACCGTCAGGTACCACCGCCCCAGCGTGCGCAGGCAGGCCAGCGCCAGCCCGACCGCCAGGCCACCCGCCACGATCACGGCACTCACCCACAGGGTGGTGACGATGCCCGACAGCAGGTCCGGCAGGTATTTCGCCATGACCGCGCCGTCAAAGAACGTATCAAGGAACCTCATGCCGCGCCCTTGTTCAGGCGGGACAGGAAGGCCTTCAGCCGGTCGGATTTCGGATTGCCGAACAAGTCCTCCGGCGGGCCGCTTTCCACCACGACGCCCCCGTCCATGAACACCACCCGATCGGCGGCCTCGCGAGCGAAGTCCATCTCGTGGCTGACCACGACCATGGTCATGCCCTCGTCGCGCAGCTGTTTCATCACCTTCAGAACCGATCCCACCAGTTCAGGGTCCAGCGCCGATGTCGGTTCATCAAACAGCATCACCTTGGGATCCAGCGCCAGCGCCCGCGCGATGGCGACGCGCTGCTGCTGTCCGCCCGACAATTCGCCGGGCATGGCGTCGGCCTTGTGGGCCAGACCCACGTGTTCAAGCATCTCCATCGCCCGGTCGCGCGCCGTGGCCTTGTCGCGCTTCAGCGCCCTGACCTGGGCCAGCATCACGTTCGCCAGGACCGACTTGTGCGGGTAAAGATGGAACCCCTGGAACACCATGCCGATCTTCAGCCGCATCCGGTCCAGCGCCCGGCCATGACAGGCCGTCACGTGTTCGCCGTCCAGCAGGATGGTGCCGGATGTCGGTTCCTCCAGCCGGTTGCAGCAGCGCAGCATGGTCGATTTGCCGGAACCGGAAGGCCCGATGACAAAGACCAGTTCGCCGGGCTTCACGCTCAGGTCGATGGATGTCAGCACCTGGGCATCGCCGAACCGCTTTTCCAGCTGGTTGATTTCCAGCATCGGACGGTCATGGACCTTGCCGGCGGGGCGGGCAGTGCCGGGGGCGGGTTGCGGGGCTGCGGACATGGGAAGACTTTCAGATGGGCGGGCGGGACGACGGACGCCCCACCCGGAAGTTGCTGTGGATCAGAAGTCGCAGGTCACGTCGTGCGCGGTATCGTCATAGCCTTCGAACCCCGGCGTGCCGTAGCCCGGCGTGGGCGTGACGATCGTGGTGCCTTCGGTCGGGGTGACGCCGAACCACTTTTCCGACAGCGCGGCCATGGTGCCATCGGACTTGAGGCATTCGATCACCGCGTCGATCTTGTTGCGGGTCTCGGTGTCGTCCTTGCGGAACGGCAGCGCCCAGACCAGGCCGGTGGGGTATTCATAGCTCAGGTCGATGCGCGGGTTCTGCTTGGCCGCCCATGCGGATGCGGTGGCGCCGGCCAGGTTGGCATCGGCGCGGCCCGTCACCACGGCTTCGACCGCGTCGGTGTTGGTGCCGTAGGCCACGACCTTCCAGCCGTATTCGTCGGCACGGTCGTTCAGGAAGCTTTCATAGACCGACCCCTTGTTGACGGCGATGGTCTTGCCCTTGAACGCCTCCAGGGTGTCCATCGGGTCCGATCCGGCCGGCACGGTGAAGGCAAAGTTGGTGTCCATGAAGCCTTCGGTGAACAGCAGGTTGGCGGCGCGTTCCTCGGTCACGGTGGTCGGTGCGACGAGGAAGTCATAGGTGCCGGCCTGCAGCGCTGGGATCAGGCCCGAGAACTGCGCGGCGACGACGTCCATGTCGACGCCCAGCTTCTCGCCGATGGCGGCGGCCAGGTCGACGTTGAACCCTTCGACACCGCCGGACAGGCTGGGCATCGCATGCGGCGCGAACGTGCCGTCAAGCGCGACCTTGTAGCCGTCGGCAAAGCTGGGAAGGGCAAGAACCGCCAGGCCGGCGGACAGGATGACGTGCTTGAAGATCATGGGAAGCTCCGTGTTGGATGGACGATGTTTCTGACATTCGTGGCGTCCGTCTGGACGCGGTTTGTGTCGTCACAAAGCCGCCGGGTCGGGAGCGAGGCAATAGAATACTAAATTATAATATCTCTATAATAATAATCTTAGATTATACCAAGTTCGCACGGCCCTCAGCAGCCCCCCCTCAAGCTTTTCGGGCAAAATCACACCAACGACATGATATAAAAAGGTTTATTCCAAAAAATTCGGTCCCGAAACTCTGCAGCGGCATGCCGCGCGTTCGGGCGCACCACACGTCGGCCTGCTCTGCTCCAACAATCACGAATGCCTTATTAGCGGGCATATACGGCCAAAGCTCACTTTCCCCGGCCCGCTTCTGGCGCCACCTAACGGACCGTCGCCGCCGCAAACCCGGCCCCACCCTCCCGGTGGCCACGTGATCGGGCGACATCGAGACCAGCCTTCTTGCGCTGTGCCACGCTCCGGGCAGTCTCATGCTTCGCCGTCCAGATAGGCGAGCACCTTCCGGGTGCACATGACAATTACAAAGAAGCTCTCGTGTGGCGCCAAAAAAGTTACAAAAACAGGGGCACAGTGGTCTGAACCGAAGCTGCGCAGTCGTGAGGTCCGGAGAATATCGGCCCTGAGAGACCGCTTCCTAGCCACCTGACACCGGAGCCGGTTCACAGCCGCTCCGGCATAACCCACGAAAACAACGGAAAAATCCGGCCCCAGCCGGATCGGGAGAACGCTTTCGCAGAGGCAAGTGGCGGAGGGAACAGGACCGAGATCCAACGTTCTCCAAGTCTGACCCACCGGCAACAGCACTGGCATTATCCAGAAAAGTTACGTCTGGACAGAGACTTACCCAAAATCCTCCTTGAAGCGATCCATCTGATGCATCCGCTCGTGAAGGATCGTGACGATACCGATGTCGCCATTTGAGAGCCGTCGCCAGTACACGAAATGCCGCTCGTAGCGGAAGAAATATCCTTCCACGCCGAACTCGGCCGGCACGAGCCTCGACATGACGCCGCGTGCCTCGATCTGCTCGAAGGCGGCGAACAGACCGGTGATGTAGATCTCGGCTTGCGCCTCGCCCCAGCGGTCGCGGGTGTATCGGTAGATCTCGTCGAGGCGCAGTGAGGCCGCCTCCTGGACCCGGATCGCCATGGGCTCAGGTCCGGTTCCGGGCGATCACCTCAGCAGCGGTCAGCGGCTTGTAGCTGTCTTCGGGCGCGGCGAAGGCGCGGTTCAGTTCAGCCTTCAATCGGTCGAATGCCTCGCGCTCCGCACGCTCCTTGTCGCGACGGATCAGGTCGCGGATATACTCGCTCACGTTCTCGTAGGCACCGTCCTCGCCGACGTTGGTTGCAACGAACTCGCTGAGGGCGCCGCTCACGCGGACGGTCATGGTGGTGGTGCGAGGCATGGCGCTCTCCCTGCTCGGTGTGTATTCAAGATAACCAAAATCGAACACGATACAAGGGTAGCGAGGCCGGGCGGCACGACTCGATATCGGCGCTACTGGTCCTCGGCCTCATCCACAATCAACCGGTCTGCCAGCGCGAGCAGCGCGATCAGCACGGCATCGGAATGACGCGCGAGCGACACGAGGTGATCGCCGCTCGGCCCCCGTTCGCCCGCGAACCAGTATTTCACGGTCCGCTCGCTGGCGCCGGTCCATCGCATGGCGGACTTGATCGCCCGGTGGCTCGATCCGAGTTCCGCATGCAATGCCATGGCCATGGCGGCGCGATAGTCGCTAGGGATCTCATCGAGGTGCACAACTGTGCCCATCTTCACGCGCATCTTCATGTTTCTCTCCGCTAAATCTTTGGAGAGCCATGAAAACGGCAGAATCCATCTGTTCCCGCGGCGGTTCTGTTTAGCCGCCTGTTGGAACGGACCATTCACTTGAAGGTGGCCGAGATGAACTGCGAAACGGGACCGCAGATTATCGAGCGCGTGGACGGCCGCGCGCTGCAGGGTATCCGCCAATGCGGCGAGCACGGAAAGGAATTGCCCTTTTCCGGAAACGACTTTCCGGCGCTCGCATGTTCGAATGATCGCGGCACCATGCGCAACGGTCCGGACCGTCCCGACCGGATTGCTGCGACGTGAACCGGAGCCGGGCAGATGCGAGGGCGTGAGGCAAGCAGGGAGACTGGCGCCAGCCAATCAGAGCCCGACGTGCCCGCCGTCGCATACGTCCGGATGTCGACCGATCACCAGAAGTATTCGACCGAGAACCAGCTGGACGTCATCCGCAGCTATGCCGCCGCTCGCGGCCTGCAGATCCTGCGCGTGTTCGAGGACTCTGGACGCTCCGGCCTCCGCCTCGATGGTCGCGAGGCACTACAGAACCTGATGGGCGAAGTTCAATCCGGCCAGGCCGATTTCAAGGCAATCCTCGTCTATGACGTCAGCCGCTGGGGTCGGTTTCAGGATGCCGACGAGGGTGCCTATCACGAGCATGTCTGCTCTCGCGCAGGGATCCGGGTGCATTACTGCGGAGAGCAGTTCGAGAATGACGGCAGCATCGGGTCGAACCTCCTGAAGACAGTCAAGCGGGTGATGGCCGGCGAATACAGCCGCGAGCTGTCGGTGAAGGTCTTCGCCGGGCAGTGCCGCCTCGTGGAGCTCGGTTTTCGCCAGGGCGGCGCCGCCGGATACGGGCTGCGGCGGGTGCTGATCGACGAGCACGGCAACCCCAAGGGCGAACTGTCCCGCGGCGAGCAGAAGAGCCTTCAGACCGACCGCGTCATCCTGGTCCCCGGCCCCGAGGAGGAACAGCAAGTCGTCCAGCGCATGTACGAGATGTTCGTGAACGAGGGGCGCCCCGAGCGCGCGATTGCGGAGGTGCTGAACGCCGAAGGTCACCGCACCGATCTCGACCGGCCGTGGACCCGCGCGACCGTCCATCAGGTGCTGACCAACGAAAAATACATCGGAAATAATGTTTTCGCGAAGGTATCGTTCAAGCTGAAGCAACGCCGCGTTGTGAACCCGCGGGAGATGTGGATCCGGGCCGAGGGTGCGTACGTGAACGCGATCCTCGCGGGAACGCCGCAGGCCCAATTGGTCGAATCCTCCAAGCCGAAGAAGGTCAAGGGGATAACGCCCGAGGCGATGGCGCGCATGGAACAGGAACTGGCACGCCTGCAGGAGGGCATTGCCTCGATCCAGGACACCTACGGTCAGGACCACCTGCATCTGACCGTGATCAAGGGCTATGTCGGCAAGCTGCTCGGGAACGCCCGGGTCGTGCGCTACCTGGCGCAGAACCATCCCGAGTTCCTCGGCGAGTTCCAGACGATCACCGAGATCACGCCTACCGAGGCCGCCGAGGCCGAGTAGCGGTCCGTCGGCTAACGATGGGGACCCGGACCCGATAAGCGCGGGGACCGCGGGAGACGCCGGACTGTGGGCCGGATCGAGCGCGGCGGTGGGGATGGCGGCGAACCCGCTCGGAGCCCACCAGGCTGGCTTGAGTTTTCGCCGGCCGCGCGGTCGCGCAGGCGGCCGCGTTCCATTCGGGGCGTGTCGGAGACGGGGCCACTTCGGCACGCCCACTTGGCCCAATGCAAAACATAGTAAATCCGCGTCGCTTACCACGGAACTTCGTCAGGGATCGATCTCCTCAAACCGACGGCACTCGGTCAGGAGACTGACCGCCGTTTCAAGCCGATCGGGTGTGGGCTGGGGCGGATTTCCCATCGTTGTCGTGTCGGGGGTCAATGTCCAACCGCCTTCATCCATAACGATGCGCAGACGCATGATCTGCTTCCCACGGGTTCTTGCATCGGCAAGGCCCCTCCCGACCGACCAATAGGCATGTTGAGCCATGATCCAGTTCTCGATCACCCGAATAAGAAATTCCCCTGGAGCCAGATGTTTCCAGGAATCGGCGTCTTTTCGAGCGCGCGCCAACGGGAGCCTGTCTGAGCTTTCAAACTGATGCGCCTCTCTCGGTGCCTCGGCTAAGCTGAATGCCAAGCCGTGAATAAGAGCCGCAACAAGTTGCGTAGGATCACGTGGTCGTCTTTGCAGTTCAGTCTGGATGTCTCGCAAGAGTGTTACCGGGTTTCCGGCAAGCCCGGTCTCGGGCACCCAACTTACTGCTGATTTTGGGAGGTCAGAACCTGCGCTGAGCTCATCGAGGAACGAACGCGCAATCTGTCGCGTTGTCATCGGCCCTTTCACCAACGTGCCGACCGTCTGACCTGCCCCCCGCCGGTCCCTCATTCATAACGAGAGTCTGCAGGTTGGGTTTGGGTATTCGGCTTGGCCATTTTGCGCAAGCGCGCCGGGCGCGTTGCCCTCAAATTGCTCAAGCGTCCGGCGCGCTTGCTGCGGTGTCTGGTTGCCCAGGGACGAGTGCGGCCTGACCGTGTTGTAGTCGTAGCGCCACAGAGCCAGCTTTCGCCGCGCATGGTCCAAGCTGTCGAAGATCTCCTCGTTCAGCAGTTCGTCCCTGAGGCTGCCATTGAAGCTTTCGATGAACGCATTCTGCTGGGGTTTGCCCGGATCGATGTAATGCCAAGGCACCGCGTTCTCGTCGGCCCATTTCAAGATGGCACGACTGGTGAACTCGGTGCCATTGTCGCTGACAATGCAGCCGGGCGTGCCGTAGACCCTGATCAGGGCGCTCAGTTCCCGAGCAACCCGTGCGCCGGAGAGGCTCGTGTCTGCGACAAGGCACAGGGATTCCCGGGTGCAGTCGTCGATCACCGCCAGAATCCGGAACTTCCGCGAGGCGCCGAAGCTGTCAGACACGAAGTCCAAGGACCAACGCGCGTTGACGCATGCAGCTGAAGGCATCGGCGTCCTTGTTCCGCGCGCGCGCTTCCGGCCGCGCCGTCGCTTCACTGACAGACCCTCTTCCCGGTAGAGCCGGTAAAGTTTCTTGTGGTTCATGATCATGCCCTTGCGCTCCAACAGGACGCCGATCCGGCGGTAGCCGGACCTGCGCCGCTTTCCGGCGATCTCCTGCATCTCCTCGCGGATCTCGGCACTGTCCGGCGGGCGTTCACGCCGAACAGTCTTGGGGTCGACACCAACAAGCCTGCAGGCCCGGCGCTGCGAGATGTCATGATCCCGCATCACCCGGAGCGCTGCGTCTCGCCGCTTGTTCAATGTCGTCAGCTCTTTCCCAGCAGGTCTTTCAACACGACGTTGTCCAGCATGGTGTCTGCCAGCAGGCGCTTGAGCTTGGCGTTCTCGTCTTCCAGCGCCTTCAGCCTGGCGGCCTCAGACACTTCCATCCCGCCATACTTGGCCTTGAGCTTGTAGAAGGTCGCTGTGCTCAGCCCGTGCCTGCGGCACACTTCCGCTGTCGGCATGCCGGCCTCCTGCTCCTTGATCATCCCGATTATCTGCGCCTCGGTGAAACGGCTCTTTCGCATGTGTCTGCTCCTTCAAAGTTGGCGCAGACTCTACATTACGGTGAGGGATTTCGCGGGGGGCAGGTCAGCCAGCCTGCGAGCCGCGCTGGCTCAGTACGCGCTTGGTGATGATGGCACAGGCGGAGAAGAGATCATCGCCCCCATCGAGGAGAGGGTGCAGGCCCTGCTCGAAGCCATCGAGGCGACCGAGGCGCATCTGCGCGGCCTTGGCTTCGACCCAGGCGTTCTGCTTGGTTCGAAGGGCTTTGTACGGATCAAGGGCCTGAAGGATGCCGTGGAAGCAGTCTATTCGACGGACGAGGCCAAGCGGCGCTTCGAGATTCTCGCACGGCAGGTGTTCATCCGCTTCAAGGCGCTGCTGATGGAGCCTAGCGCCCGGGCATACGCCGAACGACACGACAACATCGAAGCAATCTACAAGAAGCTGACCGAGCGGCGCGACACGGCTGACGTGACAGAGCTGTTGAAGGAGTTACACCGGATCGTCAACGAGGCCATCCGGACGCAGGCGCCAGGAGACGACCAAGCCGAAGGACTGACCTTCGACCTCACTCAGATCGATCTTGAGAAGCTGCGCGATGAATTTGCAAAGAAGGTCAGACGCAAAGCGACCGCGCTTCAGGACATCCGAGACATCGTCGAACAGAAACTCGCCGAGATGCTGGCGCGCAATCCCGCAAGGATGGACTATCAGGTGAAGTACGAGGCGATCATCGCTGACTACAATCGGGAGAAAGACCGCACCACCATCGAGGAGACCTTCCGTCGACTTGTCGAGCTGGTGAACAGTCTGGACGAGGAACAGAAGCGCGCAACGAAGGAGGGGCTTGGCGAGGATGAACTCGCGCTCTTCGACCTGCTGCTCAAGGATAACCTGGACAAGACGTCTCGTGAGCGGGTGAAGCAGGCGAGCCGCGACCTCCTGGCCTCCATAAAGACGCGCTTGGCCGAACTCGATCGCTTCTGGGAGAAGGAACAGACCAAGGCAGACGTCGAGGTCTTTATCTTGGACGAAGTATTCGCAAGTCTACCGTCACCCCCGTTCACGCCCGATGAAAAGAAAGCACTTGCCGGGAGCGTCTACGCCCACGTGTGGCAACAGGCCGTGAATGGTGGCTTCGCGCAAGCGGCATAGGGCCGTTCGCTGATCGTTCGATCCGGGTTCCAGCAGCTTGGCAAACGGAACTGCAAACCGCGCGTAGGGCGCATCCGATTTAAATCTTCTGATTTCAATAGCATGGGCTCTTAACCGGAACGGACGCGGTTAACAGGTCCGGAGAATATCGGCCTGGAGAGAACGGATGCGCGCCCTTCGGGGCGCAGGCCGGTTAACAGCCCCTCCCGCATAACCCCCCAAAACAACGAGAAAATCAGGCCACAGCCGGATCGGGAGAACAGTTTCTTCAGGGCAAGTGGCGGAGACGATGGGATTCGAACCCACGAGACGGTTTCCCGTCTACTCCCTTAGCAGGGGAGCGCCTTCGACCACTCGGCCACGTCTCCGTCGGCGTGTCTATTGTCTCGTCTCGAAGGTGACAAGCCCAAACGACACCGCAAGATGCGCTTTTGCGCAGCCTGCCGCCTTAATAGGTCGCAAAGATGCGGGCGATCTCGGCGGGGTCGTCGGTCACCGACAGGGCATAGCCCAGCAGGATGCGCGCCTTCTGCGGGTTGAGGTTGTCCGCCGGAAGGATCCCCGCCGAACGCAGGCCCGACAGCAGGTTCACCCGCCCCGACCCGGCGCGCGTCGATTGCATCACCACGACACCGGCCTTCACCGCCTCGGCCAGGGCCGCGTGTTCCTCGGGCGCCGTCATGCCCGGCGCGAAACCGGCCGAAACGATGCCCGCGGCGCCGGCCTGCACGAAGGCCCGCACCGCCGTGCCGTCCACACCCGCGTAGCAATAGGAAATGTCGACGCGCGGCCAGGCGTCCATCGCCGCCAGGTCGAATTCGGTGTCGACCGTGTGCCTGCGCACCGGACGGCGATAAATCTCGACCCCGTGGGCATCCGCATGACCCAGCACGCCGAAATCCGGGCTGCGGAAGGTCTGCAGCCGCCAGACCGAGGTCTTGGTGACCTCCCGCGCGGCCTGGATTTCCTCGTTCAGGACCAGCATCACGCCCAGGCCCCGGGCGTCAGGGTGCAGCACGGTGCGGATGGCGGCGACCATGTTGGCCTCGGCATCGGTGGAAATCGCGCTGGCGGGCCGCTGGGCGCCGGTGATCGCCACCGGCAGATCCGTCGTCAGCCCGAGGCTCAGCGCATAGGCGGTTTCCTCCATCGTCGCGGTGCCGTGCAGGATGATGACGCCCGCCATGTCGGGGTCTTCGGCCAGCGCGCGGATGATCTCGGCCATCTGCTTCCACTCGGGGAAACCGACCCTGGTGCTGGGCACCGGCGGAAAGTCCACCGCCACCACGTCGGCCAGGTCCAGCAGGCGGGGGAACTTTTCCAGCATCCCCTTGCCGTCCAGCATCCTGCCGTGCCGGCCATAATCCTGCACGTCGAATCCGTCCTCGCCCAGCGACGAGATGGTCCCGCCGCCGCCGATCAGTGCCACCTTGGGCTTGGTCATTTTCGCCTCCTCAGGCGGTCAGTTCACCCGCGTCCAGCACGGCCAGCCCGTGGGCCTCGGCCAGTGCCTGCGCGGCTTCACGATCGGCATCGGCGCCTTCGGCGTCAAGCATCGTGCACAACACGGCAACCTTGCCCGCATCGGCCAGCCGCAACAGCTGCAGCGCCACGGCGGCCACGTCGTCCTCGTCGGCGATCTGGGGAAAGATGTGGCCCGGGGTCACGATGTCGTCGGATGTGCCGGTTTCGGCGGCCAGGATCGTGCGCGCCCGGTCGGCGGCGGAAATCCCGGTGGAAATGCCCTGCCGGCCCTCGATCGACTGCGTGTACAGCGGCGCGTCGGGGCGGCCCTTGCGCGGCTGCAGCGTCAGGCCCAATTCGGCGGCCCGGCGCGGGGTCAGGGCGATGCCCACCAGGCCACGGGCCTCGGTGGCCATGAAGTTGATCCAGCCGGGTGTCACGGCCCGGCCGGCCATGGTCAGCACGCCGCCCGTCCCGGTCAGGACCAGCACCGCCCGGCCTTCGGCCATGGCGGTGACGGCGGCGATCAGCGCGGGGCTCGCGGCGGAACTTCCGTCCAGGGCGGGCGCGGCATGCATCATCTGTCAGACCTCCAGTTCGTGGAACTTGCGCGCGTAATAGGCCAGGCCCGGCCCGGTCGGATCGCCGGCGATGCCGTGGATCTCGCAGAACAGCACATCGTGACTGCCCACGCTGGCGCGTTCGGTGATGGTGCAGTCGAACGACACCACCGCATCGGTCAGGATCGGCGCACCGGTGATGCCGGCCGACCAGTCGGCGGCTTCGAACCGGTCTTCCATCGGGGTCTTGCCCCCGAACAGCATCGCCACGTCCTTGTGGCGCGGGCCGACCGTGTTGATGCAGATCGCGGTATTGCCGGCAAAGGCCGCCGCGGCGGAACTGGACCGGTTCAGGCAGACCAGAAGCGTCGGCGGCTCGGCCGTGACGGAACAGACGGCCGACGCGGTAAAGCCCGACTTGCCGGCGGGCCCGTCGGTTGTCACGATATTCACGGCGCCCGCAAGCCGGGCCATGCCCTCCTTGAAGTCGTCCTGGGAGACATGCGGCGGCATCGGGATTTCGGCGGGGGTCTTCAGGGTCTCGGTCATTGTCTTTCCGTTCTGCGGCCGGCCGTGCCGGGCCTTGTTCGTTTCAATCCGCGGCCCCGTCCCGGACGGGTGCACCGGCGGGGGGCGCGATGCGGATCGCGCGACAATCCATGCAGCGGGGCACACCGACGCAGAGCGCCTTCGCCCTCTCCGACGGCCCCGCAAGCCCCGCGACCGTAGCCACCGCAAGCCCAGGATGCGTCCAGACGGAGTTCATGGACGGATCTTCCGTATTGTCCAGCCCAACCGGCACATGACCGCCCGAAGTTGGCGCCAACATCGCGTCGGTGCCGGCGAAGGCCGCGTGAATCAGCACATGGTCCGCCCCCCGGCAGCCACCGACCGGCGCCATGCGCCTCCACGGTCGCCGTGCGGGCGATCGTCCGGGCGTTCGTCCGGGCAACCATCCGGACCGATGTCCGTCCGCTCATTGCGCTCTCCGACTGCAATCGTGGCAACGCACCACGGCGCATTGAACCACGGGACGGCCCGAAGGGGCAGTACAAGTTTCTAATCGCCCTGGTGAGATTTTCTCAAAGCAGACCATCGTCGGTTCCGGGTCAGGCCCAGCCATCGCGGGCCATCGCCTCAGGCCGCCAGCAGGACGGCATCCGGGCGCGCCGTCTCGATCAGCCAGGTCCGGAACGTGTCCAGCGCCGGGCAATCGCGGGGTTTCAGGGGGCTCAGCAGGTAGGTTGGCGTGCGCTGCGGATAGGCCTCGGCCACCGGCACCAGCTTGCCCGCCTCGACCGCCCGCGCGATCAGCAGCGACCGGCCCAGCAGCACCCCTGCCCCGGTCACCGCCGCCTCGATCGCGTGGCCCGACTGGCTGAAGCGCAGGCCGTGGTTGAAGTTCGGCCGGCGCAGCCCGTATTCGTTCATGTAGCGCGCCCAGTCCGGGAAATCGTCCTCGATCCCCAGGTGCGCGCGGTCCATGTGGATCAGCGGCGCATGGGCCAGGATGTCGGCCATGTTGCCATTGTAGCGGTCCACCAGCGACGGCGCACAGACCGGAATGGCGATTTCCTCGACCAGCGGTTCGGCGTGGAACCCGGGCTGGCCGCGCCAGGGGCAGATCTTCAACTCGCTGTCCTGGGTTTCGGCGTCCTTGCGGGTCAGGAAGGTACGCACGTGGATATCCGTGTCGGGTTCGCGCCCGGTGAACTCGCCGATCCGCGGCACCAGCCACAGCGACGCGAACGACGCCGAAACGGAAATCGACAGGCTGCGGTGGTCTTGCTCGGGCACCTCGCCCATGTCGTGCACCGCCTCGTCGATCAGGTCCAGCGCCTGGGTCACCCGCGCCACGTTGGCCAGGGCGCCGGGCGTCGGAAAAATGCGGCTGTTGCGGCGGCTGAACAGGTCGACCTGCAGGAAATCCTCAAGCAGGCGGATCTGGTGGCTGACTGCCGTGGGCGTCACGCACAGCTCGCTGGCGGCGCGCACCACCGATCCGTTGCGGACGACGGCCTCGAAGGCGCGGATGGCGTTAAGCGGGACATGGCGGCGCATGGCGGGGGTATTCCTTTGTCGGCGTCATCGCGATACTACGGGACGCGCCCACCACGGGACCAAGCCCATGCCCCGGCGCCCCCCCCCCGCACCTGGCCCGATGCGTCCGAAATACGCCACCCCGGGGGCCGGCGCTGAATTATTCAGCGCCGAAGGTACGGACTTATTCACGCAAGACGGGATCGGGCACGCCCGAGTCTCCCTCTGGAAACCCCGCCAGAACTCCTGGCGCACCCGAAACAACACCCATCCATTCCGGCTTCCCCTCGCCCAGTCCCCGAATGCCCGTTCATTCCCGATAGGCCTGTCCGCACATATCAGCATTCCGCCCTGTCCCTGCAGGCTGAGAATTGCTCAGCCACCAATCCCCGCCCGCTGCGCTAATCTGGCCGGACCGTCCGGTCACGGGACCGGATTTGCATTACCGGATGGCTGGTGTACCACAGTGCGCGAAAGCCGCACGACAGGACAACGAAAGGAAAGTCCACCTTGGGAGGAGACGTTCACTTCGACGAAGGCACACCGCTCTACCTGCAGGTGTCCCGCCATCTTCAGCGCCTGATTTCCAACGGCACCTACCCGGTCGGCACCCTGTTGCCGCCGGAATCCGACCTGGCCGTCGACCTGCAGGTGTCGCGCCACACGATCCGCCAGGCGATATCGGTGCTGCGCCGGCGCGGATTGCTGTCGGCCCGCAAGGGCGTCGGCACCCGCGTCGCCGCCGTCGAAGACGACTGGCGCGCCCGCTTCACCGCCAATACCCGGGGTGACCTGTTCGATTTCGCCCATGCGACCGAACTGCACATCAAGGTCCGCGACACGATCGAAGCCCGCGGCCGGCTGGCCGCCGAAATGGGCGTGCGCCCGGGCCGCAAGCTGTATTACATGGCCGGCCCCCGCTACATGGCCGGCGACCCGCAGCCCTTCTGCTTCAACGAAGTCTACCTGGACCCCCGCCTGAAACCCGTCGTCGCCGAGATCGAGATCCTGCGCGTCGCGCTGTTCACACTGGTCGAAACCCACACCGGCGACCGCGTGGAAGAGATCCAGCAGGAGGTTCGCGCGCTTTACATGCCCGAAAACGCCGCGCGTTGCCTGGGCCGCGAACCGGGCGATCTGTGCGTGCGCATGACACGGCGGTTCAACGGCTCGGGCAGCCGGCTTCTGGAATACGCGATCCAGTACCACCCGGGCGATACCTTCTCGTATCAGACGACGCTGTCGTCCACCTGATCCACCTGACCGCCCCGAAACCGCATCCGCGCAATTCCTGAGCGATGCGACCCATGAGATATTCTTCAGCCGTCCCGCTCAACAAATCTCCTTAGGCATAACCGCCCACCCCTGACAGACTGCGGCAAATGCAATGACAAGGAGATCCATTCATGGACATGGGAGTTTTCATCCCGATCGGGAACAACGGCTGGCTCATTTCCAAAACCTCGCCGCAATACATGCCCACGTTCGAACTGAACAAGCAGGTGGTGCAGACGGCCGAGAAATACGGGCTGGAATTCGCGCTTTCCATGGTCAAGCTGCGCGGGTTCGGCGGCGCCACCGAATTCTGGGATCACAACCTCGAAAGCTTCACGCTGATGTCGGCGCTCGCCGCGGTGACGTCCAAGATCAAGCTCTTCGCCTCGACCGCCATCCTCACCCTGCCCCCCGCCATCGTCGCGCGCATGGCCTCGACCATTTCCGATGTCGCCCCGGGCCGCTTCGGCGTGAACATCGTGACCGGCTGGGCCCCCAACGAATACACCCAGATGGGCGTCTGGCCGGGCGACGAATATTTCGGGCACCGCTACGAATACGCTTCCGAATACGTGCAGGTGATGAAGGACCTCTGGGAAACCGGCCAGTCGGATTTCAAGGGCAAGCACTTCCAGATGGACGATTGCCGCCTCAGCCCCGCCCCCAAGGGCGAGATCGAAATCGTCGCCGCCGGCCAGTCCGACAAGGGCATGGCGTTTTCCTCGAACTACGCCAACTATTCCTTCGTGCTGGGCTCGGGCATCAACAAGCCCACCGATTTCGCGCCCGTCGCCGACCGCCTGTCCAAGGCCGCCGCCGAGGCCGGTCGTGACGTGGGCGCCTACGTGCTGTTCATGGTCATCGCCGACGAGACGGACGAAAAGGCCCAGGCCAAGTGGACCAGCTACCGCGAAGGCGCCGACATGGAAGCCCTGTCCTACATGGGTGTCCAGGGCGCCGCCGACACGGGCGCGGGCGATGATTCAACCGCCAAGGTGATGAACGTTCCCGAAGGCGCGGTGAACTTCAACATGGGCACGCTGGTGGGGTCCTACGAGACCGTGGCCAAGCTGCTGGACGAAGCGGCGGCCGTGCCGGGCGTGAAGGGCATCATGATGACGTTTGACGACTTCATCATCGGCATCGAGGATTTCGGGACAAAGATCCAGCCGCTGATGGCCTCGCGGTCCGATGTGAAGATCGCGGCCGAATAAGCCATTTCTTTCGTACGAAAGAAATAGACCCGGCCCGAGGTTTCATCCTCCGGCCGGGTCAATTTCATGCGGCGCATGAAATCCTGTTGATCACTCGCTCAGGAACTTGCCCCGGAAGAAGGTCAGCGGCGCGCCTTCGCCTGCGGCCCGCACACCGACGACGGTGCCGATGACGATCGACGTGTTGCCGTGGTCGATCACCTTCTCGACCTTGCAGTCGAACACGCCCAGCGCCTCCTTGTAGACCGGCGCACCGGACGCCAGCGTGTCCCACTTGCCCTCCTCGAACACCTTCTCGCCCTTGCCGCCGAACATGCCGGCCAGCTCGGCGCAGCCCTCGGGCAGGAAGTTCACCGCGAAATGTTCCTTGTCCAGCACGCCGGCCAGCGCCGATGTCTTCTTGTCGATCGACACCAGCATGGTCGGCGGGTTCGCCGTCACATGCGCCGCCGAAAGGCCAAGAAACCCGTTCGGGCCGTCGGCACTGTCCGTGGTCACCAGCGTGGCGCCGATCGGGCGTTCGCCCAGGGTCCGCCAGAACGCGCCGATGTCGACGCCTTCGCCTGTCGCTTCGAAACTCATCAGATCTTCCTTCAGTCAGTTCCAGATCACGCGGCGCGCGCCGCGGCCGACAGGTGCTTCAACACCTCCGCCGACGACGTCACGTCGCAATATCGCCGGCCGATATCGGCCAGGTTGTTGGCATGGGCCTGGGCGCTGTAATCGCCACAGCAATCTTCCGGAACAACCACCCGGAAGCCGTGCGAAAACGCGTCGATCACCGACGCCCTGATACAGCCCGAGGTCGTGCATCCGGTCACGATCACCGTGTCCACGCCTTCCTGCACGAAGAACCCGTTCACCCCGGTTTCAAAGAAGATCGACGGCGCCCGCTTGGCAAAGACCGTGTCATAACCCTTGTCGAACACCCGTGCGTCGATCTCGCAGCCCGGGCTCCCGTGGATCCAGTTCACCACGTCGGCGATCTTCCACCGCAGCGCATCGCGGGCGGACGAATAGCCGGTGTAGCACGTCGCCACCGGCAGCCCCTGCGCCCTTGCCATGGCCAGCACCTCGGCCGTCCGCTCCACCGCGTCGGAAATCGCCTTGCAATCGCCCATCGGAAAGGACGGGTCCGTCAGGCTGCGCTGGAAATCCACCACCACCACGCCACAGCGCCGGCCATAGCCGATGCTGTGGTCGCCGTAGCCCATCTGGGAAAAACTGTCGGTCATCAGCTCAGGTTCTGCTCTTCGCGTTTGCGCGCAAGCTGCGACAGGGCCACGGCAAGCACAAGGGCCCCGCCGTAAAACAGGTTCTGAACGAAGGTCTGAATGCCCAGCATGGTCAATCCGGTGATCCCGATGACGATGAAATAGACAGCCACCAGCGATCCGATCGGGTTGAACCGTCCCGGCGTGATCGCCGTTGCCCCCAGGAAGGCCGACGCAAAGGCCGGCAACAGGAACGTATTGCCCGAATTCGGATCCGCCGCGCCGATGGTCCCGGCATAGACGATGCCCGCCAGCGCCGCGATCATCGCCGAACACATCAGCGCCCCGAACCGCACCCGGTCCACCGATATCCCCGACAGCCGCGCCACCTCGCGCCCGCGTCCCACGAACAGCAGCCGGCGGCCCACGGCGGTGAACCCGAAGACGTACCAGATCACCAGGCACATGATCAGCGCGTAATAGAACGCCAGCGGAATGCCCAGGAACCGCGTCGCCACCACCCATTCGACCAGGACGAAATCGATCCCCCCGATGGTCGCCGCCTTGGACATCCACAACACGATCCCGTTGATGAAGGTCCCCGTCCCCAGTGTCACGATCAGCGACGGGATGCGGAAGAACAGGATGAAGAAGGCGTTGATCGCCCCGATCACCGCGCCCACGCACAGCGACGCCACCATCGCCAGCCCGATCGGCACGTCCATCCGCACGTTCAGCACCGCGATCGTCATCGCCGAAATCGTCAGCGTCGCCGCGATCGACAGGTCGAAATCCCCCGACGTCAGCGGCACGATCAGCGCCAGCGACAGGAACACCAGCACCGCCTGGCTTCCCAGCATGGTCGACACGTTCGGCCAGGTGAAAAAGCTTTGCGGCAGGATCGCCCCGAAGACCAGGAACAGCACGACAAGCGCCGCCACAAGGGCATAGCTTTCGGCCAGATGCGCCCAGTTCACCCGGGTCTGTTTCGCGCCGGGCGCGTCGGTGGTTTGCACGGTCATGCGACCTCCTGCCTCTCTCGAATCCGCTCGTTTTCGCCGGTCTCTCCGGGCCCATTCGCCCGGAACGTCTCCTGCGAAATCGTGTCCTTGGTGATCTGTTCGCCCTTCAGCTCCGTCACGATCCGCCCCGCCGAAAAGATCAGGACCCGGTGACAGATCTGCGCCAGCTGCTCGGCATCGGTCGACGCCACCAACACGGCCGTCCCCTGCCCGCTGGCCTCGCTCAGCGCCTGGAACAGCCGCTGCCGCGCGCCCACGTCGACGCCCTGCGTCGGTTCGTCCAGCATCAGCAGGCGCGGCTTCGTCTGCAGCCACTTGGCCATCAGCACCTTCTGCGCATTGCCCCCCGACAGCGCGCTCAGCGCCAGTTCGGGCCGGTTCGGGCGGATGTCGTATGTCACCCCCAACCCCAGGCAATGGTCATGGATCGCGCCCCAGTCGATGCCCATCCAGTTGCGGAACTGCCCCATCACCGGCAGCCCGATGTTCTCGGCAATGCTCAGCGCCCCGACACCGGCCTTGCCCAGCCGGTCGGCCGGCAGATAGGCCATGCCCGCGCCCATCGCGGCCCCCGGCGTCATCCCCTTCAGCGACAGGTCCCGCCCGGCGATCCCGATCGTCCCGGCCTGCGCCCCGATCGCGCCATAAGCCGCCTCAAGCACCCGGTCGTAGCCGGTGCCGATCAGCCCGGTCAGCCCCAGGATTTCGCCTTCGCCAATATCGAAACTGACATCATTCACCTGGTCCGCGCACATCCCCCTGACCCGCGCCGCCACCTTGCCATCCACCGGCGGCGTGCTGGTCGACTGGAACAGCGACACCTTCTCGCCCACGATCAGCTCGATGAACTGCTCCCGGTCGGCCTCGGCCGACACCACCGTCCCGGCGACACGCCCATCGCGCAGGATCGTCGCGCGGTCGGTGATCTCGCGGATCTCGTCGATGTCATGCGCCACCAGGATCACGGATGCCCCATCCGCCACCACCGACCGGATCAGCCCGAACAATTGCTCCACCCCAGACCGGGGAAGGAACGGCGTCGGTTCGTCCAGGATCAGGATGCCACGGCCCGGTTGCCCATGGCTCTGCACCTCGTCAAAGGCCCGCGTGATGGCGATCAGCGCCCGGTCCGATTGCGACAGGTCGGCCACCCGCGCCGTCGGGTCGATGTTCAGCCCGAACCGGTCGAACACCTCCTCCACCCGCCTGCGTGCCGCGCCCCAGCGGATGCCCCAGTTCTGCTGCACGGCCAGGTCGTTCAGCATCATGTTCTCGATCACCGTCAGCGACGGCATCAACGCAAGATGCTGGTGCACAAAGGAAATCCCGTGCTTTCGCGCGCCCCCGGCGGGCATCGGAAACGGCGCGCCGGCCCCGTACAATATCAATTCCCCGCCCGGTTCAGGCGCGTGCAACCCGGCAATCGTCTTGATCAGCGTCGACTTGCCCGACCCGTTGGCGCCCAGCAGCCCGTGCACCTCGCCCGGCATCACCGCCAGATCGACACCGTCCAGGACCTTTGTCGTGCCGAACACCTTCGACACGCCCCTTGCCAGCAGCGCGGGCGCCTCCCCCGGCATGCGCCGGGGAAGGTGGTCGCTCAGATCCGGGGCAGCGCCCGTCATTCCAGGCCCCAAAGCTTGCGGAACCCCTCCACATGGGCGTCGCCATAGCCCTGGTCGAAGTCGGCCGGCGTGCCGGCGGTCTCGGCATTGTCCTTGTCAAAGATCAGGAACGGCACGTACAGCT
Source organism: Marinibacterium anthonyi (assembly GCA_003217735.2). Classification (GTDB taxonomy): domain Bacteria; phylum Pseudomonadota; class Alphaproteobacteria; order Rhodobacterales; family Rhodobacteraceae; genus Marinibacterium; species Marinibacterium anthonyi. Next base: position 889,107 of record CP031585.1, on the reverse strand, counting down.
CGTCCGGCGCATCATCCAGCCCGCACAGATCGCGCATGTAGGCGTCCAGCGTCGACCGCGCGATCCACCCCAGGCTTTCCCCCAGGTCCATCGCCACATCGCCGTTCTGTACCAGGTCGATGACAAACGGCGTTCCGTTGAACGACGCAATCGGCACCTGGCCGCGTTTCCCGGTGATCGCCAGCGCCGGCAGGATGAACTGGCTCATCGAATCATACAGCGGCATGATGTAGTTGATCGACGGATCCGACAGCAGCGCCGATTGCGTCGTCGTCTGGATCTTGGTCGCCCATTCCGGGACCGTCACGTTGTAATAGGTCGCCTTGCTGTCGGGATCCAACTTCGTCAGCTCGGCCTGGAACGACTTCCAGTAGGGCTGCGACGGCAGCACGTCGTCCGACCCGATCACCAGCACGTTGGCCGCGCCCCCGGTCTGTTCGATCACCCAGGCCGCCATGATCTGGCCCACCTCGGTGTAGGAAATCGGCAGGTTCAGGTCGGCCATCGGATCGGGCGCGTCCGTCACGTCGGCATGGTGCGTCGCATAGATCCGCAGCCCGGCCTCGCGCGCGGCGGTCAGCTGCGGGCCCAGCGACGACGGGATGATCCCGGCCGTCATGCCCACCGCGTCGTAGCCGTTGGACACCGCGTATTCCACGCCCTGCACCCATTGCGTCGGGTTGCCCTGGTTCTGCCAGGTCTTCACCTCGACACCCACTTCCTTGCCGGCTTCCACCAGCGCCTCTTCGATCCCCGCCACGAACGGAATGGCCGAGGTCACCGGGATCGACAGGATCTTCTTGCCCGCCATGCAGGTCTTGGCATCGAACGGCGCGCCCGGAGGATCGAAGGTCGGAATTGCCTTGTGGGCTTCGACCACGGACGTGGCGGTGGCCAGGTCGGCCTCGGCCATGGCCGTTCCGGGGGCCGTCACGCCCAGGGCCGCGAAAAGCAGCCCCGTCGCCGCACCGATTGCGGGGCCCATCGAACGGCCGATTGCGGGCCGGACGGCCGCACGTGAAGTTCTTGACGTCATATTGTTATACCATCCCTGTTGCATCTCGGGTCTGCGCCATCCGGGATGGATCCGCGGCCGGTCCCGGAGGAACACGGACCGGCCGCAGGATCCCGTCATGCCGCCCGGATGGGGCCGTCCGACATGACCTCAAGTTGAGGACAGCGGGCCGAAAGCTGTCAACGTCAAGTATGTACATCCAAAGGATGAGAATTTCTAAGTTCCGGTGCAACGATACGCTGTTAGGCATATACGGGCCCGATAAACGTCCAAAAGACCGACCCCGGCCTGCCCGAATTCGCGGCACTCCGGCGCGACCAAAGACTGAACCCATGAAAGACACCTCCCACCCTGACACCTCCCACCCTGACGAGGCGGCGGTCCGCCAGCCCGCGCTGGCCACCGCCCTCGCACTGACCACCTGTTCCCAGATCACCGCGACCTCTTCGGTGCTGGCGTTGACCACGATCCCCACCATCGTCGCCGCCGCCCTGGGCGTGGCGCCCCACCTGATCGGCTACCAGGTCAGCCTGATCTATGCCTCCGGCGTGCTCTTCTCGATGATCGCCTCGGGCCTTGTCGACCGCTGGGGCGCGGGCCGGGTCGGACAGATGGCGCTGATCGGCGCGGGGCTCGGTTTTCTGGGCATGGCCACCGGCACGCTGGCGGGAATCGCGCTGGCCTCGGTTCTGATCGGCATCGGCTACGCGCTGAACAACCCGTCGTCCTCGCACATCCTGTCGATCCTGGCGCCGCCCAAACGCCGCAACCTGATCTTCTCGATCAAGCAGGCGGGCGTGCCCCTGGGCGGGATGCTGGCCGCGCTGATCCTGCCGCCACTGTCGCACCTGATCGGCTGGCAATCCGCACTGCTGCTCGCCGGGCTTCTGCCGCTGGGCCTGGCCGCCATCTACCAGGCCTTCCAGACACCCTGGAACGCCGACCGCATCCCCGGCACGCCCGTCGGCTCCGGCCTCATGCGCGGCCAAAGGACCGTCTGGCGCGATCCGTCCCTGCGCACGCTCTGCATCCTCGGCTTCCTCTATTCCGGCGTGCAGCTGTCGCTGTCGACCTTCCTGGTCGCCATGCTGATCGAACAGTTCTCATGGGCCCCCGTCGCCGCCGCCTCCGTCGCCGCCCTGCTGCAGGCCTTCGGCGCGGTGGGCCGCGTCTTCTGGGGCCTCGTCGCCGACTGGCTCAAAAGCGGCTTCCTGGTGCTCGCGCTCATCGGCCTCATCGCCGGCCTCGCGCTGACGGGTTTCGCGCTGTACGGCGTGGCCCCGGGCCTTGCGCTGATCGTCACGGTCATCGCCGGCCTCACGGGCACCGGCTGGAACGGCGTCCTTCTGGCCGAAACCGCCCGCTCCAGCCCCGGCACCGGCACCCTCACCGGCGAAGTCCTGGCCTACACCTTCGTCGGCGTCATGGTCGGCCCCGCCTCCTTTGCGGCGATCTTCGCCCTGATCCAGGATTTCGCCCTGACCTTCCTGCTGTTCTCGTCCCTCGCCTTCGTCGGCGCGGTTCTGTCCTGGCGCCAGCATCTAGTCCTCAGGTCACAAGCCACCTGACGCCGCGCATCGCCGGCCCGCGGGATGGCGATCCAACGTCCGAACCTCTCGCTTTATGGCAGCCAAACGCGGACGACCTCGACACGTCGCGCCCAGCCCCACCAAATCGCCAGCCCGGTGGGGCGGGCCGGCGATGCGCGGCGGCTGCGCCTCGATTCCGCGCCGGGAAGGGGTCAAACGGCAACACGGCCCTCGAACACCCGAAACCCGTCCTCGAACGCCGGTACCACGTCCACCAGGTCGAAATACGGCGCGCTGAAAACCCGCATCCGCCGCATCCGCCGCGCCGTCCGGGGCGACCGGGCCGACCGGGGCGACCGGGGCTAAGATCAGTCGACGACGACGATCCCGTTGTGCTTGGACTTGTGCTCGGGCTCCACGTGGATCGTCACCCGGCTGTCGGGCACCGCGTCATGGATCGCATGTTCCACCCGGTCACAGATCTCGTGCGCGGAAAACACGCTCAGCTCTCCCGGCACCACCAGGTGGAATTCCACGAACGTCGCGCTCCCGGCCAGCCGCGTGCGCAGGTCATGCGCCTCAACCGCGCCCGTCCCCTCGGCGCTGATGATCTCGCGGATCCGGCCCAGCACGTCGTCGGGCACCGCCTCGTCCATCAGCCCGCTCAGCGAGTCCTTGACCACTTTCGACCCGGTCCACAGGATGTTGACCGCCACGACTCCGGCCATCACCGGGTCCAGCACCCACCAATCCGTCGCCAGCGCCAGGATGATCCCGCAGGCCACCCCGGCCGAGGTCACGACATCGGTCCACAGATGCTTGCCGTCGGCCACCAGCGCCGGCGACTTCAGCCGCCGCCCCTGCCGCATCAGCACCACGCCCCAGATGGCGTTCACCACGGTTGCCCCGCCGTTGACGATCAGCCCTTCCACCGGCGCCGTGACGGTGGACGGGTTGGAAAACCCCGCCCAGGCCTCGCGCGCGATAAAGACCGCCGCGACGATGATCATCACGCCTTCCAGCACGGCGCTGAAATATTCCGCCTTGTGATGCCCGTAGGGGTGGTTCGAATCCGCCGGCCGCGCGGCCACCTGGATCGCCACCAGCGCGGCAATCGCCGTCGCCAGGTTCACCGTGCTTTCCAGCGCGTCCGACATCAGCGCGACCGACCCCGTCATCCACCACGCCAGGGTCTTCAGACCCAGGACAAGGCAGCCGACGAACAGGCTTCCGATGGCTAATTTCAACGTGGCAGACAATGGCTTCTCCGGGGTTTTTCCCGCGCCCTACTACCCTGGCCCCCAGGACGCAAGGCATTGAAAAGATTGCTAATCATTCTCATCCTCACCAAGCCGGGCCAACCCCGCCCCGTCCGGTCGCAACGGCTTGGGGTCATTGGGAATTTCCGCGCGGGCAAGGTTTGGCCGGATGCACGAAGATTGACGACGATGCCTGAAAAGGGCCTGAACGGGGCCTGAATCGGCTGACGGTTCCGGCGGCCCCGACAGGACGCACGACACGCGTTCAGCCGTCACCACACTTCAGCTCTTTCGACCCGCGCAACGTCCTTTCCAGGACGGGAAAATCGCAAAGCGATTTCATCAGCCGAAATGGCAGGGTGAAGGCCAGGATCCACAACGAGACCGCGCGAACCTTCGCCAGGAGCGCGCTTTTCTCGACCGCCGCGATATCTTCGCGCAATGCCTCGCCGACTTGCCAGATCTGCTCGCTCTCCTTGATCAAGGTGCGGATGCGCAGTGCGATCATCGGGCTGGTTTCAGCGATGTTCTTCAGCTGCAACTCTGATGATTTGTCGAAATTGGTCATATCGTTGGGTTTGCCCTGCCCAGGCCAACCCATGGTCCGGTTTTCGTCCCATCGCTCCTTGTGGCGACTGACACGCACCATCGCCTTGCCGTACTCCTTGCATTCCTCGGTGGAAAGCGGCCAGGGCAGTCCTGTGCAATCCCCGGCCCTTGGCGCGTCCCGCCCCAGGAACCCGGTAATTCTCTCATGCGCATCCATGTCGTAAAATGCCGTTAATGCCCCCAGGACCCGGTCGCATTGAAGCATGATATCATTCTTGATCGGGTTAATGGCGAAGGCTGAATCCGGAACGCAGTCCACCTGCAGAAAATACATAAGAGTGTCGGTCAGCTCTCTGACCTCGAAAAGATAGTCTTCCGACCGCTTCTCGACAGCATCGAAATCCGTCGAATAGCCAGAAAACGCAATGGCCGTGAGCGCGCTCAACCCGCCGACAAAAATCCAGAAAAGATCGGCCGATCGCTGCGCGAATTTCAGATCGGCGGCAAGCCGGAATGCCACCAGGGCCGCCGCTGCGCCAGCACCGAAAGCGACAAGGAAACAAAGCAATGGGTGGTCGAATACGTCCACGGGCCAACCGGAAAAAGCACAGGCTTTACCTTAGGAAAAGCAAGACCGCGATGCAACTTTGCCCGGCCCGTCAAAGGAAGACAAACGATGCCAGGGTTTGCCACGCCGCAGGGCGCCAAGCCCTCACCCGCCGGCCATCCCCATCGGAAAAGATGGGACAAAAGTTAAGGGGCGGTAAAACCGCCCCTGCAACCTATTGATATCATTGGATCCGAAAATGTCCCACGCGTGGGACACTCTCCCTCAGGTATTGAACAGGAAATGCAGGACGTCGCCGTCCTTGACCGTATATCCCTTGCCCTCGGACCGCATCTTGCCGGCATCCTTGGCCCCCTGCTCGCCGCCCAGCGTGACGAAATCGTCAAAGGCGATGGTCTCGGCCCGGATGAATCCCTTTTCGAAATCCCCGTGGATCACCCCGGCCGCCTGCGGCGCCATGGTCCCCTTTCCGATCGTCCAGGCCCGCGCTTCCTTGGGCCCGACGGTGAAATAGGTCTCAAGGTGCAGCAGCTCGTATCCGGCCCGGATCAGCCGATCCAGCCCCGGTTCCTCCAGCCCCATCTCGGTCAGGAATTCCGCCGCCTCATCCGCTTCAAGCTGGCTGATCTCTTCCTCGATCCGCGCCGAGATGATCACATGAGCGTTCCCCTGCTCCGCCGCCATCTTCGCCACGGCCGCCGAAAGGTCGTTCCCCTCGGCCGCGTCTTCCTCGGCCACGTTGCAGACGTAAAGCACCGGTTTGGTCGACAGAAGCTGCAGCATCTTCCACGCCTTCAGGTCGTCGCCATCCACCTCGACCAGACGCGCGGGCTTGCCCTCTTCCAGCATCGCCAGCGCGGCCTTCATCAGCCGCTCCTGCTGGATCGCCTCCTTGTCGCCGCCCCTCACCTTGCGGACGATATTCTGCATCCGCTTTTCCAGCGATTCCATGTCGGCAAGCATCAGTTCCATCTCGATCGTCTCGGCATCCGCCACCGGATCGACACGCCCCTCCACGTGGGTCACGTCGCCATCCTCGAAACAGCGCAGCACATGGGCGATGGCGTCGCATTCACGGATGTTGGCCAGGAACTGGTTGCCCAGCCCTTCCCCCTTCGACGCGCCCTTCACCAGGCCCGCGATATCCACGAAGGTCATCCGCGTCGGGATGATCTGCTTGGACTTGGCGATCTCGGCCAGCTTGTCCAGCCGCGCATCCGGCACCGCCACGTCGCCCACGTTGGGTTCGATCGTGCAGAACGGAAAGTTGGCCGCCTGCGCCGCGGCGGTTTTCGTCAGCGCATTGAACAGCGTCGACTTGCCCACGTTCGGCAGTCCGACGATTCCCATCTTGAAGCCCATGGCAGTCGCTCCGTTCCTGATTTCGCCGCCTTCTAGGGCGAAGCCCCGCCCACCGCAATGCCAGGCTTGCCCGACAGGGGTCTCCGTGCCAATAATGTTGATATCAACCCATATCAGGGACCCCCTCATGCAACCCGTCACCTACCTGTTCTTCAACTCCGGCTGCCGCGATGCCATGACCCGATATGGCGAGATCTTCGGATCCACGCCCGAGATCATGACCCACGGCACATTGCCCGCCTCAGAACGGGCCGGCATGCCACCCGTCCCGGACGACACGGTGATGCACTCTGCCCTGAAGATCGGCGAAGGCTGGATCTACGGCAGCGACGATTTCTCCGGCAACAGCCCGGCGATGGCCGGCTGCAACATCGCGCTGTCGCTTCCCGACGAGGCCGAAACCCGCCGGGTCTGGGACGCGCTCTCTGACGGGGCGGAGATCCGCATGCCGTTGACGGCGACCTTCTTCGCCCCGCTCTTCGGCACGCTCACCGACCGCTTCGGCATCCGCTGGATGATCCTGCAGGACAACGCACACGCCTGACTGCGCGCCTCGCAAGGCCCGAATTTCCCGGCCCCCGACCGGCAGCGCTTGATTTCCCCGCCGCACTTCGGCAGGAGGGTCGGGCCTTTGGAAAGGACCCCGGAATGACCCGCATCGACGCAAAATTCGCCGCTCTCAAGGACGCCAACCGCAAGGCCTTCGTGGCTTACGTGATGGCCGGGGATCCCGATTACGAAACCTCGCTGGACATCGTCAAGGGCCTGCCCGGCGCCGGTGTCGACGTGATCGAACTGGGCCTGCCCTTCACCGATCCGATGGCCGACGGCCCCACCATCCAGGCGGCCGGCCAGCGCGCGCTGGAAGGCAAGATGACCCTGTCCAGGACGCTGGCCATGGTCGCGGCCTTCCGCGAAACCGACGACACCACGCCGATCGTCATGATGGGCTATTACAACCCGATCTATTCCCGCGGCGTCGACCGGTTCCTGGCCGAGGCGAAGGACGCCGGCATCGACGGGCTGATCATCGTCGACCTGCCGCCCGAGGAAGACGAGGAATTGTGCATCCCCGCCCAAAAGGCCGGGCTGAACTTCATCCGGCTCGCCACGCCCACCACCGATGACGCCCGCCTGCCGCGCGTGCTGCAGAACACGTCGGGCTTCGTCTACTACGTCTCGATCACCGGCATCACCGGGTCGGCCGAGGCGCAGGCCGGCGATGTCGCCCCCGACGTCGCGCGCATCAAGGCCGGCACCGATCTGCCCGTCATCGTCGGCTTTGGCGTCAAGACGCCGGCAACCGCCCGGGCCATCGCCGGTGTCGCCGACGGCGCCGTGGTGGGGTCCGCCATCGTGGCGAAGATCGGCGCGGGCGAACCGGTCGCCGACGTGCTGGCCTTTGTGCAAACCCTGGCCGACGGCGCGCATTCCGCCTGATCCCGGTGCTCCGCCGCACCCGATAGTGACGCGTTGCAAGGCCCCTCCGGAATTGGTAACCAAATCTTACCAGTCCGGAGGAAGCCGACATGCCCGTCATCACCAACATCGCCGATCTGAAACGCATCCATGAACGGCGCACCCCGCGCATGTTCTACGATTATTGCGAAAGCGGCAGCTGGACCGAACAGACCTTCCGCGAAAACACCACCGATTTCGAAAAGATCCGCCTGCGCCAGAAAGTGGCCGTGGACATGTCGAACCGGACCACCGCCAGCACGATGATCGGCCAGAACGTCGCCATGCCCGTGGCGCTGGCCCCCGTGGGGCTGACCGGCATGCAATGCGCGGACGGAGAGATCAAGGCCGCCCGCGCGGCCGAACTGTTCGGCGTGCCCTTCACGCTGTCGACCATGTCGATCAATTCGATCGAAGACGTGGCCGAGGCGACGCACAAGCCGTTCTGGTTCCAGCTTTACGCGATGAAGGACACCGATTTCACCGCGCGGCTGATCGAACGGGCCAAGGCGGCGGGCTGTTCGGCGCTGGTGATCACGCTGGACCTGCAGCTGCTGGGCCAGCGCCACAAGGATCTGAAGAACGGTCTGTCCGCCCCGCCCAAGATGACGCCCAAGACCATCGCCAACCTGGCCACCAAATGGGCCTGGGGTCTTGAAATGCTGGGCGCCAAGCGGCGGCATTTCGGCAATATCGTCGGCCATGTGCACGGCGTCAGCGACATGTCGGCGCTGGGGGCCTGGACGGCGGAACAATTCGACCCGACGCTGGACTGGGGCAAGATCGCGAAGCTGATGGAACAATGGGGCGGCAAGGTCATCCTCAAGGGGATCCTGGACCCCGAGGATGCGAAACAGGCCGTGCGCCTGGGCGCCGATGCGATCACCGTGTCCAACCACGGCGGCCGCCAGCTGGACGGCGCGCTGAGCTCCATCCGCATGCTGCCGCAGATCCTGGACGCCGTCGGCAGCGACGTCGAGGTGCATCTGGACAGCGGCATCCGGTCCGGTCAGGACGTGCTGAAAGCGCTGGCCATGGGCGCCCATGGCACGATGATCGGGCGCGCCTTCATCCACGGGCTGGGCGCGATGGGCCAGCACGGCGTGTCCACCGCGTTGCAGATCATCCAGAAGGAACTGGACATGACCATGGCGCTGTGCGGCGAGACGGATGTCAAAAGGCTGAACCGCGACCACCTGCTGATCCCCGAGGATTTCGAGGGCCGTTGGCAAGTCTGACCGCTTCGCGCTAGACCAATCACATGCTGGTCTTTTCCGCTCAGAACCTCGCCTTCATCGCCGTGCCCAAGACCGGGACCACGGCGATCGAGGTGGCGTTGCGGCCCCGCGCCGACATCGTCTTTGCCAAGCACCGCAAGCACATGACGGCGCAAAAGTTCCACAATCGGCTGGCGCCGTTCCTGGAAAAGAGCTTTGGGATCACGCCCCAACGCATGGCCGTCCTGCGCGATCCCGAAGACCAGATCCGGTCCTGGTATCGCTACCGCCAGGGCCAGCGCCAGAAGGGGTCCGAGAAAAGCACCTTCGACCTGTCATTCGACGAATTCGTGCGCGACGTGATCTCGGACGACCCGCCGCCGCATGCGGGTATCGGCAGCCAGTGGAACATGGTCACGGCCAAGGGCGACGTGCTGGTCCACCACCTTTTCGCCTACGAGGACCGGCCGGTCTTTCACGCCTTCCTGGACGCCCGTTTCGGCGAACCCGTCGAGGTCAGGCGCAAGAACGTCTCTCCGCCCGTCGACGCCCCTCTGGAAGACGCCACCCGCAAGGCGCTTCTCCGCCGCCGCGCGAAGGAATTCGCGCTGTGGCAGCGGGTGCGGGATGCGGGCGGGCACCTGGTGAGTGACATCTGAAAAGGGCCACCCACCTACTCTGCCGGTGCCGCCCGCCGTCCCAGCCTTGGCGCCACCAAGGCCGCCGTCAGCACCAGCAGCACGGCCACCCCCAGGAACGACCATCGCAGCCCGAAGACTTGCGATGTCAGCCCCATCAGGCTTGGCCCCCAGGAAAACGCCATGAACCCGATCAGCGCGGCGCGCCCGATCGCGGCCACCCGCGCGCGTTCCGACACCGACCGCCCGACCACCGCCAGCGCCATCGGCGCAACGACCGAAATCCCCAATCCCATCGCGCCGAAGCCCAGGTAGGCCACCGCCAGCCGATCCGCCGACGCGGCCAGAACCAGCCCCGCCGCCGACAACAGGCAGGCCACCGTGATCATCAGCCATTCCGGATACCGCGCCGCCAGGATCTGCCCCGACAACCGCCCGATCCCCATCGTCAGCCCCAGAACGGCCGGCCCCAGCGCGCCTTCGGCCGGATCGCCGCCCAGTTCCCGTTCCAGGTGCAGCGCCGACCAGCCCTCGACCGCCGATTCCGACAGGAAGGCGATCATCACCACCACCCCGCCGATCCACACGATCGGCGCATTGGCCGCCCCCCTGGGCGCGCCCGCGATCTCTTCGGGCACCGGCGCCGCGTCGCGGGGTTCGCGCACCAGCGGCGTCGCGGCCAGAACGACGAACGACAACAGGGCCAGCACCTCGATCGGGGTCCAGCCCGCTTCGCGCGCCCATCCGGTCAGGATCGCCGAGGCCGCGTAGGAAAACGAAAACACCGCGTGGTTGAGGTTCATCAGCGGCCGCCCGGTCCGCGCCTCCAGGTCCGACACCCGCGCGTTCATCAGCACATCCGTCAACCCCGATGCCGTGGCCGCCAAAACCATCGCCACCACGAACCCCGCCAGCCCCCCGGCCAGCCCCGGCAGCACGAAGGCCAGCGCCATCAACCCGGCCCCGGCCGCCAGCGCATTGCGCCCCAGCCGGCGGTCCACCACCGGCGCCAGCCACATCGCCGACATCGACCCGAAGCTCGACACCAGGAAGACCAGCCCGTACACCGCGTCCGACGCCCCGATTCCGGATTTCAGCACCGGCACCTGCGCGGCAATGGCGGCCCAGAACATCCCCATCGCGACAAAGCACAGGACAGGTCGGCGGCAGATGGCCAGATCATGGCCCAGGGATCGGATCAGGTGCATGGCGCAGCGGTCGCATGGCCGCGCGCGGGGTTCAAGGGAAACCCCTTTACAAAAGACCCCGCCTCGTCCATATGCGCGGCTTCACGCGGGCGCGACAGCCTTGGAGGCGCCCCGCACTTTTTAGGAGAATACGACATGGCTGGAGAGATCCCTGATCTCGTGGCCCTGGAACGGACGGGGACAGGCAAGGGCGCCGCTCGTCAGACACGCCGTGATGGCATGGTTCCGGGGATTGTTTTCGGTGGCGAAAAAGAACCGCTGGCGATCAAACTGCCCTTCAACGCGCTGCTGAAAAGCCTCAAGGAAGGCCGCTTCAAGTCGACGCTGTTCAACCTCAAGGTCGAAGGCCACGAGGATGTGCGCGTGATCTGCCGCGACGTTCAGCGCGACGTGGTCAAGGACCTGCCGACGCACGTCGACTTCATGCGCCTGCGCCGCACGACCAAGATCAACCTCTACATTCCGGTTGAATTCATCAACGAGGAAGACGCCCCCGGCATCAAGCGCGGTGGCATGCTGACCGTGGTGCGCCCGGAAGTCGAACTGATCGTGACCGCCGGGGACATCCCGGAAAAGATCACCGTCGACCTGGCTGGCCTCAAGATCGGCGACATCGTCCACATCTCGGACGTGACCCTGCCGGAAGGCGCCAAGCCGACCATCGACCGCGACTTCGTGATCGCCAACATCTCGGCACCGTCGGGCCTTGCCGCCTCGGACGACGAGGACGAAGGCGAAGCGGAAGCCGAAACCGCGGAATGATCCGCAGCCTTCGGGCGATGCGACATTCACGCGAGACCTGATGCAAAACGGGGCCCCTGGGGCCCCGTTTTTCGTTTCCGGCTGTCGCGCGGGCACATGCCGCTCAGGGCAGCGTCAGCACGCTGTCAAAGATCTCCAGCTCGGGCGGGCCGACGTACAGCTCCTTTGTCCCGCCCGCGTTCTTGTGCGCCTGGCGAAAGGCTTCGGACCGGGTCCAGGCCTTGAAGGCCTCCTCGCTCTCCCACACGGTGTGCGAGGCAAACAGGATCTGGTCTTCGGTCTCGGTCCCCTTCAGCAGGTGGAACGACACGAACCCGGGCACGGTTTCCAGATGGCTGTCCCGGCTTTTCCAGACGGTTTCGAATTCCGCGGCCGCGTCCTTGCGGACCTTGAAACGGTTCATGGTCAGATACATCGGTACCTCTTTGACGATAATGGGAGGTTCGGGGCATAACGGCTGGGAACCAATCGAGGCTGCAGCATGAAACTCTTTGTCGGGCTTGGCAATCCGGGCGCAGAATATGCGCGCAATCGCCACAACATCGGCTTCATGGCCGTCGACCGCATCGCCGACGACCACGGCTTTGCCCCGTGGAAATCCAAGTTCCAGGGCAAGCTGACCGAAGGCCGGCTGGGATCGGAAAAGGTCCTGCTGCTGAAGCCGGAAACCTACATGAACCGCTCCGGCCAGTCCGTGGGCGAGGCGATGCGCTTTTACAAGCTGGAACCGGGCGACGTCACCGTCTTCCATGACGAACTGGACCTGGCGCCGTTCAAGTGCCGGGTGAAATCCGGCGGCGGCCATGCCGGCCACAACGGCTTGCGGTCGATCCACGCCCATATCGGCGACGCCTATGACCGCGTCCGCCTGGGCGTCGGCCATCCGGGCCGCAAGGAGATGGTCGCAGGCTACGTGCTCAGCGATTTCGCCAAGCAGGAAGGCACCTGGCTTGACGACCTGCTGCGCGGCATCTCGGACGGCGCGCCGGCGCTGGCGGACGGCGACAGCGCGAAATTCCTCAACGCGGTGTCCCTGCGCGTCGCCCCGCCCCGGTCGGGCGGCGGCAAGAAATCCAAGGCGCAGGCAAAGCCCGAACCAGATACAAAACCCGAACCCGATGACACCCGCAGCGCGCTGCAAAAGCTCGCCGACAAGTTCAAGTAGTCCCCCGTCACGTCGTTCCCCGATCAGGATCCATCCCATGCGCTTTCCCGACGCCCTGCACGACCAGGCCCGTTCCTGCGTGTCCCTCGGTTCGCCCTTCATGGGCCGGCTGCTGACCTTCCTGGCCGATCACATGCCCCGCGACAGCGCGCTGTGGGACCGGATCGAAACCTGGCCCGCGCCGCTTGGTCCCTCGCACGCGTCCCTGCCCCTGCGGCTGGCCGGCGGGCTGCACAACCTGGTCCTGACCGGCGCCGACCCGGACCTGGCCGCGGTCTATCCGCCCCATGACGCCGACGACGCCCGCCTTGGCGATGCCGTGCTGGCCGCGCTGGCCCGCAACCAGCCCTTCCTGCTCGACTGGATCGCCCGCCCGCCCCAGACAAACGAGGTGCGCCGGTCCGTCGGGCTGATCCCGGCGGCCCACGTGATCGCCGCGCGCTTCCCGCTGCCCTTCGTGACCTCGGAACTGGGCGCCAGCGGCGGGATCAACCAGATGTTCGACCGCTATGCCCTGCGGGCCGGCGACGTGACGCTGGGCGCGCCTGACCCGGTGCTGACCTTGACGCCGGACTGGACCGGCCCCACGCCCGAACCCGCGCCCTTTGCCATTGCCGACCGCGCCGGCGTCGACCTGACGCCGCTGAACCTGAAGGACAAGGACGAGGTCACGCGCCTACTGTCCTACCTCTGGCCCGACCAGCCCGACCGCCGCGACCTGACGTTGCGCGCCGTCGCGGCGCTGGACGCGACCATCGACAAGGCTGACGCCATCGACTGGCTGGAAACCCGGCTGGCCACGCCGCGCCCGGGACATGTGCACGTGATCTATCACACCGTCGCGTGGCAGTATTTCCCGGATGCGGTGCAGGCCCGCGGCGAAGCCCTGATCGCACGGGCGGGCGCGCAAGCGACCGCAGAGGCCCCCCTGGCCCGCATCGCCATGGAAGCCGACAGCAAGGGCCGTGGCGCCGGCCTCACGCTTCGGACCTGGCCGGACGGGGAAAGCCGCGACCTTGCGCGCATCGACTTCCACGGGCGCTGGATCGACTGGACAGGTTAGCCCCTGCGCCTAGATCCTGCTGCATGCCAGCCGAAATTGCCATGCGCGCAATGACATGGCACCCTGATCCGGCCAGCCAGGAGATAGCGCGAAAATGGAACCTGAAGACAGCATCAACGTATTGGGCGGCCCCCTGGCCCCCTGTTCGCACGACCCGCTTACCGGGTATTTCCGCGACGCCCATTGCAACACATGCACCGCCGACACCGGCAGCCACACGGTCTGCGCGGTGATGACGGACGAATTCCTTGCCTATTCGAAATACGTGGGCAACGACCTGTCGACGCCCCGGCCGCAATTCCAGTTCCACGGGCTGAAGGCCGGCGATCAATGGTGCCTGTGCGCCGCCCGCTTCCTGCAGGCCCATGACGAAGGCTGCGCGCCGCTTGTCGATCTCGAAGCCACCCATCGCCGCGCGCTGGACATCGTCCCGCTGGACATCCTCATGGTCAATTCCATCACCGCCGATGAATGACCGCCGCCGTGGCCCGGCCTGCGACCTGAACCCGCCCCTGGTCGGAACAGTGATCCGCCGCCTTGTCCTGCTGGCGGCGCTGCTGTTGTGCGCCCTGCCCGCCCTTGCGCAGGACGGCGAATGGTTCGAAACCGACAGCCTGAACGCCGGCCTTGGCCCCGCGCCCGCCTGGCTGGACCGCAGCACGCCGCAGGGCACGATGGAAAGCTTCCAGTCGGCGATCTTCCGCGGCGACTACCGGGCCGCGGCCTTCCTTCTCGACCTCTCCGACATCCCCGACCCGCAACAGGCCGTGGCCGGGCCGGACCTGGCGGGGCAGCTGAACACCGTGCTGGCGCGCAAGGTCATCATCGACTGGAACGGCCTGTCAGACCGCCCCGACGGCATCCTCGCCCACTCCGCCGCCGACCAGGCCCAGACCCCCATCCGCTCTATCATGCTGTGGAGCATCGAGCTTGCCGACCGCCCCGTCCCGATCCGCATGAACCGGGTCAAGCCCGGGGACGGCGACCCGGTCTGGGTCTTCTCGCGCCAGACCGTGCGCAACCTGCCCCAGCTCGCCGCCCTGCATGGCCCCTCCCGGTTCGAGGAATACCTGCCCGAAGCCCTGCGCCAGCGCACCTCCTGGGGGCTGTTCTGGTGGGAAATCATCGGCCTGCCCATCGTCGTGGGCCTGGCCATCGTCATCGGCATCATCGTCCACCGCGTGCTGTCGGCCCTCGCGCGGCGCGCCAAGGGACGGCTTGCCACCGCGGTCCTGCGCTCGGTCCGGCTGCCCGCCATCCTGATCGCCGTCTGCGGGCTCGCCTGGGCCTGCTCCACCTGGGTCTTCGTCTTCTCCGGGCCCATCGACGTGATCCTGTCGCCGCTGATCGCCGCCGGCTTCGTCGTGGCCGCCATCACGCTGCTGATGAACACCGTGGACGAGATCCTCGACCGCATCCTCAATTTCGACGAGGTCGACCTCTCGGCCGTCGGCCCCGAACTGGAAGACCGCCGGGTGCTGGCCACCCGCGTCGCCGCCCTGCGCCGCGCGGCGCTGGTCGTCGTCTTCCTGATCGGCACCGGTGTGGTGCTGTCGGCCGCCGGGCTGTTCCGGACCATCGGCGTGTCACTGCTGGCCTCGGCCGGGGTGCTGACCCTGATCCTGGGCTTTGCCGCCCGCGACGTTCTGGCCAACATCATGGCCTCGCTGCAGATCTCGGTGAACCAGTCCGCGCGCATCGGCGACATGGTCATGTTCCGCAACTACCTGTGCACCGTCGAACGGGTGAATTTCACCTTCGTCCAGCTGCGCATCTGGACAGGCGAACGGCTGGTCGTCCCGGTCACCACCTTCACCGACGAGGTGTTCGAGAACTGGATGATGGGGTCTCCCGACGCCATCCGCACGATCGAGATGAAGCTGACGCCCGAAGCCGACGTGCCCCGCATCCGCGAGATCTTCATGAAGATCCTCGAAGACGGCCAGTCCCGGGACTGGTGCCTGGGCGAGATGGAGCTGGCCGGCGTCCACGTCACGGCGCAGGACATCTTTGGCCAGACGCTGATGTTCAAGATCCCCACGACCGATCCGAACACCGCCTGGGACGTCGTCTGCGACATCCGCGAACGGCTGATCTCGGAAATCGTCGCGCTACAACGGGACCAGGGCATCCGCATCTTCCCCAATCCCCCGGCCGCCGACGCCGCCTGATACCAAAAGGGCCGCCCCACCGGGACGGCCCTTTCAGATCGATGTGGCGGCGGTCAGCCGCCCTGTTCCATGTCGAAACCCAGGTGCTTGGCGACGGTAAAGATGTCCTTGTCCCCCCGCCCGCACAGATTCATGATGATCAGGTGATCCTTCGGCAGCTCCGGCGCGATCTTCATCACGTGACCCAGCGCATGGCAGGGTTCAAGCGCGGGAATGATGCCCTCGGTCGTGCAGCACAGCTGGAACGCCTCCAGCGCCTCCTTGTCGGTGATCGACACGTATTCCGCGCGCCCAGTGTCATGCAGCCAGGAATGCTCCGGCCCGATGCCCGGGTAATCCAGCCCGGCCGAGATCGAATAGCCTTCCAGGATCTGCCCGTCCTCGTCCTGCAGCAGGTAGGTCCGGTTGCCATGCAGCACGCCGGGACGCCCCCCGGTCAGCGACGCGCAATGTTCCATCTTCTCGGTCACGCCCTTGCCGCCGGCCTCGACACCGATGATGCGCACCGATTTGTCGTCAAGGAACGGATAGAACAGGCCCATCGCGTTCGACCCGCCGCCGATGGCGGCGATGATCGTGTCGGGCAGACGGCCCTCGGCGGCCATCATCTGTTCGCGGGCTTCCTTGCCGATGATCGCCTGGAAATCGCGGACCATCGCCGGGTACGGGTGCGGGCCGGCCACGGTGCCGATGCAATAGAACGTGTCGCGCACATTGGTCACCCAGTCGCGCATCGCGTCGTTCATCGCGTCCTTCAGCGTGCCCCGGCCCGACGTCACCGGGATCACCTCGGCCCCCAGCAGGCGCATGCGGAAGACGTTGGGCGCCTGGCGCTCGACGTCGTGGGCGCCCATGTAGACGACGCATTTCAACCCGAACTTGGCGCACACGGTGGCGGTGGCCACGCCGTGCTGACCGGCGCCGGTTTCCGCGATGATCCGGGTCTTGCCCATGCGGCGCGCCAGGATGATCTGGCCCAGCACGTTGTTGATCTTGTGCGCGCCGGTGTGGTTCAGCTCGTCGCGCTTCATGTAGACCTTGGCGCCGCCCAGCTGCTCGGTCAGCCGCTCGGCGAAGTACAGCGGGCTGGGGCGGCCCACGTAATGGGTCCAGAGATAATGCATCTCGTCCCAGAAACTGTCGTCCGTCTTGGCGATCTCGTACTGGCGTTCCAGTTCCAGGATCAGCGGCATCAGGGTTTCGGACACGAAGCGCCCGCCGAAAAGGCCGAAGCGGCCGTTTTCATCGGGGCCGGTCTTGAAGGAATTCACGAGATCGTTCATCGGATCGGCCTTTCATCGCACATGGACCACCCGTGGATAGGCACAAGCGGCCCGGTTTTCCAGCCGAAAACGCGCCCAAAACTTTCCCCGAAAGTTTTGCAAAAATTCTCAAAGAGAATTTTCCCCCGCCCCGACCCTCGCTAACATCTCCGCACAGCACGAAAGGCGCCCCCCAATGACCCTGACACGCGGCTACAAGGACCTGCTCGCGGCAGCCAATGCCCAGATCGAAACCCTGCCCACCGCCGACGCCATCGCCCGCCTCGGCCAGCCCGACGTCGTCTTCGTCGACCTGCGAGACCGGCGTGAACTGGAACGCGAAGGCCGCATTCCCGGCGCCTTCCACTGCCCGCGCGGCATGCTGGAATTCTGGATCGATCCCGAAAGCCCCTATCACAAGCCCGTCTTCGCCGAACCCAGGACCTTCCTGTTCTACTGCGCCTCCGCCTGGCGCTCGGCCCTGGCCACCAAGGCCGCGCAGGACATGGGGCTGACCCCGGTCGCCCATGTCGAAGGCGGGTTCAAGGCATGGAAAGAGGCCGGCGGCCCGGTCGAAGACGTCGCGAAACGCTAGGCGGCAACACTTGCGACGGCCGCGCCAAAGCGCGCCATCAGGGCGTGATCCTTCACGCCCTTGTCGCGTTCTATGCCCGAAGACACATCGACCTGCCGCGCCCCCGTCAGGCGCACCGCTTCGGCCACGTTGTCGGGCGTCAGCCCGCCCGCCAGCACCCAGGGCACCGGCCAGCGCCGCCCGGCGATCAGCCGCCAGTCAAAGGCAACGCCGTTGCCGCCCGGCAGATCCGCGCCCTTGGGCGGCTTGGCATCCACCAGCAGCTGATCGGCCACCTTGCCATAGACATCCAGCGCCGCCAAATCGCCCGGGCCGGTCACGCCCAGGGCTTTCATCACCGGCAAGCCATAGCGCGCCTTGACCTCAAGCACCCGTTCGGGCGTTTCCGATCCGTGCAGCTGCACCATGTCGATGGGCACTTCGCCCAGCAGCGCGTCCAGCATGGCGTCGTCGGCGTCGACGGTCAGCGCCACCTTGCAGATGCCGTCCGGCACCAGCGCGGCCAGCGCCCTTGCGGTCGCGACATCCACGCAGCGGGGCGATTTGGGAAAGAAGACAAAACCGACATAGGCCGCCCCGGCTTGCGCCGCGGCGGCGATGTCTTCGGGCGTCTTCAGCCCGCAGAACTTGACACGCAGATCCGGCGGCATGGCCGGGCTCACGCGTCTTCCAGCAGGGCCAGGACTTCGTCCTTGTCCTTGTGCTTCTCGGCCTTCAGGCGCTTCACTTCCCGTTCCAGCTTGCGCGCTTCACGCGAACTGGTCGATGCGGCCCGGCGGTGGCGATGCTCGCGCATCCATTCCCAGAAGAAACCCACCAGCAGGCCGACGCCGATGCTGGCCAGGATCACCACGAAGACCGGCAGGGTCACCACGATGTTCCAGCCCATGAAGTCCGCCACCGGATCCGGGTAGAGCGCCAGTGTCAGCGGCTCCCGGTTTGCCAGCGACATCGAAACAAGCACGATCGCCAGAAGAGCCCAGATGAGATAGCGGACATAGCGCATCTATTCGACCTTTCCGTTCAGCCTGTCCCGCAACAGCTTTCCGGTCTTGAAGAACGGGACAAATTTCTCTTCCACGTGAACCGTCTCGCCGGTGCGTGGGTTCCGTCCGACCCGGGAATCCCGTTTCTTGACGGAAAAGGCGCCGAAGCCGCGCAATTCCACGCGGTCGCCCCGGGCCATGGCCCCGGTCACCTCTTCGAAGAACGTGTTCACGATACGCTCCACGTCCCGCTGGTAAAGATGCGGGTTTTCTTCGGCGATCTTCTGTATCAGTTCTGATCTGATCATAACGTCCTACCCTCCCCGGTTCGGCAAGGTTCGACCCGAGCCTGTCTCGGGACTATAGGAACTATTCCTGCGCGCGCAAACGACAAGTTATTGTCTTCGGACAGGAAATTCCGCCGCACCGCCAGATTTCCGGACTTGACTTGCCGCCCCACCGCTCATGCGCGCGATTGTCGCGCATCGCGGCGCACAACCATGAGGCCCGGCCCGAATCACGAAAAAGGGCCCCGCGCATCCGCGCGGGGCCCCCTGCAATGTCTCGTCGGGATCGGTCCCCGGATCAGTCGTCGTCGCCTTTCAGCGCGGCGCCCAGGATGTCGCCCAGCGATGCACCCGAGTCGGACGAACCATACTGCTGCACGGCTTCCTTCTCTTCGGCGATCTCGCGCGCCTTGATCGACAGGCCCAGACGGCGGGTCTTGTTGTCGATGTTGGTCACGCGCACGTCGATGTGGTCACCGACCGAGAACCGCTCGGGGCGCTGCTCGGAACGGTCGCGCGACAGGTCCGAGCGACGGATGAAGGACTTCATGCCCTCGTAGGTCACTTCGATCCCGCCATCCTCGATGGCCGTCACTTCGACGGTCACGATGGACCCGCGCTTCACGGTGCCGGTCGCATCGGCGAACTTGTCGCCGCCAACGGCCTTGATCGACAGCGAGATGCGTTCCTTGTCCACATCCACTTCCGACACCACGGCCTTGACCACGTCGCCCTTGCGGTAGTTCTGGATCGCGTCTTCGCCACGCTCGTCCCACGACAGGTCCGACAGGTGAACCATGCCGTCGATGTCGCCCGGCAGGCCGACGAACAGACCGAATTCGGTGATGTTCTTGACTTCGCCTTCGACCTCGGTGCCCTCGGGATGCGTCTCCGAGAAGACTTCCCACGGGTTGCGCATGGTCTGCTTCAGGCCCAGCGACACGCGGCGCTTGGCACCGTCGATCTCCAGGACCATGACATCCACCTCTTGCGAGGTCGACACGATCTTGCCCGGGTGGACGTTCTTCTTCGTCCAGGACATTTCGCTGACGTGCACCAGGCCTTCGACACCCGGCTCCAGCTCCACGAAGGCACCGTAATCGGTGATGTTCGTGACACGGCCCTTGTGGACCGAGGCCAGCGGGTACTTGACCGTCACCAGGTCCCACGGATCTTCCTGCAGCTGCTTCATGCCCAGGGAGATACGGTGGGTTTCCTTGTTGATCTTGATGACCTGGACCTTCACGGTCTCGCCGATCGACAGGATCTCCGAGGGGTGGTTCACACGGCGCCATGCCATGTCGGTGACGTGCAGCAGGCCGTCCACACCGCCCAGGTCGACGAATGCGCCGTACTCGGTGATGTTCTTGACCACGCCGTCAACCGTATCGCCTTCCTTCAGGCGGCCGATGACCTCGGCGCGCTGCTCGGCACGCGATTCTTCCAGGATGGCGCGACGGGAAACAACGATGTTGCCCCGGCGGCGGTCCATTTTCAGGATCTGGAACGGCTGCTTCAGACCCATCAGCGGGCCGGCGTCGCGCACGGGGCGGACATCGACCTGCGAACCGGGCAGGAAGGCCACGGCGCCGCCCAGGTCGACGGTAAAGCCACCCTTGACGCGGTTGAAGATCGCCCCTTCGACGCGCTGGTCGTCGGCATATGCTTTTTCCAGGCGGTCCCAGGCTTCTTCGCGGCGGGCCATCTCGCGGCTGATGACGGCTTCGCCACGGGCGTTCTCGGCGGCGCGAAGGTAAACTTCGACTTCGTCGCCGACAGCGATGTCCGCGTTCTCACCGGGATTTGCGAATTCTTTAAGATCGACGCGGCCTTCCATCTTGTAGCCGACATCGATGATGGCCTGGCCCGCTTCGACAGCGATGACCTTGCCCTTGACGACAGTGCCCTCATCGGGCGTGTCCATTTCGAAGCTTTCGTTCAGGAGGGCTTCGAATTCCTCCATGGATGCGCTTTGAGCCATACGGGTCTCGGTTTCCTTTTAAGCGTTATACTGGCCGAGCGGTTGTCTCCGCCGGTCTATGGATTGGGTAAAGGCACACAAAACAAAGAGGGCCGGATGGTCCGACCCTGCTCGCCTCTCGTCTTGTGGTTTTTCACCTTCTGATCGCGCGTACTAGAGCGTTTGGGCCCGATTGGCAAGGGTGAAGCGACCTTTCCGGCCCATCCCGGCGCGGCGCGGGCCTGCCAGTCCGGCGCGATCCCGAAAGGCCACCACCCGATGGCAACATTCCGCTCAAGCCGCACCGCCCGCAAGACGCGAGATAGATCGCATGCTTAACATCTTTAAGGTTCGGTCATCGAAATATTTGATACCAACAGGGAATACCGAAGACCATGACCACGTACACAATCCCTTACACGCATATCTATCACGAAGATTACTCCGGAAGCTGGAATTACGGATACCCGGAGGACACCTATACCCCCGGCTATGATAAATATTCGGTCGAACAGGACAGCGTGAACATCTTCATCGGCGACAACGGCACCGACACGTTCACGATCCACAATGGCCTGCCACGCAGTCCGGAGGTGAAATGGGCATCGCTGTTCGCCTTCGACGACGTCTCTTTTTACCACGCCGATTATGAAACCGATTACGGGGTCTATCAGCTGACGTGGTCCGGCGGCACGACCTACCTGCTGGGGACCTCGGTCGATTACATTTCAGGAGAGCCCTCATTCAACACGGGATACGACTACCGGTACGATGAATACTGGCTGACCCTTGGCGGCGACACGCTGCCCACCTTTGACGATCTGCCCGAAGAAGACGCCTATGCGGCCTATGTCGCCCTGTTCGACAGCGGCACCCTGACCACGCTGGACTGGCCCTTCGGAGAAGGTCTCACTTTCGATCTCGGCGAAATTCCGGGGGTGGAAATCACCGAAAACGACGTGATCACCGGCACGGCCGAGGGCGACGAACTCTACGCGGGGCTTGGCAATGACGTCTTCCTCATGGGCGACGGCATCCAAGCGCACCACCTGGACGGGGGCGTGGGCCGCGATACCGTCAGCTATTACTCGAACTATACGTCGTCTCACCCCTCGGTCCTGCGGGTGTCCCTTGCGAACAACGAACGCAACTCGGGCGCGGCCCGGGGGGACACCTACACCAGCATCGAAAACGTGACGGGCACCAATCATACGGACGTTCTTGTCGGCGACGAATTCGCCAATACGCTGCGCGGGAAAGACGGCGACGACTCGCTGCGCGGCCTCGGCGGGGACGACAGGCTGCAAGGCGGAGACGGGGCCGATGTGCTCGAAGGCGGCGCCGGCGCCGACCTTCTGGAAGGCGGCGACGGGCTCGACCTGGCCAGCTACACCCGCTCAAGCATCGGGATCTACGTCGACCTGCAATCTCCCGGGCTTTCCACGGGCGAGGCCGCGGGGGACACGTTCGTGGACATCGAGGGCATCGACGGGTCCTCGTACGATGACATGCTGCGCGGCGATGCCTTCGACAATCGCCTGATCGGCGAAGATGGCAACGATCAGATCCGCGGCCGCGCCGGAAACGACACCCTGTTCGGACAACACGGCGACGACACGCTGTTCGGCGATGCCGGTGACGACACCCTGTATGGCGGTGCGGGCAACGATGCCTTCTACTTCAACGGCGGCGTCGACATGATCATGGATTTCGACGCGGCGCATGATACGGCCTATATCTCGGACACCTTCGCCGCCGGCGACTCCCTGACCGCCAGCGACCTGCAGAACGCGGCCGCCGTGGTGGACGGCACGCTCTACCTCTACTTCGGCAGCAACGTCCTGGGCTTCGAAGGCTATTCCTCCCTCGACCAGGTCTCCGATGCGATCATGGGCTACTGATCCCTTGACCGACGCTTCGTAGGATGGGTGATATCACCCATCCTACCCACGGCCATTTCCTAACGACCGGTTAATCCGCCTCTGTAACCCCCTGGAATCGCTCACCCGGGGTGATGTCCCACGCGTGGGACATCTCTCAGCAATACCGCTCGGGTCCGATCCACTGGGCGTCCGAATACCGGTCCCCCCAGGCCCATCCCACCGGCAGCACCTCCTCGATGCGGGCCAGGTCCGTCTCCGACAGCTTCAGGCGCGCCCCATCGACGCATTCCCTGAAATGCTCCACCGACCGCGTGCCCGGAATGGGGATCACGTGGTCCCCCTTGGCCAGCAGCCAGGCATTCGCCAGCGCCGCCGCCGAAGTCCCCATCTCGGCCGCCAAGGCCCGGAACGCCGCCGTGATCCGCAGGTTCTCGGTCAGGTTCGGCTCCATGAAGCGCGGATTGCTCGCCAGGAACGGCAGGTCCTTCAACCGCTCGCGCGGGATCGGATTGTCCGTCAGCAAAGACCGCCCCACCGGCGAAAACGCCACCATCGCCACGCCCAGTTCCGCACAGGCCTGCACCAGCCCCAGGTCGGGAAACCGGGTCGACAGCGAATATTCCGACTGAACGGCCGCCACCGGAAACGCCGTCATCGCCCGCCGCAGCGTCGAGGGCGAAATCTCGGACAGTCCGATCGCCCTGGCCTTGCCCTTCTCGACCATCCGGCCCAGGTTCGCCGCCGTCTCCTCGGGCGTGAAACGCGGATCGCGGCGGTGGGCATAGAACAGGTCCACGCAGTCCACCCCCAGCCGCTTCAAGGACCCGTCAAGCTCGGCCTCGAAATGCTCGGCGGAATTGTCGAAGGCCCGATTGCCGTCGCCATCCCTGGTAATCGTCGCCTTGGTCGCGATGACGAATTCGTCCCGCGCGCCCGGGTTGGCCTTCAGGTAGGACCCGATGGCGCTTTCCGACTTGCCCATCCCGTAGATGTTGGCCGTGTCCAGATGCGTCACACCCCAGTCGCGGCAGGCATCCAGGATGGCGTGGCTCGCCGCCTCGTTCGTGGGCCCGTACATGTCGGAAAACGACATCGCCCCGTAGCCGATCGCGCCGACCTCCGGTCCGTTCTTCCCAAGCTTGCGCTGTTGCATGGCCACCTCTCAGTCCTTTGGCAGCCGCGCCTCCACCGTCCGGGTGGCCGCCGCGACCGCGTCTTCAATGCTCATGTTCGTGGTGTCGAGCCTGAGCGCCCCCTCGGCCTCGCGCAGAGGCGCATCGGAGCGGTTCATGTCGCGCTCGTCCCGCGCCTCGATATCAGCCAGCACTTCGGCAAGCGAGACGTCTTCGCCCCGGTCGGTCAATTCCTTGTGCCTGCGGGTGGCCCGTGCCTCTGCCGAGGCAGTGACGTAAATTTTCACCTCGGCCTGCGGACAGATCACCGTACCGATGTCGCGCCCGTCCAGCACCGCACCGCCCGCCCGACGGGAAAACGCCCGCTGGAAATCCTTCAGCGCGGCGCGCACGGCCGGGATCGCCGCCGCCTTGCTGGCCGCCTGCCCCGCCGCGCCGGTGCGCAGGTCCGGGTCGTCCAGAACGCCCGCCGACAGCGTCTCGGCCGCTTCGACCGGGTCCTGGCCGTCGTTCATCCGCGCGCCCACGGCACGGTACAAAAGCCCGGTGTCGAGGTATGCGAACCCGAACCGCGCCGCCAGGGCCCGCCCGATGGTCCCCTTGCCCGAGGCCGCAGGGCCGTCGAGCGCGACGGTGAAGGGCCGGACCGTCATGCCGCGACGTCTTCGGTCCGGCGCAGGTCGGCGCCCAGACCGCCCATCAGCGGCTCGAAGATCGGGAAGGACGTGGCGATCGGGCCGCCGTCGTCCACCGACATCGGCTGGTCCGAGGCCATACCGAGGATCAGGAAGGACATGGCGATGCGGTGGTCCAGGTGGCTGGCACAGGTCACGCCGCCCTTCACGCCGCCGGCGTTGCCGCGCCTGGGCGATCCCGTGACGGTCCACCAGTCGGGGCCGTCCTGAACCTCGATTCCGGCAGCGCGCAGACCGGTGGCCATGGCGTCGATCCGGTCGCTTTCCTTCACCCGCAATTCCTTGACGCCCTTCATCACCGTCAGCCCCTGGGCAAAGGCGGCGACGACGGACAGGATCGGGTATTCGTCGATCATCGACGCCGCGCGTTCGGGCGGCACGTCGATCCCCTTCATGTCGGGGGAATATTTCGCCCGCAGGTCGGCCACGGGCTCGCCACCCTCTTCGCGCATGTTCTCGAAACTCAGGTCGGCGCCCATGTCCTGCAGGGTATAGAACAGCCCCGCCCGCGTCGGGTTCAGCCCGATACCGGGCACCAGAACGTCGGACCCCGGCACGATCAGCGCGGCGCAGACCGGAAAGGCGGCGCTGGACGGATCACGCGGCACGGCGATGGTCTGGGGCTTCAGTTCCGGCTGGCCGGTCAGCGTGATGACGCGGCCCTCGGGCGTGACCTCGGTCGTGATCTCGGCTCCAAAGCCTTCCAGCATCCGTTCCGTATGATCGCGGGTGGCTTCCTTTTCGATCACGACGGTCTGGCCCGGCGCGTTCAATCCGGCCAGCAGCACGGCCGATTTCACCTGGGCCGACGGCACCGGCGTGGTGTAGCGCACCGGCACCGGGTCATGCGCGCCGACGATGGTCAGCGGCAGGCGCCCGCCGGAGCGGCCATGCGCCACGGCGCCGAACAGCGACAGCGGATCGGTGATCCGCGCCATGGGCCGCTTGTTCAGCGAGGCATCGCCGGTGAAGGTCGCCGCGATGGGCGATGTCGCCATGGTGCCCATGATCAGCCGCACGCCGGTGCCGGAATTGCCGCAGTCGATCACCTGGTCGGGCTCGGCGAACCCGCCGACGCCCACGCCGCTGACCGTCCAGGCCCCGGGCCCGTGATGGGTGACCGTGGCGCCGAAGGCCTGCATCGCCTTGGCGGTGTCCAGCACGTCCTGGCCTTCCAGCAGGCCGGTGATCTTCGTCTGACCCACGCTCATCGCGCCCAGGATCAGCGCCCGGTGCGATATCGACTTGTCGCCCGGCACCTCGGCCACGCCGGTCAGCGGGCCGCAGGGATGCGAGGTCATCGGGATGGTGGGACCGTGGGCGGACATGGCGCGCTCCTTGGCTGACTGGGGCTGACTGGGGCTGATTGGGTCTGGGGCTGTCGGGATCTGTTGTGCCGTTCCGCGTTTAACCGGAACGCAACCACAGCGTCCAGACGCAATGGGCGGTCAGCCCTTGCGCCGGAAGGTCAGGTAATGCGGCACCCGGTCTTCGCGCAGGGCCTTCTGTTCGTAGCGGGTGGAAATCCAGTCGCCCCAGGGCTCGCGCCAGTCGGCGGGGCGTTCGGCCAGCCAGTCAAAGCCGGCTTTCGGGACTTCCTCCAGCGTCTGGCGAACATAATCGGGGATGTCGGTCGCCACGCGCAGGATCGCGCCCGGCGCCATGACGCGGTGCAGCGGATCCAGGTGTTCGGCCGTCACGAAGCGGCGGCGATGGTGACGCTTTTTCGGCCAGGGGTCGGGATACAGCAGGAAGGCGCGGGCGATCGAACCCGCGGGCAGCACGTCCATCAGGTCGCGCGCATCGCCCGGGTGCACGGCCAGGTTTTCCACCCCGGCGCGGCGGATCTTGCCCAGCAGCATGGCGACGCCGTTGATGTAGGGTTCCGCCCCGATGATGCCGACGTCGGGGTTGGACGCGGCCTGATGCACCAGGTGTTCGCCGCCGCCAAAGCCGATTTCCAGCCAGACCGGGCGGTCGCCGAACAGCCCCTGCAGGTCCAGCGGATGGCGATCGGGATTGGAATCCCAGTCGACGGGGCCGGGCGACAGGTGGCTCAGGTCCTCGTCAAGGTAGGTCTTCTGGCTGGCCTTCAGGGTCTTGCCCTTCAGGCGGCCGTAAAAATTGCGGTGGGGGCGGGTCTGGGTCATGGGCGCGCGTTTATCCTGCCACGGTTGGCGGGGCAACGGTTGCTTGCCCCAAGACAAAGCGGATCGAAACAGGTTTTATGGCGCGAAATCCCGGAGGAGACCGCGCCACATGATCCTTGCCATCGTATTGCCCATCATCACGGCGCTGCTGCTGATCCTGTCGGTCCTGGCGTCATGGCGCGCGATCCGGACCGCGCGGACGCCGCAGGGATCGGTGGGCTGGGTCGTCTTCCTGATGAGCGCGCCGCATTTCGCCCTGCCCGCCTACCTGGTCCTGGGCCATCACCGCTATCGCAACTACGTCGTGTCACGGCGGGAAAGCGGTCGGGTGATCGAGGCGGCCAGCGACTTCGCCGTGCGCTTTGCGCCCGGAAAGGTGCCCGGCGGGCTGGACCCCAGGCCGTTCGAACGCCTGGCGGCCCTTGGGGCAACGCGGGGCAACGACATGGAACTGCTGGTGGACGGGGACGCGACCTTTGCCGCGCTGTTCGACGCCATCGACGGGGCGGAACGCTATATCCTGGCCCAGTTCTTCATCATCCACGAGGACGAGATCGGCAAGGCCTTCGCAGACCGGCTGATCGCGGCGGCGGACCGGGGGGTGACGGTGCGGCTGATCTACGATCCGGTCGGCAGCCACGCCCTGCCCGAAGCCTACCTGACCCGGCTGCGCGATGCCGGCATCCAGGTGCCGCACAAGCGCAACCTCAGCCAGCGCAGCGGGCGGCTGCAGATCAATTTCCGCAATCACCGCAAGACTTTGATCGTCGACGGGGTGAAAGGGTTCACCGGCGGGCTGAACGTGGGCGACGAATACCTTGGCCGGGATCCCAGGTTCGGCCATTGGCGGGATACCTTCGTGTCGCTCAGCGGTCCCATCGTATCCGAACTGCAGGTGGTCTATGCCGAGGACTGGCACTGGGCCACCGGCGAAACGCTGATTTCGCCGCTGCACTGGGAACCGGCGGCGGCGCCCGCGGACATGACCGGGCTGATCCTGCCCGCGGGTCCGGCGGACGAGATGGAGACCGGCATGCTGTTCTTCATTTCCTGCATCGTGGCCGCCAAGGACCGGATCTGGATCGCGTCGCCCTACTTTGTTCCCGATTCCGACGTGCTGAGCGCGTTGAAACAGGCCGCCATGCGCGGTGTGGATGTCCGGATCCTTGTACCGGACGCGATCGATCATACGTTACCATGGCTGGCCGCCTTTGCCGCATTCGATCAATGCCGGGCGGCGGGCGTGGAAATATGGCGTTACACCAAGGGCTTCCTGCACCAGAAAGTGGTTCTGGTCGATGACCGGATGGCTGCTGTAGGATCGATGAACATGGACAACCGTTCGTTCCGGCTGAATTTCGAAACCATGGCCGTGCTGTTCGACAAGCGCGCGGCCAAGACCGTGCACGACATGCTGACGGCCGATTTCGACGATGCCTTCAAGCTGGAGAAACCGCTGGCCGAGCAACCGTTGAAGATCCGCCTTGGCGCCCCCGTCGCACGGTTGTTCGCCCCGATCCTGTGACATCCATGAAACTTGCCAGCTACAATATCCGCAAAGCCCGCGGGCTTGACCAGAAACGCTCTCCCGAGCGGGTTCTGGATGTCGTGTCGCGCCTGGACGCCGACGTGGTCGTCCTGCAGGAGGCCGACCTGCGTCTTAGCCCCCGCCCCACCGCCCTGCCCCGCGAGCTGATCGAGGCCGAGACCGATTACCACGTGGCGCCGCTGGCCGAAAATGACGTCAGCATCGGCTGGCACGGCAACGCGATCCTGCTGAAGAACGGGCTGGAGGTCGAGGAGGTCGACCGGTTCGACCTGCCGGGGCTGGAACCGCGCGGCGCCGTGTCGGTGCGCCTGACGAACGGGACCCGCGTGGTGGGCGTGCACCTGGGACTGCTGCGCCCCTCGCGCCGCCAACAGCTGCAGCGCATCCGGGACCTGCTGCAAGGGCCCTATGACGCGCGCACCGTGATCGCGGGGGATTTCAACGAATGGTCGGCGCGCCATGCGTCCGAACCACTGGCCCCCGTCTTTTCGATGGCGCCCACAAGACCAAGCTTTCCGGCCAACTTCCCGGTGGCCACGCTTGATCGCATCATCCACGGGCCCGGGCTGCGGCTGGTGGATACCGGCGTGGGCGATTGCGCCGACGCGCGGACCGCCTCGGACCACTTGCCGATCTGGGCGGAATTCGCGGCGCGGACCGACTGATCCGCGCCGACGATGTGTGTGTCTTCAGGCTGAACCGCCTCAGACGGCCTTCGTGAAGGCGTCGACCAGGTCGGTCTTTTCCCACGAGAACCCGCCATCCGCTTCCGGATCGCGGCCAAAGTGGCCATAGGCCGAGGTGCGCGCGTAGATCGGCTTGTTCAGGTCCAGGTGGGTCCGGATGCCGCGCGGCGTCAGGTCCATGACCTTGTTGGCCGCCGCTTCGATGACCTCGTCGGGAACCTTGCCGGTGCCGTATGTGTCGACGTAGACCGACAGCGGCTTGGCCACGCCGATGGCGTAGGACAGCTGCAGCGTGCACTTGTCGGCCAGACCGGCCGCGACGATGTTCTTGGCCAGGTAGCGCGCGGCATAAGCGGCCGAGCGGTCGACCTTGGTCGGATCCTTGCCCGAGAACGCGCCGCCACCGTGCGGGGCCGCTCCGCCGTAGGTATCGACGATGATCTTGCGGCCCGTAAGCCCCGCGTCGCCGTCCGGGCCGCCGATGACGAAGGTGCCGGTCGGGTTGACCCACCATTCCGTCGCATCGGTGATCCAGCCTTCGGGCAGGACTTCGCGGATGTAGGGCTCGACGATCGCGCGGATGTCGTCGCTGGTCTGGTCTTCGCTTTCATGCTGCGTCGACAGCACGATCGAGCTGACGCCAACCGGCTTGCCGTCTTCGTAGATGACGGACAGCTGGCTTTTGGCGTCGGGCTTCAGGGTCGGTTCGGCACCGGACTTGCGGACCTCGGCCAGGCGGCGGAGGATCTTGTGCGAGTACTGGATCGGGGCCGGCATCAGTTCGGGCGTCTCGTTGGTGGCGAAACCGAACATGATGCCCTGGTCACCGGCGCCGTCCTTGTCGACGCCCTGGGCGATGTGGGCCGATTGCTCGTGCAGGAAGTTCAGCACGTGGCAGGTATTCCAGTGGAAATGTTCCTGCTCGTATCCGATGTCCTTGATGCAGTCGCGGGCGATCTGGCTGATCCGGCCCATGTAGTTCTTCAGCATTTCCTGGTCGGACAGGCCGACTTCGCCGCCGATCACCACCATGCCGGACGTTGCGAAAGTTTCGCAAGCGACGCGCGCATTGGCTTCTTCGGTCAGGAAGGCATCGAGGATGGCATCCGAAATGCGGTCACAGACCTTATCCGGGTGGCCCTCGGAAACGGATTCCGAGGTGAAAATATAGTTCTGGCGGCTCATGAGAGGTGCTCCATTGTGCAATTATCCGCCACGCCAGGAAGCCGTTGTGACGGTGTCAGAAGGGCGTACGCCGCCCCGGACCTTGGGTCAATCGGATTCTCTGGTCGATTGTCGGAACGGCACGGCAAGGCAGGCAATCAGCATCAAAACGACCAAAACGAGCCACGGCAGGTCGCCGGTTCGCGCATAGATTGTAGGTGAAAGCGGTGCGGGCAGTGTCGCATCGATGTATCCGGCCCGCCCAAGCCCCAGGCTGTCCAGCACGCGCCCGTCCGGATCGATCACCGCCGAGATGCCGGTATTGGCCGCGCGCAGCATCGGCAGCCCCTGTTCGACCGCCCGCATCCGGGCCTGCGCCAGGTGCTGATAGGGGCCGACCCGCTTGCCGAACCAGGCGTCGTTGGTGATCTGCAAAAGGAAATCCGCCCGCCCCGGCGCGCCGTTCACGTCCTGGGGAAACACGGCCTCGTAGCAGATCAGCGGCAGGGCCTTGCCCAGCGGGCCGAAATCCACCAGCACGGGACCGGGGCCGGAACTGTAGCCATCGCCATCCTCGGCCGCGAGCCCATGGATGCCGAAGCGCTTGGCCAGGCCGCCCAGCGGGATGTATTCGCCAAAGGGCACCAGGTGGTGCTTGTCGTAGATGTCCGTGACCGTGCCGTCGCCGTCCATCCGGATCAGCGCATTGTAAAGCCGCCCGTCATAACGCCGGATCCCCAGCGCCACCTGGCTTCCGCCGGCGGCATCGGTCACCGCATCCAGCCAGGGGCCGGATTGTTCATAGACCGGGGCAATCGCGCTTTCGGGCCAGACGATCAGGTCGGGGCGCGCGCCCTCGGCGGTGAAGTCCAGCTGGCGCTGGAAATAGACCGGGATCCATTCCGGGTCCCATTTCTGCTTTTGCACCGCGTTGGGCTGGATCAGGCGCACGATGTGGTCCGTCATCGTCACCGCCGGGCGGGTGATCTGTGCGGCCACGCTCAGCACCGCGAACAGCGCCACCGGGGCCAGGAACACGACCCGCCTGCGCAGCGCGAAAAGCCCCGTGCCGATGGAGGCGGCCAGCGCCAGCAGGCCCAGCCCCTGCGGCCCGAGCCAGGCCAGCAACGGCAGAGCCGGGCTTTCGATCAGCGCCTGCGCGGGGGCCGCCCAGGGAAAGCCGGTCAGCAGGTAGGCGCGGCCGAATTCGGCCAGGGCCAGGCAGGGCACCAGCACCAGGCACCGGTTGACCCGGCCCCGCCCCAGACGGTGCGCGCCATAGAAGGCCGCCGCCCAGAACAACGCCAGCCCACCGGACATGAAGACCAGCGCAAAGGGCGCCATCCACCCGTCGCGGGCGGCGTCCACCATGAAGGGTTCGACAATCCAGGTCAGGCCGTTGGCGAAGAACCCGGCGGCAAAGGCCCAGCCGGTCCAGGCCGCGCGCATCGGCGTCTCCGACACGACGATCAGCGCCGGCAGGATCATCCAGCCGATCAGCGCGACAGGCCACAGACCATAGGGCGCCAGGCCCAGCCCCGTGACCGCGCCCAGGGCGGCGGCCAGCAGCATCCGGGCCCAGAGCAGCCATCGCGCCATGGGAATTGCGGGGGGCATGATCTTACTCGGTATCTTCCGGCAGCCGCACCCGCAGGCGCTTGATCCGGCGGGGATCGGCGTCGACCACTTCGAATTCGGCCCCGTCGGGATGTTCCACCACCTCGCCCCGCGCCGGCACCCGGCCCGAGATCATGAAGACAAGACCACCCAGCGTGTCGATCTCTTCCTCGTCGACCTCCTCGCTGTCGGTCAGCGAACGGCCGATCTCGTCCTCGAATTCCTCAAGCGGCGTCTTGGCCAGCGCCAGGTAGACGCCGGGTTTCTCCATCACCCAGGTCCGCGCCTCGTCGGTGTCGTGCTCATCCTCGATCTCGCCCACGACCTGTTCCAGCAGATCCTCGATGGTCACCAGACCATCGACCCCGCCGTATTCGTCGATCACCAGCGCCATGTGGCGGCGTTCGGCCTGCATCTTTGACAGCAGCACGCCGATGGGCATCGACGGCGGCACGAACAGCAGGTCGCGCAGCATCGATTTCAGATCAAAGGGCGTGTCCTTGCCATTGAACCCGTGGGTCAGCGCGAAATCCTTCAGATGGACGAAACCCAGCGGCGTATCCAGCGTGCCCTCGTAAACCGGAATCCGGGTCATGCCGCTGTCGCGGAAGATGTCGACCAGTTCGTCCGCGCCGATGGTGCTGGGCACGGCAACGATGTCGGCCGATGGGATCGCCACGTCCTCGACCCGCATCCTGCGCAGGTTCATCATGCCATGTCTGGGGGGTTCCGGCGTCGTCGTCGCTTCCTCGTCGCGGCCATTCGCCACCTGGGAAGATCCCCACGCCCCTACGATCCGGCCGAATATACCGCCGTGACCGTTGCTATCCTCGTCGTCATGCGCGCCATGCGCCGCGCCAGACGAACCTTCGTTGTCGCCCATCGTTCCTATCTCTAACCGGGCTCAATGGCCCCATCCGCGACGATATAGGGATTTTCGATGCCCAGTCCAGCAAGTATCGCCGCCTCGAGCCCCTCCATCACCGCCGCATCCGCGTCGTGCACATGATCGTAGCCCAGAAGATGCAGAAGACCGTGAATGACAAGGTGCGTCACATGGTCCTGCATCGGCTTGCCCGCCGCCTGTGCCTCGCGCGCGCAGGTGTCGTAGGCGATCGCGATATCGCCCAGGCTCAGTTCGCCCCCCGGATCGGGTTCGGGCGGCAGCGGATCGCCGCCTGGGGTGTCCGGGGACAGGTCCTCGGCCGGCCAGCTCAGCACGTTCGTGGGCGTGGGCTTGTCACGGAATTCGGCGTTCAGAACGGCGATGCGCGCATCGTCACAGGCCAGCAAAGACACTTCGCAATCGTCCGGGTCCAGCCCCATGTGCCCCAGCGCCGCGCCCATGGCCCGATCGGCCAGGGCGTCCAGCTCCAGCGCGTCCCAGCGGTCGTCCTCGATCAGGATGTCGATCATCGTTGCGTCTTTCGGTTCCGGGCCGGGATCGGCCCGGCCGGTTCACGTCGCTTCGTCGGCCTCATACGCCTCGATGATCGCGGCGACCAGCGGGTGGCGCACGACGTCCTTGGCGGTGAAGTAATTGAAACTGATCCTGGGGATCGCCTTCAGCAGCCGTTCCGCATCCGACAGGCCCGATTGCACGCCGCGCGGCAGGTCGACCTGGCTGCGGTCACCGGTGATCACCATGCGCGAGCCTTCGCCCAGGCGGGTCAGGAACATCTTCATCTGCATCGCCGTGGCGTTCTGCGCCTCGTCCAGCACCACGAAGGCATTGGCCAGCGTGCGGCCGCGCATGAAGGCCAGCGGCGCGATCTCGATCCGCTTCTCCTCGCGCAGCTTGGCGACCTGCTTGCCGGGGAAGAAATCGTTCAGCGCATCGTACAGCGGCTGCATGTAGGGATCGACCTTTTCCTCCTGCGTGCCGGGCAGAAAGCCCAGGCGTTCGCCCGCCTCGACGGCGGGACGGCACAGGACGATGCGGTCGACATGGCCCTGGATGAACATGTTCACCCCCACGGCCACGGCCAGGTAGGTCTTGCCCGTGCCGGCCGGGCCGATGCCGAAGGCCAGTTCATTTTCGAACAGCGACCGCACATAGGCCTTCTGCGCCTCGGTCCGCGGTTCGACCAGCTTCTTGCGCGTCTTGATCTCGACCTTGCCGCCCGAGAACATCTCGAGCTGGTCGGCGGGGGCGTCCTCTTCCTCGATCACGTGACCCATGCGGATCTCGCGGTCGATGTCGGCGGACTGGACCTCCTTGCCCGATTCCAGGCGTTCATAGAGCGCCTGCAGGACCTCGCCGGCGCGGGCCATCGAATCGGGGGCGCCGTGGATGGCCAGTTCGTTGCCCACGCGGATGATCTGGACCTCGAGCTTCTGTTCGACCTCCGCGAGGTTGCGGTCGAACTCTCCACAAAGGTCGATGAGCAGACGATTGTCCGGGAAGTCGATGCGCAGCTCGCGAGCCGCGCTGTCGGAAAGGGGCGGGGTAAGGGCGCCTATGGCCAATCCGTTCTCCTTGTCAGGCATCTGAACTGATCGTGCCAACATCCGGCTGACCGTGCAAGCGCAGCGTGGCGAAAATTCACGGCATTGAAACAAAACGGCCGCCCGACGGGGCGGCCGCATCACATCGAAGCGATCCGGATCAGAGAATGTCGGGAAAGCCCGAGCCCGACTTGAACGGCCCCGTCGCGGTATTGGGCGGCGCCACGCCGGAACAGACCGGCTTGCCGTACTTGTCCAGCCGCTGCGACAGGTAGCCTTCGAGCCCGTCGTCGATGATCCAGTGATCGCAGCCCACCGGATCGACCCAGATGCCCGCCTTCAGGGTCGACAGGTCCTTGCGGTCCAGGAACCCGTCGCGCCCCTTGTCCTCGCCCACGCAGGCGGTGAGGCTGCCGGCCACGAGGGCCAGACCGATATATGTCCTGATAGCCATGCTTCGGCCCTCCCCTACTGGATGCAGATGATTTCGACGCGGCGGTTCTTGGCCATCCCGTCGGCGGTGTTGTTCGTCGCGACCGGCATGCGTTCGCCATAACCGCGTACGTCCGATATCCGCGCGCCCGTCGACTTGGCCACCTTGGCGACCGCGTTGGCGCGGCGCTGCGACAGGCCAAGGTTGTATTCGTCCGACGCCCGCGCATCGGTGTGGCCGATGATCACGAAGGCGGTGGCCGTCGACTGGCCGAAGAACTGCGCCAGCCGCTGCTGGCCGGCGGTCGAGATCCGGGCGCTGTCGGTGGCAAAGAACTGGTCGGTGTTCAGCACCCCGCACAGGTTGCCCCGGCGGCAGACCGGGATCCCCTGCCGGCTGACGTGCGGGGTCATGTATCCCTCGGCGCCGTCGTCCATCACCCAGTGCTCGCATCCATCGGGGTCGACCCAGATGGTCGGCACGTACCGCTCCCCCTTTACCGTATTCTGTCCCGAATTCTGGGCCGAGGCCGTTCCTGCCACGAAAAGGCCCAGAACCATGGCCGCTGCGCAGACCAGCACCACCGTCCGTGCCCGGACTGAGATCCGTTCAAACACCGCTGTCATCCTTTTGTCCTAGCCCCTCTGCGCCTCCGCCGATCGGCGGAAAACCGCGGAATCCCCAGACAACGTTAAGAAGATCACGTGGAATTGTGAAGAAAAATAAACGGTCTACCCTTGTCCGCGCCCCAACACGGGCTGGCCCTGTCGCCCGGGAAAGGGTGGCGAATCAGGTGGGCGCACCGCGGCGGCCATACGGCGCCTGCCTTGATTTGCACAAGATTTTTGCGCCCCGCCGACCGCTTTGTCCCCACGCGGAAAACAATGGCTGATCGCCTTCGCGACTGTGGCGGGACGAGCCTTGGATTTGTCACAATACCTAACGGAACGTGGCGCGACATTTGAAAGTTAACTAGGCACGTTCCAGATATTCAAAGCGGCGATGCGGGCCAGTGGGATGGAGGCGTTGCAGCCGCCGAACAACAGGATCCACTCATGAAGCGCACAGTTTTCGCAGCCCTTGGCCTTACGCTGGCCGCACTGATTCCCCTTGGCGCCGCTGCCGCCAACAAGCCCATGCCGACGGCCCCGGGCAGCCACCCCAACCAGATCACGATTTCCTGCTATCGCGGCCCGCTGGCGGCCGTGGTCTGGGACCGGCCCAATGCCGTCTTCATCGATGACCTGGTCCGCTATGGCTACACGGCCGCCGACGCCCAGGCCATCGCCGACACGATCTGCCGGGACGAATACGGCGTCGGCAACCAGGGCTACATGACCCAGCAGCTGTATCAGCAGATGGTGCAGAACCCGCCGCGGTAAGCCGGTCTCAGACCAGCTCGCCCGCCAGCGAATTGGGCCCGGAGGCGGTGATGCGCACCCGGGCCAGATCCCCGACCCCGACCTTGTCCGACGTCACGTGAACCGCGTGCAGGTGATCCGACTTGCCGACCATCTGACCCGGCTTGCGCCCCGTCTTTTCGAACAGCACGCCAACCTCGCGGCCCACCATGGCGTCTTGCGCCGCGTGCTGCTGCCGGGTGATCAGCGCCTGCAGGCGCTGCAGCCGGTCGTCGGCCTCGGCCGCGTCGATCTGGCCGCGTTCGGCCGCCGGCGTTCCCGGACGGGTGGAATACTTGAACGAAAACGCCGATCCGTAACGGACCTCTTCGATCAGGGCCATCGTCTCCTGGAAATGCGCCTCGGTCTCTTCGGGGAAACCGACGATGAAATCGCCTGACAGCAGGATGTCGGGGCGCGCCGCGCGGATCCGTTCGATCAGGCGGATATAGCTTTCCGCCGTGTGCGACCGGTTCATCCGCTTCAGGATGTAATCGCTGCCCGATTGCACCGGCAGGTGCAGGTAGGGCATCAGCTTGTCGCAATCGCCATGGGCGGCGATCAGGTCGTCTTCCATGTCGTTGGGATGCGAGGTGGTGAACCGGATGCGCTTCAGCTCGTCGATCCCGGCCAGCTGACGGATCAGCCGGGCCAGTCCCCAATCGCGCCCGTCCGGCCCCTCGCCGTGATAGGCATTCACGTTCTGGCCCAGCAACGTGATCTCGCGCACGCCGCGATCCACCAGGTCGCGCGCCTCGCGCAGGACCCGGTCGACGGGGCGGCTGACTTCGGCACCGCGGGTATAGGGCACCACGCAGAAGGCGCAGAACTTGTCACAGCCTTCCTGAACGGTCAGGAACGCCGTCGGCCCGCGCGCGGCCTTGGGGCGCGCCTTGAGGTGTTCGAACTTGTCTTCCTCGGGGAAATCGGTGTCCAGGGCCTTTTCCCCGGCCCGCGCCTTCGCTTCCAGCTCGGGCAGGCGGTGGTAGGATTGCGGGCCGACCACCAGGTCCACCATGGGCTGGCGGCGCATGATCTCGGCGCCCTCGGCCTGGGCGACACAGCCGGCGACGCCGATCTTCAGGTCCGGGCGTTCGTCCTTGAGCGCCCTGAACCGGCCCAGTTCCGAATAGACCTTCTCGGCCGCCTTCTCGCGGATGTGGCAGGTGTTCAGCAGGATCATGTCGGCATCCTCGGGCGACGAGGTTTCGACATAGCCCTGCCCGCCAAGCGCTTCGGCCATGCGTTCGCTGTCGTAGACGTTCATCTGACAGCCGTAGGTCTTGATGTATAACTTCTTCGAAGCGGACATGGGCAGCGGGATCCGGTCTGTCGGGGAAAACGATAAGGTGCCTACCCCATGGCGCCCCATCTTGCAATGCGCCCCGGTTTGTCGGACGGTCCGGCGCGGTATCGGAAACGGAGAGACCCTTGTACTACAGCTCGATCGACCAGTTCCTGCAAAGCCCTTCGAGCTGGGCAAAAGGCCCCCTGGCGATGATCTTCGTCGAGGACGAGGTCGAGATCGACACGACCCTGCGCCACCACCGCGATTGCGGCTTCCGGACGATCGTCGCCTTCATGCCCGACGCCTTCGCGCTGCCCGCCGATCTTGAACCGCTGGTCCACCGGGTCCGCTATGACACCGTCCAGCGCAACGCGGTGCCGGGTGCGATCAACCGGGTCATCGCCACGGCGCCGGGACTTTGGATGTATTATTGCTACAACGCCGAATACCTCTTCTATCCCTTCCACGAGACCCGCAGCGTGGGCGAGATGCTGACCTTCCACACCGAGGAACGGCGCGACGCGATGATGACCTACGTGGTCGATCTGTACGCGGATGACCTGCAGGCCTGCCCTTCGGCGGTGTCGCTGGAACGGGCGCACCTGGACCGGACGGGGTATTACGCGCTGGCCCGCACCGACCCCGAAACCGGGCAGACCCGGGACCGGCAGCTGGACTTCTTCGGCGGCCTGCGCTGGCGGTTCGAGGAACACGTGCCCAAACCCAGCCGGCGGATCGACCGGATCGGCCTGTTTCGCGCGAAACAGGGGCTGCGGCTGCTGGCGGATCACCGGTTCGACGACGAGGAATACAACACTTATGCCTGCCCCTGGCACCACAACCTGACGGCGGCGATCTGTTCCTTCCGCACGGCAAAGGCGTTGAAACGCAACCCGGGATCCACCTACGATATCCCCACCTTCCGCTGGCACAACTCGGCGCCCTTCGACTGGCAATCGCGCCAGCTGATGGACCTGGGGCTGATGGAACCGGGCCAGTGGTTCTGAACCTCTTGACCAGACCCGGTCTGCTCCGCGAAGCGGCGGACCAGAGTCCTGAAGTCCTAACGCTTCGTAAATCCGCCGCTGCAAACCCTTGGAATCATTAGGACCGCATGATGTCCCACGCGTGGGACATTCCCCCGGGACCGGCATGGGCAGGGATGACCAGCCAACCGGAAATGCTCCCCCGCGGGCCTGGGTCAGGGCAGCGGGGCGGTCCGGTAAAGGCGGATCTTCAGCCCCCCGTGCGGGATCGGCGGGCCCGGCGGCAACCAGGGCAGGCCCGTTGACCGCGCCAGGGAATTGTCGGTCGTCATCAGCCCGACGCGCCAACCCCGGAAATGGGTCTTCAGGGTTTCTCCCAGCGCGCCATGCAGGGCGAAAAGCATCTTCTTGTTGCCGATCCGCGCGCCGTAGGGCGGGTTGATCATCACCAGGCCCGGCGGCCCGTCCGCCGGACGCGCCTCGGAGACCGGGCAATTGCGGAATTCGGCATGATCCCCGACCCCGGCCCGGTCCGCGTTTTCGGTCGCCATCTTCACGGCGCCCGCGTCCCGGTCCGATCCCACGAACCGCAAAGACGTCTGGCGCGGGGTCACCCCGTCGCGCATCGCGGCAAAGGCCACGGCATCGAAATCGGGCAGGGTCTGGAACGCAAAGTCGCGCATCCGGCCCGGCGCCAGCCCCATGGCGATCTCGGCCGCCTCGATGACGAAGGTCCCCGACCCGCACATCGGGTCATAAACCGGCTCCTGCCCGTCATAGCCGCACTGGCGCAGGAAGGACGCGGCCAGCGTTTCACGCATCGGCGCCTTGCCGACGGCCAGCTTGGTGCCCCGACGGTGCAGCGGCTCGCCCGACGAATCCAGGCTCAGCGTGCACAGGTCGTCTTCGATTCGGGCCCGGATCTGCAGCGGCGGGCCATCGCCAGCCCCTTCTCCCATCGACTCGCCGATCGCCGTCGCGATCCGCTGGGTCGCGGCACCGTCGTGATAGATCTTGGACTTGCGACATGTCGTCTCGACCGTCACGGCCCGGCCCGCGCCCAGCACCGCCGGCCAGTCCACGCGGCGCACACGCTTGTCCAGCTGCGCCAGATGCAGCGCCCGGAATTCGACCAGGCGCACCAGCACCCGCGTGGCACCGCGCAGGACCAGGTTCGCCCGCCAGACTTCGGCCCATCCGCCGTTCAGGGTCACGCCCCCGGGCACGGCCACCGCATCCGCGAATCCCGCACTGCGGGCTTCCTCGGCCAGCACGTCTTCCAGGCCGGGTGTTCCGGACAGAAAGATCTCGAACGGCGGTTCGGGGCGGATCGGCGTGGCGGGCGCGGGCGGCGCGACAACGGGCGCGCCCGAGGCGGGGCGCTTGCGGCGGCGGCGGGACGAAGTGGTCCGGCCCATCAGAGCCTCCCGGCCCGGGCAAACATGGCAATCATGCGTAAATGGGCGCCGTTCAGTTGCAGCGGCGCAGGCGGATCACGACATCGACCGAAGCGATTTCGGCACCTTCCGGCGCTTTCGGAAGCTGCGTGATCACCAGTTCGTCGGCGGGCGCGTCGAAAAGGCGCGCCTCGTCTTCCCAGAAGAAATGCGGGTGATCGTGGGTGTTCGTGTCGAAATAGCTTTTCGATCCGTCGACGGTCACTTCCTGCAGCAGGCCGGCGTCGCAAAAGGCGCGCAGGGTGTTGTAGACAGTGGCCAGCGACACGGCGACACCGCGATCCTTGGCGGAATCGAACAGGCTTTCGGCCGTGACATGCCGATCCTTGCCGTCGCCCACGAGCAACTTGGCCAGGGCCACACGCTGCCGCGTTGGCCTCAGTCCTGCCTGGCCCAGCCAGGTCATTGCTCTTTCCTCGGATTGTGCCACCTGCAACACCTCCCAGACGCCTTGCAAGGGCCTATATAGTCCTTGACGGGCCCCGAACTCAATGGGATTCCGGAAAAACGCCGCAGCTGGCCCGCATGCGCGTCCTGGAAGACACTGACATTTTGCCCCGACCCCGCCGTCCTTCATGGCCTTGCAGGACATCCGGCGCCGGTGATAGAGGAGGCGAAATGCAGCACTGAGATGAGCAGGAGACGCGCCCGCATGGCGGACTATCCAACCTTCTTCGACAAGGACGCGCTCCTGAAATGCGCCCGTGGCGAACTTTTCGGCCCCGGAAACGCGCAGCTTCCGGAACCGCCCATGCTGATGATGGACCGGATCACCGACGTCAGTGCCGACGGCGGATCCCATGGCAAGGGCCATGTTGTCGCCGAATTCGATATCACTCCGGACCTGTGGTTCTTCAAATGCCACTTCCCCGGCAATCCCATCATGCCCGGTTGCCTGGGTCTTGATGGCCTCTGGCAGCTGACCGGCTTCAACCTTGGCTGGCGCGGCATGCCCGGCAAAGGCATGGCGCTTGGCGTTGGCGAGGTGAAGCTGAGCGGGATGGTGACGCCGGAACGCAAGATGCTGACCTTCTTCGTGGACATGGTCCGCGTCATCGACCGCAAGCTCAAGATGGGTGTTGCCGACGGCCGCGTTGAAGCCGATGGTGAAGAAATCTATTCCGTCAAGGGAATGAAAGTGGGTCTCTCTGCCGGAGAGTAACCCGGGGCCCGGACACAGCCACGCCAGACAAGGGAGACTCCCATGCGCCGTGTCGTCGTTACAGGACTAGGGATCGTGTCGTCCATCGGGACGGACCGGGACGCCGTCCTGCAATCACTCAAACAGGGCCGGTCCGGCATCGAGGCCAGCCCCGAGATGGCAGAACACGGGTTTCGCAGCCGCGTGGCCGGAACCATCGACCTGCAACCCAAGGACCACATCGACAAGCGCACGCTGCGCTTCATGGGTCCGGGTGCCGGCTATGCCTTTGTGGCCATGCAGCAGGCGATCGCCGATGCAGGGCTGGAACAGAAGGACGTCGTCAACGACCGCACCGGGCTGATCGCCGGATCGGGCGGGCCGTCGACCTCGGCGCTGTTCGCCGCGCACCAGACGGTGCTGTCGACCGGCGCGACCAAGCGGATCGGGCCCTTCGCGGTGCCCAAGGCCATGTCGTCGACGATCTCGGCGAACCTGGCCACCGCCTACAAGATCAAGGGCATCAACTATTCCATCACCTCGGCCTGCTCGACGTCGCTGCATTGCATCGGCAACGCGGCCGAACAGATCATGATGGGCAAGCAGGACATCATGTTCGCCGGTGGCGGCGAAGAACTGGACTGGACCCTGTCCTGCCTGTTCGACGCGATGGGCGCGATGTCGTCGAAATACAACGACACCCCCGACAAGGCCTCGCGCGCGTTCGATGCCGGCCGCGACGGGTTCGTCATCTCGGGCGGCGGCGGCATGCTGGTTCTGGAAGAACTGGAACACGCCAGGGCCCGCGGCGCCAAGATTTATGCCGAAGTGACCGGCTATGCCGCCACCTCGGACGGCCATGACATGGTCGCACCCTCGGGCGAAGGCGGCGAACGCGCCATGCGCGGCGCGCTGCAGACTTTCGACCGCGACCGCACCATCGGGTACATCAACGCACACGGCACATCGACCCCGGTCGGCGACGTGGGCGAGATCGAGGCCGTGCGCCGCGTCTTCGGCAACGGCCCGGCCCCCTTGGTGTCGTCGACCAAGTCGATGACCGGCCATGCCCAGGGCGCCGCCGGCGCGCTTGAGGCGGTTTTCTGTCTGCTTATGCTCGAAAACGATTTCATCGCCCCGTCGATCAACGTCGAAGCGCTTGATCCCGACCTGACCGAGGGCGAAATTGCAACGTCTCTCGTGGAAAATGCCGGTCTGGACAGCGTTATGACGAATTCGTTCGGCTTTGGTGGCACCAACGGATCCATGATCCTTTCCAGATACCACGGATAAATTGATATGTCGGACGTTTTGAAGGGAAAGCGCGGCCTGATCATGGGCGTCGCCAATGATCGCTCCATCGCCTGGGGCGTGGCGCGCGCGGCACATGCGGCCGGCGCCGAACTGGCCTTCACCTACCAGGGTGAAGCGTTCGGCAAGCGGCTGGAACCGCTGGCCCAGTCGATCGGTTCGGATTTCATGGTGGATTGCGACGTCACCGACGACGCCTCGCTGGATCGTGCGTTTGCCGCGCTGTCCGCGCGCTGGCCGACGATCGACTTCGTGATCCACGCCATCGCCTTTTCCGAAAAGTCGGAGTTGGCCGGCCGGTTCATGGATACCAGCCGGGCGAACTTCAAGAATTCGATGGATATCTCGGCCTATTCGCTGGTGGAAATCGCCCGCCGGACCTATCCGATGATGAAGGAAAACGGCGGCACGCTGCTGACCATGACCTACCAGGGCTCGACCCGGGTGGTGCCGAACTACAACGTGATGGGCGTGGCCAAGGCGGCGCTTGAATCGGCGACGCGCTACCTGGCCAACGATCTGGGCCCCGACGGGATCCGCGTGAACGCGATTTCGCCCGGCCCGATGAAGACCCTGGCCGGGGCAGCCATCGGCGGTGCGCGCAAGACCTACAAGCATTGCGAACAGAACGCGCCGATGCGGTCCAACGCCACGCTGGAGGCGATCGGCGGGACGGCTGTCTACCTGCTGTCCGATGCGGGCGCCTACACCACCGGCGAAATCATCCGCGTCGATGGCGGGTTTCACGTGCTGGGCATGCCGCAGCCGGACCATCTTTGATCCGGTCCGAACACGTCTTTGCGACCGCCAGACCGGCGTCGCATTGCCGCTATGGTCCGTCTTCCCTTGCGGGAAGGCGGACTTTTCGTTGGCAAGCGTGCGGTCCGGCCTGCGTCCATTCCCCCTGACGCCCCTTCGCCCTGAACATGGCCGCCTGCCGGACCCGGCAGGGCCCGGGTCTTCCCTCTGGCGCACCGCTGTGTCACTGTTCCCGCGGACGGAGGAGGCGATATGCCGATCAGAACCTGCATCTTTGATGCTTACGGGACACTTTTCGATGTCTCGGCCGCAGCGCGGCTGGCAGCAGAAGATCCCGGTTTCGACCGCCTGGCGGACCACTGGCAAGACGTGGCCCGCAACTGGCGGATGAAGCAACTGCAATATTCGTGGCTTCGCGCCATCACGCACGCCCATTCGGACTTCTGGTCCGTCACGCAGGATGGGCTGGACTGGGCGCTGGATGCCGCCGGTCTGCAGGGCGACGCGGCCCTGCGCCAACGCCTGCTTGACCTCTACTGGGAATTGCGGGCCTTCGACGAGGTGCCGCAGATGCTGGCCGACCTCAAGGCAGCGGGCCAGAACACCGCGATCCTGTCGAACGGGTCGCCCAGCATGCTTGAGGGCGCCGTCGGTTCGGCGGGAATCGGCCATCTGCTGGATGACGTTCTGTCGGTGGAATCCGTCGGCGTCTTCAAACCCGACCGCAGTGTCTATGACCTGGTCGGACACCGCTTTGGCGGCACGGCGGACGAAGTCCTGTTCGTGTCGTCCAACGGCTGGGACGCGGCGGCCGCCGCCGGCTACGGCTTCGTCTCGGCCTGGGTGAACCGCGCGGGCGAACCGGTCGATCGCCTGCCCTGGGCCCCGGCCCACATCCTTTCCGACCTTTCCAAAATTCCTGAACTGGTGACACGCTGATGGCCACTTTCCGAACCTCTGACGGTCTCACCCTCTATTACGAACAGACCGGCTCGGGCCCCGCGCTGCTGTGCCTCGCGGGCCTGACCCGCAACAGCCGCGACTTCGACCCGCTGCGCGCCGCCCTGCCCGACGCACAGATCATCACGCTTGATTATCGCGGGCGCGGGCTGTCGGAATTCGACGAGGATTACCTGAACTACAACGTGCTGCGCGAAGCCCGCGACGCGGTGGACCTGCTGAACCACCTGGGGCTGGACCGCGCCACGGTGCTGGGCACGTCGCGCGGCGGTCTCGTCGCGATGGAGATGGCCGCCCGCTACCGCGACCGCCTGGCCGGCGTGATCCTCAACGATGTCGGCCCCGAGGTCAGCCCCGCCGGCATCGCACGGATCATGGATTACCTCGGCCGCCCGCCGCAGCAGCGCACGCTGGATGCCGCCGCCGTCCAGATGCAGCAGGCCCATGCCCGCGACTTCCCCGGCCTGCCGCTGGCCAAGTGGCGCCAGCAGGTCGCCGCCCAGTTCCGCGAGACCGACGATGGCCTGGCGCTGCGCTACGACCGGCACCTGCGCCAGGCGATCCTGGAACAGGCGGCATCGGAAAAGGCGCCGGACATGTGGTTGTTGTTCGAGGCGTTGAAATCGGTGCCGGCCGGCTTGCTCCACGGGGTCAATTCGGACATTCTCCTGCCCGAAACGGTGGCCGAGATGCGCCGGCGGCATCCCGGCCTGATCGTGGGCGAGGTACCGGACCGGGGT
The DNA here is from genome assembly GCA_003217735.2 of Marinibacterium anthonyi. Lineage (GTDB taxonomy): Bacteria > Pseudomonadota > Alphaproteobacteria > Rhodobacterales > Rhodobacteraceae > Marinibacterium > Marinibacterium anthonyi. The sequence continues at coordinate 844,253 of CP031585.1, read as the reverse complement.
CACGTGCCATTTCTCGATGAACCCCAAAGCCTGGACGTCATCCGGGCAGTCCTGACCGAGGCGGAATGTCTGACTTTGACATGATCGCGGCGGCCGCCGACCGGCTTTCGGGCCATGTCCGGCGGACGCCGTTACTGACTTCACCCTTCCTGGACGAGATCGCCGGCCGGCGTGTCTTCGTCAAACCGGAATGTCTGCAGCACACCGGCAGCTTCAAGTTCCGCGGCGCCTGGTCGGCGCTGTCGGCGCTGGACCCTGCCCTGCGTGAAAAGGGCGTCATCGCCTATTCCAGCGGCAACCACGCCCAGGGCGTGGCGCTGGCCGCACGGATGCACGGGGTGCCATCGGTCATCATCATGCCGTCCGACGCACCGGCGCTGAAGATCGCCAACACCCGTGCCCTGGGCGCCGAGGTCGTGCTGTACGATCGCGGCCGCGAGGCGCGCGAAGAAATCGGGCAGCGCCTTGCCGAAGACAGGGGCCTGACCCTGATCCGGCCCTATGACGAACCGCTGGTCATCGCGGGCCAGGGCACCTGCGGGCTGGAGATCGCCGAACAGGCGGCCGACCAAGGCGTCACCCAGGCCGCGGTTCTGGTTTGCTGCGGTGGCGGCGGCCTGACCTCCGGTGTCGCGCTGGCGCTTGAGGCCAAGGCGCCCGGCATGCGCGTCCACCCGGTGGAGCCGGAAGGCTACGACGACGTGACCCGATCGCTGCGGACGGGCGCGATTCAGCGCAATTCCTCCGAGGCCGGGGGATTGTGCGACGCGATCCTGACGCCGGCGCCCGGGCAGATCACCTTCCCCATCCTGTCCCGCCTGTGCGCACCCGGCGTGGTGGTGACCGAGGACGAGGCGCTGAACGCCATGGCGCTGGCGTTCCTGCGGCTGAAGATCGTGATCGAACCGGGTGGCGCGGTGGCGCTGGCCGCGGCGCTTTACCATGGGGACGAGATCGAAGGCGACAACGTGATCGCCGTGGCATCCGGCGGCAATGTCGATCCGCAGGTCTTCCGCATGGCGCTGGACCGGCTGGCGACCACCTGACCGCCATGACCGGAATTTCCAATAATTCCGGCCCGTTTTCCGGGCCGGAAACCGTCGCCCGCCCGATCGTCGCGCGCAGGCTCAAGGGAGCCCGGCCATGAACATCGCGGATCTGGGCACGGTCCAGCTGCATTACCGCATCGACGGGCCCGGGGACGGTGCGCCGGTGGTGTTCGCCAATTCGCTGGGCACCGACCTGCGGCTTTGGGATCCGATCCTGCCGCATCTGCCGCAGGGGCTGAAGCTGATCCGCTACGACAAGCGCGGCCATGGCCTGTCATCCCTGCCAAAGGCCCCCTGCACCATGGGCGCACTGGTCTCGGACCTGGCCGGGCTGATGGATCACCTGGGTGTGCGGGACGCGGTGGTCGTGGGCCTGTCCATCGGCGGCATGATCGCCCAGGGCCTGGCCGTCAAGCGGCTGGACCTCGTGCGCGCCGCCGTCCTGTCGAACACCGCCGCCAAGATCGGCACGCGCGAGATGTGGCAGGACCGCGTGGCCGCCGTGCAGGCGCAGGGCATCGAACCCATGGCCGATGGCATCATGGAACGCTGGTTCTCGGCCGCCTTTCGCGCCACACCCGACTTGCAATTGTGGCGCAACATGCTGATCCGCCAGCCGGCCGAAGGCTATGCCGGTTGCTGCAACGCCATTGCCGGCACCGATTTCTACACGCCGACCGCTTCGCTGCGCCTGCCGGTGCTGGGCATCGCGGGCACGGTCGACGGGGCCACCCCGCCCGACCTGGTGCGTGAAACCATCGACCTGGTGCCCGGATCCCGGTTCAAGATGATCCGCGGCGCCGGGCATTTGCCTTGCGTCGAGAAACCGGCCGAGTATGCAGGGATCCTGACCGGTTTCCTGCGCGAAATCGGCCATATCTGATAATATTCCAAGAGGCCCCCGAGAATCCCAATGACCGGATCCGTCTTCGACAGCGCCCTCATGGGCCGCCTTTTTCCGACCGGCGAGGTCGGGCGCCTGTTCACCGACACGGCCGAAATCCGCGCCATGCTGCTGGTCGAAGGGGCTTTGGCCAAGGCGCAGGGCGCGCGCGGCGTGATTCCGGAAACGGCCGCCGCCGTGATCCACCGCGCCGCGATGGAAATCCAGATCGACCCGGGGGCCCTGGCCGAGGCCACGGGAACCAACGGTGTCAGCGTGCCCGCCCTGGTCACCGCCTTCCGTGCCGAGATCGGCGCGCCCGAAGCGCGGGTCTTTGTTCACTGGGGCGCCACATCCCAGGACATCGCCGACACCGCCCTGATGCTGCGCCTGCGCCAGGCGCTAAGCCTGATCGCGGCCGACGTCATGTCGGTCGTCAAGGCCCTGGGCGCGCTGGCCTCGGCCCATGCCGAAACCCCCATGGCCGCCCGCACCTATGGCCAGCACGCCACGCCGACGTCGTTCGGCGCGGTGGTCGCGGCCTGGGGGATGCCGCTGCTGGGTCTGCTGGGCGAATTGCCGGCGCTGAGGGACGCCTGCCTGATGGTCTCGCTGTCCGGCGCGGCCGGAACCGGATCGGCGCTTGGGGACGAAGGCCCGGCCGTGCGCGCCGACATGGCCGGGGCGCTGGGGCTGAAGGATCCCGGGCGCGGCTGGCACACCGACCGCACGCCGATCCTGCGCATCGCCGACTGGCTGACCCGGCTGTCGCTGGCCCTGGGCAAGATGGGCGAGGACCTGATCCTGCACGCCCAATCCGACCTGGCCGAGGTGCGCCTGGGCGGGGCCGGCGGATCGTCGACCATGCCGCAGAAACAGAACCCGGTGGGGCCGTCGGTGCTGGTGGCGCTGGCCCGGCAGGCCACCGCCCTGCACGTGGCGCTGCAAAGCGCCGGGATGCAGCGGTTCCAGCGTGACGGCGCGGCCTGGTTCACCGAATGGATGTCCCTGCCCCAGCTGGTCCTTGGCACCGCCTCCAGCGCCCAGACCGCCCTGCGCCTGGCCACCACGACCACACCCGACGCACCGGCAATGGCCCGCGTCTTCGACGGCGCGGGCGAGATGATGATGGCCGAAGCGCTGTCCTTCGCCCTGGCCGAGACCATGCCGCGCCCCGAGGCGCAAGCCGCGGTCAAGGCGCTGTGCCGCGCGGCGACCGACAGGGGTGAACCGCTCAGCCGGATCGTGGCCGAGGCGCATCCCGATCTGTCCGGGGACCTCTTTGACCCGAGGACCCAGATGGGTCAGGCTCCGGCCGAGGCGCGGGCTTTCGCCCGGCTTGCCGCCACGGCGTCCACCAGCGCAGGAGATTGACGGCTCACGGCAGGCGCACGGCTGAAACACGGTCCGCCGACAGCTTCCCCTTGCGCCGTTCCTTCTGTCGCTGATCCTGATCACCACAGGGCTGGTGGTATTCCTGCGCGCCGAACCTTCCGTCACGTCCCGCGCCTGAGATGTCGGTTTCAGGCAAGCGGCGGGGCCTTCCCCCGACCACCCTGGCCGCGACTGGGCCAGCAATCGGCCGCCCCAGGAAACCGACGATCGGCGGCGCAGGGCGCACTGGACCCTCTGCCGGTTGAAATTCCGGACGCGATGCGTTCGGGTGCCCGCGAAGGAGCGCCGCCCATGAAACTTGCCGATCTCGACATCATCGTCACCGCCCCGCCCGCGCCGGGCTGGGGCGGGCGTTACTGGATCCTTGTGAAGGTCACCACCGACACCGGGATCACCGGGTGGGGGGAATGTTATGCCTCTTCCATCGGGCCCGTCGCCATGCAGGCCGTCATCCGCGACGTGTTCGAACGCCACATGGCAGGCGAGAACCCCGAGAATATCGAGCTGATGATGCGCCGCGCGTTTTCCTCGGGCTTTACCCAGCGGCCGGACCTGACGCTGATGGGTGCCTTTTCGGGGCTTGAGATCGCCTGCTGGGACATCTTGGGCAAGCATCGCGACCGCCCCGTGCATGCGCTGATCGGCGGGCGCATGAACGACCGGATCCGGGCCTATTCCTACCTGTACCCGCTGCCGCAGCACCCGTTGCCGGGCTTCTGGATCTCGCCCGAGCAGGCGGCGGAATCGGCGCTGGACCTGGTCGCGCGCGGCTACACGGCGGTCAAGTTCGACCCGGCCGGGCCCTACACGATCCGGGGCGGGCACATGCCGGCGATGTCGGATATCGCCCTGTCGGTGGCCTTCTGCAAGGCGGTGCGCGAGGCGGTGGGTGACCGGGCCGACCTGCTGTTCGGCACCCACGGCCAGTTCACCCCGGCCGGCGCCATCCGGCTGGGTCAGGCGCTGGAACCTTATTCGCCGCTGTGGTTCGAGGAACCCGTGCCGCCCGACGATATCCCTGCCATGGCCAGGGTGGCCGGCCAGGTGCGCATCCCGGTCGCGACCGGTGAACGGCTGACCACCACGGCCGAATTCGCCGCCGTGCTGAAGGCCGGCGCGGCCGAGATCCTTCAGCCGGCACTGGGCCGGTCGGGCGGCATCTGGGAGACGCGCAAGATCGCCGTGCTGGCCGCCAGTTTCTCGGCCCAGGTCGCGCCGCACCTTTACGCCGGACCGGTGGAATGGGCCGCCAACGTCCAGCTGGCCGCCGCGATCCCCAACATCCTGATGGCAGAAACCATCGAGACCCCGTTCCACGCCGCCCTGATCCGCAATTCGATCAAGGTCGAAGACGGCTTCATCACCGTGCCCGACGCGCCCGGCCTTGGCATCGACGTCGACGAGGACCTGGCCCGGTCGCGCCCCTACACCGGCGACGGTCTGCACCTGCAGATGCAGGAGGCGCCCTGCAGCTATCAGGGGGGCAATGCGTTCGAAGGGGGCGCGCCACCCGTCGAGGTGGAGTGAAGCCCCCGCTGGTTCCTGCCAAGGGGTGACAGGGCCGGATCACTTGGGGCATGATGCCGCGACCCCGCTCTGCCTGAGCTCCATCAGAACCACCGGACGCCAGACCCGTGAAAGACGCGCCCCATATGCCGCCCGTGAAACCACAGGGCATGGCCGAAGCCGCCAGCGCCGCGACGGCGTATCTGAAGACGCTTGCGCACGAGGGGCGGCTGATGATCCTGTGCCACCTGGGCGGGGGCGAGAAATCGGTGGGCGAGCTGGAGCGGTTGCTGGACATGCGCCAGGCGGCGGTCAGCCAGATGCTGGCGCGGCTGCGCGACGAAGGCCTTGTGTCGACCCGGCGGGATGGCAAGACGATCTATTACGCGCTGGCCGACGCCAATACCAAGCAGGTGATCGGGCTTCTGTACGCGCTGTTCTGCGCGAAATGACCGGCCCGGGCCGGGCGGCGGCGGGGTGCCCCCCGCCCGGCGCACACCTCAGGTCAGCGGCGAGCGGGCGCGTTTACGCTGAAGCTCGAAATTGCCCAGCGGGGTCCAGCCCGACAGGATGGTTTCCACCGGATCCGATTTGAACGCGGCGCGCACGACGCTTTCGAAGGTGCGGCGTTCCTTCTTTGGCATCGGCGCCAGGTCGATCACGATCTGACCGCCCAAGCCACGCACCCGCAGCGCCCGGGGCAAGGCCCGTGCACAGGCGATATTGGCCTTGAGCCCGGCCGCCAGCGATCCGTCACCGCCGGTGTTCACGTCGACCGCCACCAGCGCCCGCGTCGGTTCGACGAACATCGATCCACCGCCCGGCAGGCCGACACGCGGGCCGCGCGCGGCCTCGATCTCGTCCATGATGCCGTGGGACTCGAAGCAACCGGCTTTTGTGATCACATCCGCCGGCTCCGACCAGTCACGCCAGGCCAGCAGGTGGGGCGTATCGCCCTCGACCAGCTTTTCGGGTTCGCCGTGGGTATCCGCCAACACCCGCACCGCAAGGTCGGACATGGCCGCGATGTCTTCGGCGATCTCGTCCGCATCGGCCCCGTCGGCGGCGGACCGCACGATCAGGCCGTGTTCAGCGCCTTCCATCTGCTCATGCGCGATTTCCAGCAGCCGGTCGCGTTCGTCTTCGTCCCGCACCGTGCGCGAGATGTTCAGGCCGGGCGCACCCGGCGTGACGATGGCATAGCGGCTTTTGAACAGCAGCCGGTTGGTCACGGGAATGGCCTTGCCCGGTTCGGCATAGCCGCTGACCTGCACCAGCAGGTTTTCCCCCGGCGACATCCCCTTGACCTGACGCAGGAAAGCCGAGCCATCCGGGGTGGACAGGAACATGCCGCCCTGCCCCTTCACCGGCCGGTCGGCCCGCGCGCGATAGATCGTTCCCGGCGCCGGGGCGTCGGTGTCGATCAGCAGGTCATCCAGCTGGCCGTCGACCATCAGCGCGGCCGCCTCGCGCCCGTCGATGTGATCAAGCAGGATCTGGCGGCCCTTCATGAGGCTTGCCTGTACAGCGGATAGCCCGCCGCCTGCAGCAGGCCGGCGGTTTCCGACAGGGGCAGGCCCACGATGCCGGTAAACGACCCGCTGATCCACGGAATGAAGGCGCCCGCGGGCCCCTGGATGGCGTAGCCGCCGGCCTTGCCGTCCCAGTCGCCCGAGGCGAGGTAGGCGTTCACTTCAACATCCGACAGCCGTTTCATCTTGACCGCGCTCACCACGTCCCGTTCCCAGACCTTGTCCCCCATCCGCAGGGCCACGGCCGTGATCACACGGTGCCGCCGTCCCGAAAGCGCATAAAGGAATTCCGCCGCCTCGCCCGCATCCGCGGGCTTGCCCATGATCCGCCGCCCCAGGGCGACCGTCGTGTCGGCGCACAGCACCAGATCGTCGGGCTCGGCCACGACGGCCTGGGCCTTTTCACGGGCCATCCGCGCGCAATAGGGGCGCGGGAGTTCGCCCCCGAGGGGCGTTTCGTCGATATCGGGGGGGCGAACATCGTCCGCCACGACCCCAAGTTGCGCCAGTAGATCACGCCGACGCGGCGAGCCTGAGCCCAGAATCAGCCGCATGGGTGCCTCGTGCGCTTACTTGAAGCGGTAATTGATTCGCCCCTTGGTCAGATCATAGGGCGTCATTTCAACTTGCACGCGGTCGCCTGCCAGAACACGGATACGATTCTTGCGCATCTTGCCTGCCGTATGAGCGATGATTTCATGGCCGTTTTCCAGCTCGACCCGAAACGTCGCATTTGGCAGGAGTTCCTTCACGACACCGGGAAATTCGAGCGTATCTTCCTTGGCCATGTTGTCTCCATCCTTGCTCGCCCGCCAAATTTACGGGCGCGCCTTAAATGGACCTTCAGAACCCTTTATTCAAGCCCATTGTCACCGCAGGACCTGCACTTCGGGTGTGCCGTCCCGTCCGGCCTGTTCGTCCCAGTGCCGGCGGTTCAGCACCACGCCATCGGCACGCACCTCGGCGATGGCGGCAAGGTCGATTTCGGCCACGGTCCAGCCGGGTTTGTCCATGACGCCTTCGGCGATCACGCCGGTCGCCGGAAAGCCCCGGTCCGGCGGGCAGAAGATGCCGCCCTTGCCAGTATTGGTGTCCACCGCGTAGTTCCAGTCGGCCACGCCGGTGATCGAGGACATGACGGACACAAGCTGCTGTTCCAGCGCCCGGGCCATGGCGCCGATGCGCACGCGCCAATACCCGGCCAGCGCCTCGGTGCACGACGGCACCAGCAGCAGGTCGATATCCTTCAGCGCGCGGGCAAACAGGGGGTATTCGCTGTCATAGCAGATCAGCACGCCGATCCGGCCAAGCGCGGTGTCGAAGACGCGCAGGGGCCCGCCGCCGACCACGTCCCAGTCCTCGCGTTCGAAGCGGGTCATGATCTGCTTGTCCTGGATGCCGATGGATCCGGTGGGCGTGATCAACCGGGCCCGGTTGACCGGGCGATCCCCGAACCGGGCCGGGCCGGACCCGGCCAGGATATGCACCCCGTATTCGGCCGCCAGCTTGATGTGCAGGTCATCCGCCGCATCCAGCCTGTCAGCCACGGACCACAGCGATTTTTCCAGGTCCCCGGCCACGTCCGGCCCGTCGAGCGTGGCCAGTTCCATGGCCCCGTATTCGGGAAAGACCAGCAGGTCGGCTCCCTGCCCGGCCGCATCGGCGACCCAGGAGGCAAGCTTGTCTTCGTACTGCGACCAGCTGTCGAGCCAGTCGAGCGGATAGGCGGAGGCGGCGATTTTCATGCCACCATCGGTAGCCGCGCCCGCATTCCCGCGCAAGGGCCACAGGTCAGCGCCGGGCGGTGGCGGATGCGGGGTGGGCGGGCGGGCGGGAGCATCTGCCACCGCCCGGCGCGCTCAGAGCGCGCGCATCCAGAATTGCAGGGGATGAACGGTCTCGGTTGCCTGGTCGATGTCCTTCCAGGAAAAATGCGCCACCACGCCGGGCAATGGCTCATACCCCCGCCCCCGCCAGAACGGTTCCAGCGACCTTGCGCCGTCGGGACGCAACGGATGATCCGCAGGCCGAACCACACCGCAAAAGGCCACCTTGGCAAACCCCAGCCGGCGGGCATGCGCCTCGCGTTCGTCAAAGAACCGGTGCCCGATCCCGTGGCCCCGGCAGGCGGGCAGCAGCACGGATTCGGCGCAGTAGAACACCGTTTCCATGCCGATCCCCGATCCGGCGAAGGCCTCGGCGAAATCGTCGGCATGGTCTGCCAGCGGCATGCCCGTCGCCGCGCCCACCAGCCGATCGCCGTCAAAGGCGCCGACCACGACCGCCGCGCCGCTTTCGCGGTAGACCTGCAGGTAACGGCGTTCATACGCGACATCGCCGTCATACAGATAGGGCCAGTCGCGAAACACGGCGATGCGCAGCCGCGCCACGTCATCCAGCGCGCCGTCCAGCGCCGCGCCGGTCAGGGGACGGACGTCGATCACGAGACCTGCGCGATCCAGTCGGCAAGGTTGTAATAGGTCGTCACCCGCGCGATCTTGCCGTCCTTCAGGTCAAAGAACGACCCGGCGGGCAGACGATAGGTCTGGCCCCTGGCCTCGGGCAGCCCGCTGTCGGTGGCCAGGTAGGTGCCGTTGACGATGTATTCCGCCGCGCCCCGGGTGCCGTTCGCGCCGTCGAAAACCACCATGTCGGTCAGCTCTTCCTTGTAGCAATGGTTCATGTGTTCGCAGAATTCGGCGAACTTGGTCTTGCCGACGCGGATGTTGCCCTCGTTCACGTGATGGGCGACGTCGGCGGTCAGGCAATCCAGCATGCCGTCCACGTCGCCGGCATTGAAGGCCTCGAAATAGGTTTTCACGATGTCCGACATTCTGTCTCCCTCGGCACGCCCCAGCGTTCCGTCAATCGGCCCACGATCTGGTCGCGGGCCCGTCTGAATTGCACCAGCTTGTCTTCCCGGCTTTCCCCCAGCCCGGTCGGGTCGAGGATCGGCCAGTATTCCACGTCCAGGTGGAAATACCGCGTCAGTTCAAGCGCCCGCCGCTGGCTTGCGGGCGACAGCGCGATCACCAGGTCAAAGGACGACAGGTCGTCCCCCCATTGCTCCATCTCGTCGAAGGACCGGGACCGGTGCCGGTCCAGTTCGACCCCGATCTCCTTGCAGACCGCCACGGTAAAGCCGTCGATCTCCATGTCGTTCTTGACGCCGACCGATTGCACATAGGTGCCCTCGCCGTAAAACTTCTTCATCAGCCCCTCGGCCATGGGCGAGCGGACGGCGTTGTGATCGCAGCAGAACAGAACCGATTGGGGCAACGGTTCCGACATGCCCTAGCCCCCGAAGTGCAGGACGCAGATGAGGGTGAACAATCGCCGGGCGGTGTCGTCGTCTACCTCGGCCTTGCCCTCAAGCCGTTCCTGCAGCACGCGGCTGCCTTCGTTGTGGATGCCGCGCCGGGCCATGTCGATGGTTTCGATCTGGCTGGGCGGCAGGGTCTTCACCGCGTCGAAATAGCTTTGGCAGATCTGAAAGTAATCCTTCACCACCTGCCGGAACGGACCCAGCGACAGGTGGAATTCCGCCGCCTTCTCCGCGTCCGCGGTGTCGACTTCGAAGACCAGCCGCTTGTCTCGGATCGACAGGGTCACGTGATAGGGGCCATCGGGCACCGGGCGACCGTCGCGGGCGGGCAGGATGAAGGTATTGTCTTCCAGCAGGTCGAAGATCGCCACCTTGCGCTCCTGCTCGATCTCCGGTGTCGGAGGCGGCAGGGCGGAATCGTCCAGCTTGATCTCGGCGATATGGGACATCGGCGGTTACCTGTTCAGTTTGTCCAGCCGCGCCCCGACCGAAAGACCGTGGGCCTCAAGGCTTTCGGACTGCGCAAGGCGTTCGGCCGAAGGTCCGATAGCACGGAGCGCCTCCGGTGTCATCCGCGCCAGCGTGGTGCGTTTGAGGAAATCCATCACCGACAGGCCGGACGAAAACCGCGCTGACCGCGCCGTAGGCAGAACGTGGTTCGGGCCGCCGACGTAATCGCCGATCGCCTCGGGCGTCCATTGGCCCAGGAAAATCGCGCCGGCATGGATGCAATGCGGGGCCAGTGCGTCGGGGTCGGCCACGCAAAGTTCGAGATGTTCGGGCGCGATCCGGTTGGACAGTCGCGCGGCGGTGGCCAGGTCCGGCACGGTGATCACGGCGCCAAAGTCACGCCAGGACACCCCGGCGATGGCCCGCCGTTCCAGCGTCTGCAACCGTTTGTCCACCGCTTTCACGACAGCATCGCCAAAGGCCGGATCGGTGGTGATCAGCAGGGCCTGGGCGCTTTCGTCGTGTTCCGCCTGGCTGAGCAGATCCAGCGCGATCCAGTCGGGATCGTTGTCGCCATCGGCGATCACCAGGATCTCTGACGGCCCCGCGATCATGTCGATGCCCACCTTGCCGAACACCCGCCGCTTGGCCGCCGCGACAAAGGCATTGCCCGGCCCGGTGATCTTGTCGACGGGTTTCACCGTCTCGGTCCCATAGGCCAGCGCGGCAATCGCCTGCGCGCCCCCGATGCGATAGATCTCGTCCACGCCGGCCAGGCGTGCGGCCAGCAGGACCAGCGGGTTCACCTGGCCATCGGGCGTGGGAACGGTGATCGCCAGCCGCTCCACCCCGGCCACCTTGGCCGGGATCGCGTTCATCAGGACCGAAGACGGATAGCTGGCCAATCCCCCCGGCACGTAAAGCCCCGCCGCCGAAACGGCCGACCAGCGCCAGCCCAGCGTCGCCCCGGCCGCATCTTCCCAGGACGCATCCCGGGGCATCTGCCGTTCGTGATAGGCCCGGATCCGTTCGGCCGCCAATTCGAGCGCCGCGCGATCCTCGGGCGACACCTGGTTCACGCAGTGTTCGACCTCGGCCGGAGTGAAGGCCAGCGTGTCGGCGGTCAGCGTCAGGCGGTCGAATTTCTCGGTCAGCGCGATCAGGGCCGCGTCGCCGTCGGCGCGGACCTGCGCGATGATGCCCGCGACGATGTCATCCACATCGGGGCTGTCTTCGCGCTTGGCGCCAAGCAGCGTGGCAAAGGCCGCTTCGAATTCCGGATCGGCGCTGTTGAGAAAGACCGGCATGTGCTGTTCCTCGTGGTGTCACAGGCTGATAGCGGGCCGGGCGGGCAGGCTCAAGATCTCCGCCCCTCCGACCAAAGACCCATCGCGGATCGCTGGCCAGAGGGCGGGTGAAATTTCTTCATAGAAATTTGCCAAGATTTTCCGGGAAAATCTTGCTCCCTGTCAGTCGTCGTGCCTGGGGGCCTGGCCCGAAGGCGCCTGGTAGGGCCGGGTCACGTCCTTGAGCGTTACGTCCAGCGCCTCGACCTCCAGCCGGATCGCGCCGTCGCCCGCCAGCGTCAGAAGGACATCGCCCGTACCATCCTCGCCCGGTTCGAACGTGACCGACAGCAGCGACAGGATCACGTCCTTGTCGGTGCGGTCGATCCCCTGCGACGACACCTTCATCACGTTCGACACGTTCAGCACCGATTGCACCCGTTCGAACGCCCGCGACCGCCGTTCGGCGGCGGGCGCGTCTTCCCAGCGGAAGCGGTTCAACAGAATTGCGAACTGGCGCTGTTTGGCGCGCCAGGTCATCTCGGTGATCGGAAACACGGCGTCCTGCACCAGGGCGGCCAGAACGCCCAGGTCCTCGCCATCCAGCGCTCCCAGGTAGAGAGGCGCCTCGCGGCCGTCCTCGAAACGGGCGTCTTCAGTCATCAGCCCGGCACCCGTTCGATGATCGCGCCCACGGCGCGCAGCTTTTCCTCGACCTGCTCGTAGCCGCGGTCCAGGTGATAGACCCGGTTGACCCTGGTGTCGCCTTCGGCCGCCAACCCCGCGAGGATCAGCGAAATCGAGGCCCGCAGATCCGTCGCCATCACCGGCGCGCCGCGCAGGGACGACACGCCCGTCACCGTGGCCGTGCCGCCGTGCACGTCGATCCGCGCGCCCATGCGCATCAGTTCGGGCGCGTGCATGAAGCGGTTCTCGAAGATCTTCTCTTCCAGGACACTGACCCCTTCGGCGGTGGCCAGCATCGCCATCATCTGCGCCTGCAGATCGGTCGGGAAGCCCGGGTAGGGTTCGGTGACCACGTCCACCGCACGGATGCCGTTGCCTTTGCGGCTGACCTTCAGGCCATCCTCGGTCTCGGACACCGACACACCCGCCTCTTCCAGCTTGTCGATGAAGGCGGTCAGCAGGTCGCGCCGGCCGCCCAGCAGTTCGACCTCGCCCCCCGCGATCGCGGGCGCCAACATGTAGGTGCCCAGTTCGATCCGGTCGGTGACCACGGGGTGGGTCGCACCGGACAGGCGGTCGACGCCCTGGATGGTGATGGTCGACGTTCCCTCGCCGTCGATCTGGGCGCCCATCTTGCGCAGGCACTGGGCCAGGTCGACGATCTCGGGCTCGCGCGCGGCGTTCTTCAGGACGGTCGTCCCCTTGGCCAGCGTCGCCGCCATCAGCGCGTTTTCCGTGGCCCCGACGGAGGCAAACGGAAAGTCCACCACCGCCCCCTTCAGCCCCGACTTGGCAGAGGCATGCACATAGCCGTCGCGCAGGTCCAGATCCGCGCCCAGGGCTTCAAGCGCCTTCAGATGCAGGTCGACCGGCCGCGCGCCGATGGCGCAGCCGCCGGGCAAGGACACCACCGCCTCGCCGGCCCGCGCCAGCAGCGGGCCCAGCACCAGGATCGAGGCGCGCATCTTGCGGACGATGTCGTAATGCGCGGTCAGGTTCGACAGGTCGTGGCTGGACATCGCCAGCACCTTGCCGTCGTTCAACGTCGACACCTCGGCGCCCAGCGATTGCAGCAGCTGGGTCATGGTCCGGATGTCCGACAGCCGTGGCGCATTGGTCAGCGTCAGCGGCTCGTCCGACAGCAGCGTCGCGGGCATCAGTGTCAGGCAGGCGTTCTTGGCGCCTGCGATGGGGATCTGTCCGCTGAGCGGGCCATTGCCCGTCACGATAATGGAATCCATGCCTGTCAATCCTCGTTGCGGGCCTTGTTCAGGGCCTCTTTCCCGGTGTCCCCGGGCGTTTCACCTGCCTTGTCGGTCCGGGGTTCGACAGCCGACCGGGCACGTGACTGGGCCTTGCGCCGCGCCAGATTGGCCTTCAGCGCGGCTTTCAGCCGGTCCTCCCGGGTATTCGCCTGTTTTGTACCGCCCGACGGGCTTTTCTTATCCGTCATGTCTCTCTCTACCGCAGGAGCAAAAAACCGTCCAGATAGCCCTTGCGCGCCCTCTCGTTTGCCCTTAGAGACCCGGCCACGGCGCTGCTGTAGCTCAGAGGTAGAGCACTCCCTTGGTAAGGGAGAGGTCGAGAGTTCAATTCTCTCCAGCAGCACCATCTCTCCCAGATCACCCAGGTGGATGCCGTGACCAAGCTTTACATCGATGCCGATGCCTGTCCCGTAAAGGCCGAAGCCGAACGCGTGGCGACGCGGTTGAAGGTTCCGATGATCCTGGTCTGCAACGGCGGGCTGCGGCCATCGGCGAATCCCCTGGTATCACTGATCATTGTCGACGAAGGCGCCGACGAGGCGGATCGCTGGATCGCGGATCAGTGCGGGCCGGGCGACGTGGTCGTGACCTCGGATCTGCCGCTGGCGGATCGCTGCCTGAAGGCCGGGGCGAAGGTGTTGCAGCACAATGGCGAGGTGCTGAGCATCGCCAATATCGGACCACGGCTGGCGACGCGGGACCTGATGCAGGACATCCGGGCGTCCGATCCGTTTCACCAGGGCGGCGGCAAGGCTTTTTCCAAGGCCGACCGGTCGCGATTCCTGCAAGCCCTGGACCAGGAACTGCAGAAGGCACAGCGCGGCTGATTCCCGCCCGGCCTTTCTAAGACGTCGCGTTTCTTGCTCCGGTCTGGCCAAATGGGCGCGGGACGGAGGGAGGCATTGGCATGATTCTCAACGTGGCGTCGAAACTGGTCGCGGGCCTGTCCGAGAAAGAGGACAAGAAGGGCGCGATCCGGGATTCGGTGATCAAGCGCACCTTGGGCCTGGCCGATGCCGGTATCCCCATCGGGCGCGAAGACGGCCCGGCGGATTACATCCGGTGGGCCGCCGGGCAATCCGACGCGACGGCGACGGGCACCACCACCGGCAAGGATGCGATCGCCTGGCGCGACTATCTTTGGACCAAGGGCGCGACGGTGGACGAATGCGCCTGGGAGACCGTGCGCTGGCGGTTCTACGCCAACGGCCTGGTCTGTTTCGAGGCGCGGATGGCCAACAGCAGCAGCAAGCTGGACAATGGGGACGTGCAGGGCCACCGGATCGAACTGCGCGAAGCGAACGGGCTGTTGCTGGGGGTCTGGATCGCCGGGTTCTTCGTGCGGCGCGACCTGCCGATGCGGGGGTTCGCGACCTCCTTCGTCGATGAGCACCAGCCGCTGAAGCTGCATTTCACCGACCTGGAAGCGGAACAATCCGGCGCCTGGGTTTGCCTGTAGGCGCCGCCCCCTGCGGAGCGGCCCATCTTACAGCGGAAAGTGACAGCGCACCCGGTGCCCGCCGCCGCAATCGCGTTCCCCGGGCAGTTCGTCCACGCATCGCTGCCTGGCCGCCCGGCAGCGCGGGGCAAAGGAACACCCCGGCGGCAGGGCGCGCAGGTCGGGCGGGGTGCCGGGGATGGCGCCCAGCGGCTTGCCTTTTTCCTGCTCGGCCACGGTCGAGGCCAGCATGCCCTTGGTGTAATGATGCTTGGGCCGCATCAGCACGTCTTCGACCGTGCCGTATTCCACCAGCCGACCGGCATACATCACCGCAACCTTGTCCGCGATCTGCGCCGCGACGCCCAGGTCGTGGGTGACAAAGATCACCGACATGCCCAGCTCTTTCTGCAACCGGCGCAACAACACCAGAACCTGGATCTGGACCGAGGCATCCAGCGCCGTCGTCGGTTCATCCGCCAGCAGCAGGCTGGGCCGGCAGGACAGCGCCACGGCGATCATCGCCCTTTGACGCAGGCCGCCCGACAATTCGTGCGGATAGGCCTTCAGCCGCCGTTCAGGGGACGGCACGCGCACCAGTTCCAGCAGTTCGAGCGCGCGTTTCATGGCCATTTCCCGGGTCACACCCTCGTGGATGCGCACCGTCTCGGCGATCTGGTCGCCTATTGTATAAAGCGGGTCCAGCGCGGTCATCGGTTCCTGGAAGATCATGGAAATCGTTGACCCGCGCAGTTTGCGCATCTGCTTTTCCGATACCGCCTGGATGTCGTGGCCATCGACCTCCATCCCGCCTTCGATCACCGTGCGTTTGGGCGGGTGCAGCCGCATGAGCGATCGCATCATCACAGACTTGCCGGATCCGGATTCGCCGATCACGCACATCACCTCGCCGCGCTTGAGCTCGAAGTCGATGCCGTTGACCGCGCTGACCGTTTCATCGCGGCTGACGAATTTCACGCGCAGATCCTTTACCGTCACCAGCGGGGCGGTGGCGGCCATGGCTGTGGGGGACATGTCGTTCATCGCTCAGGCCTCCATGACGGCGGGATGGGCGGCGGCCTGCTTCAGCAGGTCCGCCTGGGTCGGCGCCTTGGAATGGCCGGACCCGGGTTGCGCCATGAAACAGGCGGTCAGGTGTTCGTCGCGGCCCGCGCGCAGGGTGTCGCCCAGGGCGGGTTGCCTGGACGAACAGATCTCCTCGGCAAAGGGACAGCGGGGGTGGAACCGGCAGCCCGAGGGCGGATTGACCGGGTTCGGCGGATCGCCCGCCAGCGGCGCCTGATCGACCCGTTCGCGCGGGTCCATGGACAGCTGACACTCCAGCAGGGCCTTGGTGTAGGGGTGCTGCGGATTGGCGTAGATCTTGTCGACGGGGCCGATTTCGACCACCTGGCCCAGGTACATCACCAGCACCCGGTCCGAGATGTAATGCACCACGTGCAGGTCGTGGGAGATGAAGACATAGGTCAGGTCCAGCTGCGCCTTCAGATCGTTGAGCAGGTTCAGCACCTGCGCCTCGACCGACTTGTCCAGCGCCGACACCGCTTCGTCCAGGATCACGATGCGGGGATCCAGCGCCAGCGCGCGGGCGATGTTCACCCGCTGCTTCTGCCCGCCCGACAGTTCATGCGGATAGCGCCCGCCGAACAGCTTGGCGCGCAGGCCGACCTTTTCCAGCAGGTCCCGCGCGATCTCGCGGGCCCTCTTCTTCGAGATGCCGGGCTGTTTGGACGGGCCATACGCCACCGAATCCTCGACCGTCAGGCGGGGGTTCAGCGAGGAATAGCTGTCCTGGAACACCATCTGCATGGACCGGCGCAGGTCCGGCAGGGGCATCCCCCGGTATTCACCGACGGACAGGCCGTCGAGGATGATCTCGCCGCTGTCCTTGTCCATCAGGTGCATCAGCAGGCGCGCCAGGGTGGACTTGCCACAGCCGGATTCGCCCACGATGCCCAGCGTCTCGCCCTTCATGACCGAAAACGACACGCCGTCGACGGCTTTCACCTCGGCCACCTGGCGGTTCAAGAGGCCGGCGTGGATGGGGAAGAATTTCCTGACCTCGCGGGCGATCAGCATGGGCTGGGCGGGGCCGCCCTTGTCGCGGGGATGCGGATCGCGGGCGTGGGGTTCGGGTTTCTTCACGGGTTGTTCCATTGTCATGCCTTTCGGGTCAGGACTTGACGTCCATGGCGACGCGCAGGCCGTCGCTGACGATGTTGAAGGCGATCGAGGTGATCAGGATCGCGATGCCCGGGACCGCGCAGACCAGCGGCTGAACCCAGATCGACTGGCGCAGGGTCGACAGCATCAGGCCCCAGTCCGGGGTCGGCGGCGACACGCCCAGCCCCAGGAAGGACAGGCCCGACGCCAGCAGGATCGAGGCCGACACCAGCGTAGAGGCATAGACCAGCACCGGCGAGATCACGGTGATCAGCACGTGGTCCTTCAGGATCGAAAAGGTCGACGCGCCGGAGGCGCGGGCGGCATCGACGAAATCCATGTTGCGCACCTGTGACGCGGCGGTTTCCGCCACCCGGCACAGCGGCGGGATGAAGACGATGGTCAGCGATGCCAGCTGGTTCTGGATGCCTCCGCCCAGGGATCCGCTGATCGCCACCGCCAGCAGAACCGAGGGAAAGGCAAAGAAAACATCCATGGTGCGCATGATCACCATGTTGACCTTGCCGCCGTAATATCCGGCGACGATGCCGAAGATGCCGCCGATCATCGTGGCGAAGGCCACCGGCAGGATTCCCATCATCAGCGACACCCGCCCACCCCAGAGGATCCGGCTGAGGATGTCGCGGCCCTGCTCGTCCGAGCCCAGGATGAACTTGGGATGCCCGATCGGTTTCAGGCGATAGGCCATCGACGATTTCTCGGGGTCGTAGGGCGCCAGCCAGGGCGCGAAGATGGCCGAGAGCACGATCAGGATGATGAGCGCCAGGCAGAACAGCGTGACGTAGTCGTATTTCAGACGGTTCCAGACAGAGGCCCAGTAGCCGCGCACGACATGGCTTGGCAGGTCGGCGTCCTGGGACAGGATGATCGGGTCGGAAGTGGCGTCGGTCATGGGTACCTCAGCTCCGCTTGATGCGCGGGTCGATGACGGATTGGGCGAGGTCGATGACCAGGTTGATCATCACGAAGGACGTGGCGAGCACCAGGATCGTGCCTTGCAGAACGGGCAGATCGCGGCTGAGGATCGCCTTGTTCAGAAGGTATCCGGTGCCGGGCCAGTTGAAGACCATTTCCACCAGCACCGAACCGCCGATCAGGTAGCCCAGCTGCAGGCCCAGCATGGCGATGATCTGGGGCATGGCGTTCTTGATCGCGTGGCGCAGCACGGCCACCTCGCCCAGGCCCTTGGCGCGCAGGGTCTGCACGAAATCCTGGTTCAGCACCTCTTCGACGGACGACCGCGTGGTGCGCGTCATGATGCCCAGCGGCGGCAAGGCCAGGGCGACCATGGGCATGATGGCGAACTTGAAGTCGTCCCAGCGGAAGTAGGAAAAGTGTTCGGACCCGTTGGCGCCCATGCCGGCGGCGGGCAGCCAGTTCATCTGGACCGCGAAGACGATGACCAGCACGACCCCCAGCCAGAAGGTCGGCACCGAGATCCCGAAAACCGCGACCGAGGTGAAGAGCTTGTCGATCCAGGTGCCGGACTTGTAGGCGGCCACGACGCCGAGGAACAGAGAAACGACAAAGGCCAGGGCCACGGCCAGCATGGCCAGCGTGAAGGTATTGGCAAAGGCGCGCCCGACCTCGGTGGCCACCGGGGCGTTGACCTGGATCGACATGCCCAGATCGCCGGTCACCACCTTGCCGAGCCAGAAGATGTATTGAATGACCAGGGGCTTATCCAGCCCGTAATAAGCGCGGAGCGCCGCGGCATCCGCTTCCGAGGCGTCGGGTGGCAGAAGGCTTTGGATCGGATCGCCCGGGGCGATCTGGACCAGCAGGAAACAGATGATCGTGACGCCCAGAAGGATGGGGATCGTCAGGATCAGGCGGCGGAGAGCGTAGATCCACATGTGGCTTGCTGTCCTTTCGGTTCTGGCTTGGGGCGCGGCCCGAAAGCGGCCGCTGACAGGACCGAGGTTGGAAGAAGCCCGCGCACCATCAAATATAGAAAGTGAAAATACCCAGCATTTGGCACGCGCTGCCCGTGCTGCGTACAAAGGTCCGGCAGGCCGCCCATTTTTGCGCCACTAATTTGACAATTCAATTAATCCAGTGTGCACGGCCCATCATCCGGCTTGCGGCGCGATCAGATTCACTTGAATTTTCAACTATAGAATTTCTGCGGTTCACCTGCAGTCAGCAAGGAGATTCCCCAATGGACGTCAAGATCAGCGAGACGCGCATCGCCGAAATCCGCACGCGGTTTGCCATGGCCGGCATTGCCGTGCCGCCGGACCTGGAAACCGGGGTCCTGACCAGCGCCGAAGGTTTCCTGGGCCTTCGGTCCCACCTGCACAGCCTGCGCCCCGCCGCCGACGAACCGTCCAACATCTTCACCCTGGTCACGAGGGCCGCGAAATGACTGCGCTGCATGATCTCTCCATCGCCGAGGCCGGTTCGAAACTGCGCGACGGATCGCTGACATCGGTCGCCCTGACCGAGGCGCTGCTGTCGCGGATCGCGGAACACGAACCCCGGCTGAATGCCTTCATCACCCTGACCCCCGACCGTGCGATGGCCGATGCCACGGCGGCGGATGCGGATTTCGCCAAGGGGGGCGACAAGGGGCCGATGCAGGGGATTCCCTATGGGCTGAAGGACATCTACGGCACGGCCGGCATTCGCACGACCTGCCATTCGAACGTGCTGCTGGACAATGTGCCGGCCGAGGATTGCGTCGTCGAACAGAAGTTTAAGGCAGGCGGCGGCGTGCTGCTGGGCAAGCTTGGCACGTTCGAATTCGCCCTGGGCGGGCCGTCCTTCGACCTGCCCTTCCCGGTCGCGCGCAATCCCTGGAACACCGATCACCAGACCGGCGGATCCTCCTCGGGATCGGGCGCGGCCATCGCGGCCAGCTACATGCGCACGGCCATGGGGTCGGACACCGGCGGATCGATCCGGGGACCGGCGGCCTATTGCGGCACCGTGGGCATCAAGGGAACCTATGGCCGGGTGTCGCGGCGGGGGATCTTTCCGCTCAGCTTCACGCTGGACCATGCCGGTCCGCTGACCCAAAGCGTCGAGGATGCGGCGATCACCATGCAGGTGATCGCGGGGCACGACCCGCTGGACCCGGCCTCGGCCGACCTGCCCGTCCCGGATTTCTCGGCAGGGCTGAGCCAGGGCATCGACGGGCTGAAGATCGGCTATACCCGCGCCTTCTACATCCACAACGAGATGGCGAACCCCGAAATCATCGCCGCGCTCGACAAGACCGCCGAAACCCTGGCCGGGCTTGGCGCCGATGTGGTCGAGGTCGACATGCCCGCGTGGGAGCTGTTCCAGGCCTGCGGATCCACCATCATGATGTCCGAGGCCTACACGATCCACGAGGCCGACCTGAAAACCCGCCCCGAGGCCTATGGCCGCTATGCCTACCAGCGCATCGTCGCGGGCGGCATCATCTCGGCGTCGGACTACATCAATGCCCTGCGCCTGCGCCGCGAACTGACGGCCAAGGTCAACGACGGCCCGCTGGCCACATGCGACGCGCTGCTTGCGCCGACCGCGCTGACCCCGGCCAACGCCTTCAGCGACTTCGGCCGCGACGCGGGGCCGTGGAAAGGCATGCTGACCATCCCCTACAACGTCACCGGCAACCCGGCGCTGTCGGTGCCCATCGGCTTTTCCACCTCCGGCCTGCCGCTGGGCTGCCAGATCGTCGGTCGCCCCTTCGACGAGGTCATGTGCTTCCGTATCGGCGCAGCCCTGGAAGCGGCGATGGGCCTTGCCGATCAGCGCCCCGACCTGACCACCGCGCTGGCGGCGGAGTGACCGGCATGAACCATTATTCCGCACTCACCGATGTCTCGGCGGCGGTCCGGGCGGGCGCGGCATCGCCCGTTGCCCTGACCGAAGCGCTGCTGAGCCGTATCGACGCGGTCAACCCGACGCTCAACTCCTTCCTCAAGGTGACGCACGAGGCCGCCTTGCAAGAGGCGGACGAGGCCGCCACCGAGATCGCCTCGGGCCGCTGGCGCGGGCCGCTGCACGGCGTGCCGATCGCCATCAAGGACCTGTTCCACACCGCCGGCACGCCATCGACCTTCGGCACCACGGTCTATGCCGATTTCACCGCCAACGAAGACGCCACCATCGTCAAGCGCCTGAAACAGGCCGGCGCGGTGATCGTCGGGCGGCTGCACCTGCACGAAGGCGCTTACGGCGAACACCACCCCGACCTGCCCAAGGCGCTGAATCCCTGGAACCACGATTACTGGCCCGGCGGATCGTCATCGGGCTCCGGCGCGGCCACGGCGGCGGGTCTGTGCTATGGCTCGCTGGGCACCGACACCGGCGGGTCGATCCGTTTCCCTTCGGCGGCCAACGGCGTGACGGGCCTCAAACCCACCTGGGGCCGGACCAGCCGCAGCGGCGCATTTCCCTTGGCCGACAGCCTGGACACCATCGGCCCGATGTGCCGGTCGGCGGCGGATGCGGCGGCGATGCTGGGCATCTTTGCCGGCGCTGATCCGGACGATCCCACCTGCCTGCGCGCGCCGGTTCCCGACTACCTTGGCGCGCTCAAGGGCATCGCGGGCATGCGCGGGATGAAGCTGGGCCTTGACCCCGCCATGCTGGACGCGGCCGAGCCCGAGATGTGCGCCGCCATCGACGCCGCCGTGGATGTCTTCCGCGACCTCGGCGCCGAAATCGTGCCGGTCACCGTCCCCTCGCTCACCCCCGCGACCGAGGCGCAGCTGGTGATCTGCGAAACCGAATGCGCCCGCTTCCACGCGCCCGCCTTCGCGCAAACGCCGCAAGCCTTCGGCACCGAACTGGCGGGCGCGATCACCCGGGGGCTGGACTATGACAGCCTGACCGTGGCCGGGGCCTATATCGAACAGGACCGCTTCAAGGGCAAACTCGCCCGCCTCTTCGAAGACATCGACGCCCTGATCAGCCCGGTCACCCCGCAGATCGGCTATCGCTACGACGATTTCAGCGGCTTCATGGACAACCTGATGACATCGCTGTCCTTCACGGCGCCGTTCAACCTCTCGGGGTCGCCCACGGTGACGCTTCCCTGCGGGATCTCGTCCACGATCGGCCTGCCCGTCGGGATGCAGCTGATCGGCCCGCACCTGGCCGAAGACCGGCTGCTGACCGCCGCCCATGCCTTTCAGCAGGCCACCGACTGGCACCTCAGACGCCCGCTGGCCTGACCCTTTCCACGAACCGGAGACTCCATATGTCCGACATCGCCTTTCAGCCCCTGACGGTCGTCGCCGCCAGGATCAAGTCCGGCGCCATATCGCCCGTCGAGGTGACCGAAGCGGTCCTTTCACAGGTCGAGAAACTGAACTCCAGGCTGACAGCCTACTGGACCGTCACCGCCGACCTGGCCCGCGAACAGGCCAAGCAGGCCGAAGCGGAAATTGCCGCCGGCCGCTATCGCGGGCCTCTGCACGGGATCCCGATGGCGGTGAAGGACCTGTGTTTCACCAAGGGGATCAAGACCACCGGCGGCATGAAGATCTATGAGGATTTCGTGCCCGACCATGACGCCACCGTCGTCGTCAACCTGCGCAACGCGGGCGCCGTTCTGATCGGCAAGCTGCACATGACCGAAGGCGCGACGCTGGAACATCATCCCGATTTCACCGAGCCGGTGAACCCCTGGAAGGAAGACCTCTGGACAGGTGTGTCGTCGTCAGGTTCCGGCATCGCGCCGGCCACGGGCATGGCCTATTGCACCATCGGGTCCGACACCGGCGGGTCGATCCGGTTTCCGTCGGCCTGCAACAACCTGACCGGGGTGAAACCCACCTGGGGACGCGTGTCGCGCTACGGGATCTTCGATTTGGCCGAAACCTTCGATCACCTCGGCCCCATGGCCCGCTCTGCCGCCGATGCGGCGGCGATGCTGGAGGTGCTGGCCGGCCACGATCCGCTTGACCCGACCTCGCTGAACGAACCGGTGCCGGATTACCTGGGCCTTCTGGACGGTGCCTTCGGGGCGCGTGGCGTGACCATCGGCATTCCGCGGGACTACATCGAAAAGGACGCCGACCCCGAAACCGTCGCCTGCCTCATGGCTGCCGTGAAAGAGCTGGAAGGCGTGGGCGCCAGGGGGATGGATTGCGGGTTCCCCGACGTGGACACCTTCCTGGACAAGGCCATGTCGCTGACCATGATCGAAATGGCGGCGGTCCATGCCGACACCTATCCCAAGCAATCCAACATGTATGGCCAGTGGATCCGGGAGGGGATCGAAGCCGGCATGGCCGCGAACCCGATCGACGTGGCCAACGGCGTGATCGAACGCAAGAAATTCACCGGCGCGCTGACCGACCTGCTGGACGGTGTCGACATGATCGCCATCCCGGTCTTTCAATACGGCACGCCCACCTGGGACGAGGTCCGCGCCCAGCAGGAAGGCGGCTCGCGCGCGCTGTTCCGGTTCACGTCGCCGTTCAACGCCTCGGGCGTGCCTTCGGTCACCCTGCCCTGCGGGATGACGGCCGACGGACGGCCCATCGCCTTCCAGCTGATCGGCACCTACGGGACCGAAGCCAAGCTGCTGCGCACGGCCCATGCCTACCAGCAGGTGACCGACTGGCACACGGCGAAACCGCCCGTTCACTAGGAAACTCCCCCGAGGCAGGCAGCATATCGCAAGACAAAAGGCGGTCCGGTGGCCGCCTTTTGATCTTCAGGGACAGGCGTTTAGCGGTCCAGCAATTCCCGCAGCAGGGTTTTCAGCTCCATCGCCTTCTCGCCCTGCAGGATCTCGCTCAGCCGCTTTTCCTGGGCGGAACTGACGCCGCTCAGCCGCTTGTACAGCGCCTTGCCCTCGGTCGCGGTCAGGATCAGCACCTTGCGGCGATCGTCGGGATCGGGGGCGCGGTAGACCAGGTTGTCGCGGACCATCCGGTCGATGATCTTGGTGAGCGTGGCCGGGTCGATCAGCGAGCGCCGCGCGATCTCTCCCATCGCGCAGGGTTCGTTTTCCGACAGGACCTCGAGGATCCGGAATTGTTCGATGGGCACACCGCCCGGCCGCAGGCGTTCTTCAAGTTCGGATTCGATCTGCCGATTGGCGCTCGCAATCAGATAGCTCAACTGATCGTCCAAGGTTCTGGGCGCCATGACGCCTCCTCTTCACCGCTACATATCTGGTCGAACGACCACGCGACCCGCGGGTCCTGCCCCGCCGATCGTGCCCCGTGCCAGGCACCCGGCCATCCGTCACGCGAAAAGCCAGAAGACCGCAGCCGTTCCAATACGCCTGCGGTACCACCGGTAAAGTCGAATTTCAATATTGAAAATTCAAGTATTAATTGAGCGTTAGCGAGGACACAATCCTGAGCGCGACCCCGTCGGCCTGGGCGATGTGGACCCGTTTGCAGCGGCCCACGGGCTTGTCGTCCAGATATTGGCGCGCGGCATCGCGGTGCAGGGGTCGGCGGGCCAGTTCGGCCAGCCGAAGACCGCCCGGATCCCGTTTCTGCCCCGCAAGGGCCGCCAGCAGGTGTATGCCTTCGTAGCAGCCGATCGTCGCCCCGCTGACCGGCGGCGCAATCCGGCCATAGGCCGCGTGATAGCTGTCGAGGAACCTGGAATTCGCCGGACTCTCCCAATTGGCGAAATAGTTCGACACGGAATACAGGTTGTGCGTCGAATCCGGCCCGATCCCGCAGATGACGTTTTCATCCACCAGAAGCCCCAGACGCAGCATCGCCTCATCGAAACCGGCCGCCGCGAAGGCCCGGTTGAACCGCACCGACGCCTCGCCCACCAGCGCCTGCACCACCACGTCGGGGCGCGCCGCGCGGATCTTCTGCAGGATGTCGGTGTGGTCCTCGACCTCGAAGGGCAACAGCGCCTCGCCGACGAATTGCGCGCCTTCGTGGGCGATCAGCGCCTTGCTGGTTTCCAGCCCGGCCTGCGCCCAGATGTAATTGTTGCCGACAAAGAAAAACCGTCGGGCATGGCGCTGTTCGATCAGCCAGAAGATGGCGGGCCAAAGCAATTCGCCATCCGTGGCGCCGATGGTGATCGCCTTGCGCGGATCGGCGAGGCCTTCGTGTTGCGAGGTATAGACGTAGGGCACCCGCCCGTTGACCCGCGACCGGATCACGTCGCGCACGTTGCTGGTATGCTGACCGACGATCGCGTCGACGCCGATGTCGTCCAGCACGCGGTCCACCGCCGCCAGCGCCGTGTCGCGCTGCAGCCCGCAATCGCAAAACACCAGCTCCATCTCTTCGCCCAGGACACCGCCGTCGCGGTTGACCTCGGCCGCGGCCAGCAGCGTCGCGGCATCCACCGCCGGTGTCCACAGACCGGTCACTCCCTTTCGCGGATGAAGAATGGCAACCTTCACGGGCAGTCTCCGGCTATTGTGAACGGCCCTTTTGGGCCGGGAAACGCGGGGCGGCATGTGTCACCGCGCCGCCGACTTTACCGAAGCGTTCAGTGTCGTGGCGGTGCATTTGCAGCGGCGGCGGGCCATCGGGATCGCGCCCGATTGCCTCAGAGTAACGGCGGCTTTCGGCCCTGGACCAAGTGTAAATGTCGGCCAAAACGCATTTCGGCGCAGAATCCCCGCGCCGCCGCCATGACGCCGCCCGAATGCACAAAAGCAGTGCATTCCCCGTAACTCACCGAAGAGTACTGGAACTCCGAATTGTCGAGCCTGCCAGGTCCCGGTCCCGACGGCAGCGCGGATCGGGCCCTACCGCGGCAGCGAATCCCTTGTCCGGCTGAGCCCCGGCGCCCGGCCAAGAAGGGCCTGCCGACCGCTTCGCCATGTCAGATCGATCCCCTCCCGCAGCGCCTGCGCGCCCTGCCCGACCAGGCGGACGCCCACGCCCATGCCGTTCGGCAGCGGGCTGGCCGCGCCATAAAGGCCCTGAACGGTCTCAAAACCCCGGGACACCCCGTCACAGAATGCCCGCAGATCATCGGGCGCAGCGTCCCAGGCCAGGTAAAGCCCCGCGTGACAGGGCGCCTCGGGCACCGGGTCCGGCAGGGCCTGACGGTCGAAGGCCATCGGGCGGCCGCCGGGCCGGCGCAGGATGATGTCGGACCGGTAGCGGACCGGCGCCGGGGCCATGCCCTGCGGCCGGTGCAGCGCAAAGCTGTCCAGGACGATCGCCGCGCCGCCGGGGGCCAGCGCCAGGTCCAACCGCTGGGTCAGTACCGCGCCGGGCAGGAGGATGCGCGGGTCGGGCAGGAATTCCAGATAGCCGCCCGCGTCCACCTGCAGGTCGATTTTCTCGGAGGTACCCATCCCCGGATCCGCCCGGTTCACCACCGTCGCCGCCTGGGTCGCCACATGCGCGGCCGCGTCCCGGGCCACCACGATCCGCTGGCTCAGCCGGTCGTCGCCGTTCATCGCCCCGCTGGACGATTGCAGGATCACCGACCGCATATGCGCAGGATCGCCGTCCAGCACGAAGCTGCGGGTCAGCACGTAAGGCCAGCGGAACCGCCTGCGGTCGATCCGGGTCTCGGCGCCCCTGCGGACAAAGGACAGGTCCAGCATCGCGGGCCGCGTGGAGGGCGCCAGTTCCATCACTTGCGGAACAGCACCCGGGTCTCGATCAGCTCGACCAGTGCGTCGATGCCCGTTCCGTGGCGGCAATCGGTCATCAGCACGGGGCGGCCACCCCGGACGGTGCGGGCGTCTTCCTCCATCCGCGCCAGGTCGACGCCCACGTGGGGCGCCAGGTCGGTCTTGTTGATCACCAGCGCGTCGGCCTTCAGCACACCTGGGCCCCGCTTGCGCGGAATGTCATCGCCGCCCGCCACGTCGATCACGAAGATCCAGAAATCCGTCAGGTCCAGCGAGAAGGTCGACGCCAGGTTGTCGCCACCGCTTTCCAGCAGAATCAGTTCCACCCCCGGAAAGCGCCGCTCCAGCGCATCCGCCGCCTCGATGTTCAGCGTCGGATCCTCGCGGATGATCGTGTGCGGACAGGCCCCGGCCTCGACCGCCGAAACACGGTCGGGGTCGATCAGACCGGACCGGCGGATGCGTTCGGCATCCTCGGTGGTAACCAGATCGTTTGTGATCACGGCCAGGTCCACGCCCCGCCCCATCAGCGCCGGGATCAGCCGTTCGACCAGCGCCGTCTTGCCCGACCCCACCGGCCCGCCGATGCCGAAGCGGGCGGCAGGCACCGTCATGTTGCCCTGCATGTTCATCGCAGCATGTACCGACGCGACAAGGGCACGCGCGTGGCCGGCGGCGCGGTCAGCAGCACCCCGTCGGCGCGGACTTCGAAAGTGTGCGGGTCGACCTCCACATGGGGCATGGCGGCGTTGCGGATCATCTGGTGCTTGGTCAGCCGCCGCACGCTTTTTATCTGGATCGCCCGCTTGCCCAGGCCCAACCGCTCCTTCACGCCATATTGCATGGCGACCTCGGAGAAGAAGTTCACCCCCAGCGCCTGCGGTGCCTTGCCCAAAGATCCCCAAAGCGGGCGCTGGATCAGCGGTTCGGACATCGACAGCGATCCGTTGCCGTCCCCCATCCGCGCCCAGGCGACAAAGCCGGATTTGACCACCATCACCGGCTTGATCCCGAAGCTTTCGCGCGGCCAGATCACCAGGTCGGCGATCTTGCCCGGCTCGATCGAGCCGACATGATCGTCGATGCCCACCGCAATCGCCGGGTTGATCGTCAGCTTGGCGACATAGCGCTTGACCCGCTCGTTGTCGGCGCTGGCCGTCGTTTCCTCGGGCAGACGCCCGATCCGGTCCTTCATGACCGACGCCAATTGCCAGCAATTGGCCACGTTCTCGGCCAGCCGGCCCATGCCCTGGGTGTCGGTGCCAAAGATCGAAATGGCCCCCATGTCGTGCAGGAAATCCTCGGCCACCATGGATTGCGCCCGCACCCGGCTGTCGCCAAATGCCACGTCCTCGGGCGCGTTATAGTCCAGCTGATGCGCGATCATGGTCATCGGCAGACCTTCCTCCAGCGCGTAGGGCGTGAAGGGGTTGGTCGGGTTGGTCGAGGACGGGATCACGTTTTCCCAGCTCACAACCTTCAGCAGGTCCGGCGCATGGCCGCCACCGGCGCCTTCCACGTGGTACATGTGGATCGTGCGGCCCTCGCAGGCGGCCATCGTGTCTTCGGCGAACCCGAATTCGTTGATGGAATCGGTATGCAGGTGGACCGCAAAGTCATGCCGGTCGGCGGCCGTCAGCGAAGCGTCGATCACCGCCGGAGAGGCCCCGAAATCCTCGTGGATCTTGACCGACATGCCGCCCGCGCGCACGGATTCCACCACGGAATCCGGGTCCGACGACCCGCGCCCGAACAGCGCGAAGTTCAGCGGCGAATGTTCCGTCCCCTGCAGGAAGCGGCTGAATGTGTTCAAAGACCCGCTGCCCACCTCGAACAGCGCGCCCGGCCCGCCACCGATCAACGTCGTGGTCCCCCCGGCCATGGCGTGATCGGATTGTTCGGGCGACCCGATATGGCCGTGGCATTCGATGGCCCCCGCCGTCACGATGAACTTCTGCCCCGGCAGCGGCGTGGTGGTGGATCCGACCACCAGGTCGGGATGCACGCCGGGCATCAGGTCGGGGTTGCCGGCCTTGCCGATGCCCACGATCCTGCCGTCCTTGATACCGATATCGGCCTTCACGATCCCCACGACCGCGTCGATGATCGTGGCGTTCATGATGACGATGTCCAGCGCCCCGGTCGACGCCCGCGCCCCGGGCTTTATGCCCTCGCCATCGCGGAAACTCTTGCCCGCGCCGATCATCAGCTCGTCGCCGGGCCGGGTCAGATCCTGCTCGATCTCGATCCACAGGTTGGTGTCGCCCAGGCGCACCATGTCGCCCTTGGTCGGCCCGTAGTTTTCCGCGTAGGCGCGGCGCGTCATGGTTACCATCGTCGTGCCCTCAACTTCCCAGGTACCCTGAGGCGGCGGCGCGCGCGAGCGCGGCCTCGCGCGCGCCGTCCCGGTCGAGAGGGCCTTGCGCCAGCCCTCCCTCGCCGATGACCTGACGGTTACCCCCGAACGCCACGAGGCGCACCGTCTTGGTCATTCCCGGTTCGAACCGCACCCCAAGGCCCGAGGGGCGGTCCAGTTTCATGCCCCAGGCCAGGGCCCGGTCGAATTGCAGGGCGCGGTTCACTTCGAAGAAATGGCTGTGGCTGCGCACCTGGATGTCGCGGTCGCCGGTGTTGGTGACCTCCAGCTCGACCGCCGCGCGATCGGCGAACAGCTCGATCTCCTCGTCGGGCGTCACGATCTCTCCGGGGATCATGGCCTTGGGCTCGCCCTCGGCCGGGCCGATGGGTTCGAACAGCGCCATCGCCTTGGTGCCCTCGGCAAAGGGGCATTCAAAGTAGATCATCTTGACCATGTCGGCCACGCCCGGTTCCACGTCCGCCGTGGTCAGCAACCGGCCGGCCATGTCGCGAATGTCCTCGTAGTCCATGTCGCGGCGGGCGGCGAACATGCATTCATCGGTCAGATATGCCACCGCTTCGGGGTGGCTCAGCCGCACGCCATGTGCCTTGTTGCGCCGCGCCATCTCGGCGGCGGCAAAGATCGTCAGGCGGTCCATCTCGGTGGGCGTGAGGTTCACGGCTTTCTCCTCAGGTGGCGAACATGCGCTGCGCGCGCAGGGGGGCGCGGGCGACGGCGATGTCGCTGACGGGGGTAAAGGCATAGGGGCCATCAGGATCGGGCGGTTCGATCAGCAAACGGTCAAGGTGGGCGGCGGCGGCGGTCATCACCCGCTGCCCGTCCAGGTGCCCGACAGTGCCAAGGCGAACGGCGGCGCTGACCAACCCGGTGACCAGGGTCCAGCCCGACAGCGTCTCGGCGCCGGCCAGGTCCAGCCCGACATCGCGCGCGGCAACCGCCTGGGCCACCGGCAGGTGCCCCGGCGCGCCGGTCCCGAGACGCGCACGGTAGAGCGCGGCGAGGGGACCGCCCAGCCGCGCATGCACACCGATCAGCGCGCGCCCCGCCCGGCGCGATCCCTCGCGCATCTCGGCCGACAGCGTCAGCGCCTCGGTCTCGTGGTCGACCTCCTCGATCCCGTCCAGCTCAGCCATGCAGGCGCGCCGCAGCAGAACCCGGTCCATGCAAGTCCAGCGGTTCGTCAACTGGTCCAGCACAAAGGCCTCCAGCGGCGCCCGCCCCCGGGGCAGGTATCCGTCGATCTCCATCCCCTCGACGCCCCAGGAAAACGCAAAGCCGCCGGCGGGAAAGTTGCTGTCGCCGTGCTGCAGCAGGGTCAGGATCGTGCGCAGGTCAGGCATCGCGCACCAACCCTTTCGCGATCAGGTCGGCGATGCGCGCGCGATAGGTTTCGCGCGCGCCGTCCAGCAGCACCTCAAGCACCTCGCCGTCGAAACACACCCGCCAGTGCAAATTGCCCGCGTGCCAGCCCAGTTGCAGCGCCGCATCCGTGTCGCGGGGCTTCAGCCGCCAGACCTCCTGCGCGCCGAAGCGGGCGACAATGGCGCGGGTTTCATCCATCGCCAGCACCGCGCCGTCGAACAGCGCCTGGTCCCGGTCGATGGACACCGCGCAATCGGTGCCCCGGTCGGTGGTCAGGCGGAACCGTTTGCGCCCAGCTTCATGGGCCGGAACGAACAGGTATTCGATGCCGTCCCGATGCTCCAGCCGGTGCAGGGCGGCGTGGTAATCGGGGTCGTCGCTGTGTCCGAGGATGCCGTGAACACGGAGCATGAGGGCCTCAATGGGTATCGAACAGCGCCTGAAACGCCGCCACGGCATCCGCCGTCGCGGCCTTTTCGGCATCGGTGGGATTGGCGGGATCCGCCGCCACGGGCAGCGATCCCAGCTTCAGCAGGCAGGCCATCAGCAGCAGCCGCGCCTTGGTCGATGTCAGGTTCAGCCCGGCGATGGTCAGCCCGTCGACATCGGCGAACCCTTCCATCGCCGCACGGCCCGTCTTCACCACCGGCGCGCCGCAATAGATCGCCCGGCGCAGCATGTTCATGCGCAGTTCGGACGTCGCCATGCCATAAGGCACCAGCCCCTCGACGATGAACCCGGCGGGACGGCCCAGCGACATCTTGTGGCGGATGGTAAAGGCCAGTTCGGCCTCCATCGCCTCGTCATCGCCGAATTCCTCGGCGCCGTACCCGCCATCCTTGATGATCGCGACGGACGGGATGGCCGAGGCCAGCAGCTTGCCGCCTTCCTTCACCGGGCAGTCCACGACCGTGACCGCGCCAGAGGCATCCATCTGCGCCGCCTTCACCACGTCGGGCAGCTTGCCCAGCGTCAGTTCCGACGTGGCGCAGTATTTGTAGGCCGGCAGGTAGGTGACATAGGGCACCCCGTGATGTGTCAGCTGCCCGATCACGCCGCCATGGCCGCCGGTCGCCACGTAGCCGCCGGGCCGGGCATCCACCTTCTGCACCTCGCGCGCGGCGAACAGCTGTTGTTCCTGGATCACAACCGTGCCGCAGCGGTTGCCCCCGGCCCCGTCCTTCCAGATGCCGGACGAGATATAGCGCACGGAATCGTAGATATTCGCCGGCCCGTCTGCCGAGATCTGGCCCTGCGGCCGCTGCGCCGCGTTGCAGGCGATGGGCTTGTCGGTGCCGATCAACAGGTTGAACCAATAGGCGCTTTCCTCGACCTGGGGGGAGCCTTGCGTCCAGATCATCCCGTCATAGGCCGGGTCATCGGCGATCGCCTGCACGTCGTTGGTGATCTTGGCCAGCATCGGCCGGGGCGGTGACATCGCCAGGTGATAGGGCTTGTAGGCATAGAAATCGCGGCCCATCGCCTCGGGCGGGATATCCCCCGCGCCCTTGTCCGACCGATCCGCTTCGGCCAGCCCCTTGCGCCAGCCCCCCGGCGGCGCGGGACGGTAGAAATCCACATCCGCCAGCGCCGATATCAACCCGGAGGTTCCATCAACGCCCACCTGCAGCCGGTCGATCTCGTCGAAGGACCGCGAGCCATCGGGGAAGAACCCCTGCCGCGCCTTGTCGCTGCCGGGGCTGGCGCATTCCTCCTCCCAGGGGGAGCCATCGGCCTGCATCGCCATGTAGGGCAGCGGGTACAGCCCGTCGTCGGGCGTCAGTTCGATCTCGTAGACCGGCACGTCCGTCTCGGCGGTCTTGTCGGGCGAAAACCCCGTGACTGTCATGTAGCCATCGGGCGGCCCGTACAGATCGGCCGCGTCCCGTTCCAGCGGATGGGCCGAGAACTGTTCCACGTAGACCTTCACCGGCGCGGCCAGCTTCTGGGCGCGCAGGGCGTCGTATTTCGGGCCCTTGCCGGGCAGACCTGCCCGCGCCCGCGCCTTGTCCGACGTCACCAAGGGTGGCGTGTTCTGGATGGTGGCCGTGGGGCCGGCCATGTGGGCAATGCGGACGCGGGTCATCGGGTGTTATCCTTTGGGGGCGAAATTGGCCTTGGGCATCATCATGTGGACGCCCTTGTTGACGTTGACCGTCTGGGTCACGTGCAGGTCACCGGCCAGGGAACACAGCATGTAGGCTTCGGCCTTGGTCAGCCCCGCCTTGGAGCCCAGCCAGTCGATCATTTCGCGCAGGGCATGCACCGAACACTGGTCCAGGTCCGGATCCATCCCCATGGTGATGTAGTGATCCGGCGTCTCGGCGCGGGGGAAGAAGAAATCCGGTTCCTCGATCAGGTCGAAGACGAAGGTGCCTTCCAGCGCCGTTTCGATCGCGGTGATACAGACCTCGCCATCGCCCTGCACCCCGTGGCCGTCGCCGCAGGAGAACAGGCCGCCTTCGGTGTGCACCGGCAGGTACAGCGTTGTTCCCGCGACCAGTTCCTTGTTGTCCAGGTTGCCGCCGAACGCCTCGGGCGCGACCGAGGTCAGGTTGCCCCAACCGGCCGGCGGGGCCAGGCCCATGACGCCGAAGAAGGGCTTCAGCGGCAGTTTCAGCCCCCAGGGCATGGTCGCGGTCATGGTATCCGCGTCCAGCGGAATGTTGTTGTGGATCAGATCGTCGAAATCATGGGGCAGCGTGCCGCGCTTGGGGATGATCAGGTTGAACCCCCAGTCCTGGCGCAGCTTCACCTCTTCGATATGGATCGCCAGCACCATGCCCGGTTTCGCGCCCTCGACGGCGACAGGGCCGGTCAGGATATGCGGGCCGAAGGGAGAGAGATTGTCGTGGATCGCCGCCAGTTCGGGCGGGATGTGGAACCTGGACGGATCGGGCAGCACCTCGCGCGTGCCGGTCACGGTTTCGATGGTCACCCGGTCGCCGGGTTTCACGGTCAGCGCCGGGGGCACCGAGGCCGCGAACAGCCCCCACTGGCAGGTGTCGGGCGAGGATACAAGTCTATGGTCTGTCAAGGAAGTCGTCCTGTTGGTCTTGTGTCGGATGGCCGGACCCTAGCAGCGACGCGCGGCCATGCCCCGGGAAATCCCTGGATCGGCGCCGGGCGGGATGAGACCCGGCGCCGAAACGATCACATCACTTCTCGATGGTGATCGGAGTCAGGTCCTGGAACCAGTTCTGGGCCTGGACAAAGCCCTTTACATACGGCGCCAGGGCGCGCGGGTTCAGGTCGTGGACGATGTAAAGCTCCTGGGCCTCTTCGACCGAGATCTCGTTCATCCTGGTGAAAAGTTCGTTTTGCTTTTCGACATCGAAGGTGGCCAGCGCCTCTTCGCCCAGGGCGTCGATTTCCGCGTTGGAATGCATGCCCCAGTTGCAGCAGTTCGGCGACTGGTACTTGGTCATCCAGCGCTTCATGATGCCCTGCACCGGATCCAGCGGCGCCATCGAGAAGTTGATCGCGTTGAATTCGCTGTCCGCGCCGCCACCGTAAAAGACACCGATCAGCGCGTTCCAGTCCATCGGCACCAGTTCCACCTCGAAGCCCGATGCTTCCATCTGCTCCTTGACCAGTTCGTTCATCGGCAGAGGCTGCATCTGGCCGGAGCCAGACGTCGAGATGCCCACCTTGATCTTGCAGGGGTCGCAGCCGGCTTCGTCCAGCAGCGACCTGGCCTTGTCGGGATCGTAGTTGTAGACCACCGGATCACCGTACCACGGCTGGCTTTCGATCAGCGACTGATAGGCGGGGGCGGCGACGCCCTGTAGCATCTCGACGATCTCGTCCCGGTTCACCGCGTAATTGGCGGCCTGGCGCACCAGCTTGTTGTCGAACGGCGGCATGGATTCGTTCAGCATGTAGTCCCAGTTGTGCGGGTACGGCACGGTGACGATCTGCATCCCCGACCCTTTCAGGCGCGGGATCGTGTCGGGCGACGGCGCCTCGATGAAATCAACCTGGCCGGACAGCAGCGCGGCGGCGCGGGTCGACGCCTCGGGCATCGGGATCAGTTCGACAAAGTCCTGCTGGGGAATGCGGTCGGGGTTCCAGTAGTTTTCGTTCTTGGCCAGCGTGATGCGTTCATGCGGCACGACGCTTTCGAACTTGTAGGGGCCGGTGCCGGACGGATCTTCGCGGTATTTCTCGTAATCGTAACCGACGGATTCCACCTTGCAGGGCGAGATCTGGAAGAAGACTGACAGTTCGTAGGGCAGCATCGACGCCGGGCCGGGCGTGTGGATGGTGACGGTGTAATCGTCCACCTTCTCGACACTTTCCACGTTGACGACGCCGGACCGCTGCATACCCGCGTGGCGCGCGTTGTACTGGGGCGAGGTTTCGTCCTTGACCCGGGCGACGTTCCACATGAACGCATCGGCGTTCCAGTCGCAGCCGTCGTGGAACTTGACGCCTTCGCGCAAGGTGAAGGTCCACTTGGTGTTGTCCTCGGGGTCGATCTTCCACCCGGTGGCCAGGCCCGGATAGATGTCGGACGGTTTGTCCGAACTGGACAGATCCCACAGCGCCAGCGTGTCATAGAGCGTGTAGCCGAGGAAGCGATAGCCCTCGTAGCCCTGGTCCGGCGCTCCGGTGTAATCCGGAATGTCGGCGGCGGTCATGGCCACCCGCAAGGTGGTCTGGGCGGTCGAGGCGACGGGCATCACGGTCGCCCCGAAGGCGACAAGGGTGCCCGAAACGATGGCCAAGGCCTCTCGTCTGAAAAGCATTGAGTGGTCTCCTGTTGGTCGGCAGCAGCTGCCAGGGCTTCGGTCTGCCGGTCGCGCCACAGGGCGACGCCGCCGACATTCAACGGTTTCTACTCTCATCATCAAAATTTGTATTTTCAAATAAAATAAGACCGACGGGCCTGTTTCATCCTTCGGTGGCGTCAAAATTGTGCAGATCGCTCGGCCGTGGGCTGGCTGCCCGCCGGTCGGTCAAAGCACAATCTCATGGGATGTCAGGCTGCGGGTTTTATGCCGTATCGGTCATAAACAAAGGAGAAATCGCGCAGTATCCGCGATTTCGAGATGCCGAGCTGTTCCAGGTCCATGACCTTGTGGCTGCGCCTGTAGCTGCTTTGGCTGCTTGCGGCATCGTCGATATGCGCTTCCAGCTCGGGGCTGAATTCGATACCGGAAAATTCACGGACCCGATCCATGGTCGCCCGCACATCACCGACCAGATCGTCGTAGCGCAGCACCATCACCCGGTCCCACGGCAGGACTCCGGCGACATCGAGATCGTGGAAATAGCGATAAAGCCCCAGCGTCCGCTTGTAGCGTCGCGCCTTCAGCCGATCGATGTCCTCCGTACTGACCACATCCAGCCCGCGCCGGTTGTCCAGCGCGTTCAGCATCAGCGTCATGTAGGACGGCACCGTCCGCAGCGGATCCCGCACCAGGTAGATGAAGCGTGCATCGGGGTAATAGGACAGCAGCGACCTCAGCCGCATGGTCGAAAAATGCATCTGCGCGACCACCTGGCTTTTGCCGCTGTCACAGATCTGGCGGCGAAAACAGCCGTCGAGGTAATCCAGAAGGTTCCGGTGATCGGCCTCGTGCAGCTGATCCGGGTTTTCGATCTCGGGATATTCGACATCGTCCATTCCCAGCAGGCTGGTCGTGTTCAGCGGCGTCGCGTAACGCAACCAGAAGAGGAATTCCTCCTCTTCGAACGTGTCCAGGTCCATCTGGTGGCCGGTTGCACCCGGCAGGATCTCGGTCGTGCCGAACCGCTTGCGCGCCCGGACCACCCGGCGGATCAGACGGCGGCCCACGAGCGCGGGCCAGAACAGCTGCCAGGTCTTGAAGCCGACCATTTCGTCCGTCCCGACAAGCAGGTTGTGGAAGAACGTCGTGCCGCTGCGCGGATGCCCAATGATGAACAATGGTTTCCTGACAGGCGAATCCGCCAGTTTCCTTTTGAAAACAATGTTATCCAGGCGCATCGCACTGGTCGCGGCCAGCCGCAGCGCGCCATCGCCCAGAACGGATGACATCGCCGAGCGCCGCAATCCGTAGATGCGGCGGCATGTCTCGAACTCCCTCCAGAAATACCAGAAATCCGGCTTGCGCTTCAGTTTCTGGATTGGCGGCTGACTTGCCGGCGGCGGGAAGGCCATGTGAAACTCAGGATCTTTCGGATTGTGCTGAAACATCGCTTCTCCGTAAACGAATTGACCGCCCGGTCATTTTGTTCCCGCAGAAGTGTCTTTCAGAACTTCACTAACAAACAGGAAACTACCACAGACGTAATAGCTGTGATGGTTTCGAAAATCCTGTCGGCAAGTTCACGCCGCGTCGTTGGGCGCCGTGTAGCGCCCGGGCGAGATCAGGTGATCGGGGTCCAGCGCCGATTTCACCCGTGCCGCCGTATCCCAGAAGGTCGGCTGGCAGGCGGTGGCCAGGTCCATGGTCCGGCCGTGATAGCGATAGGGATGGAACCCCTCGCGCCGGCCTTCCTCGATCAGGTCGCGCAGACAGGCCATGGCTTTGGCCGACCCTTCCTCGGTCGGATCGAAGATCAGCGGCACGGTGCTGTCGAAGGCCGTCGGCGACAGCGAGCTGAAGGTGATCATGTCGTCGAACCCGTACTTACCGCAGATCCGGCCGACCATGTTGGCGTAACGCCGCGCATCTTCGCCCCGCATCGGCACGATGGGCACATACCACAGCAGCCCACAGCCATCGCGCGCCGGGTCCAGCCCCTTGTCCGGCATCCCGCCCGGGTTCTTCGCATAGGCCAGCGGCATGCCGAATTCGCTGGGTTGCCCACCAAGGATGCCCAGAAGGTTTTCAGAATTGACCAGGAAGGGTTCAAGCGCCGCGCCGCGCCCGGTCTTGCGCAACACGCCATAGGCCTTGCGCGCCAGCGCCAGGCGGTCCTCGTTCAGAAAGAACACCCGCCGCACCAGCCCCTTCAGCGCCCGGCGGACACAGGCCCGGCTGGCCTTCACCATCTCCTTGTCGCCAAACAGAACGCCTGTCCCGAACCACTTGGCGACGCTCATGGTGCCGTTGCCGCCCACCTGGGCCTGCATCCGGCTGCCGTTGACGAAGTTGATGCCGCTGATCGGCATGCCGCTTTCCAGCAGCATGTAGCGGATCGCGTCGATGCATGCCTCAAGATGCGCGTCGTCGCGAACGATGAAATAGAAGGTTTCGATCCGTTGCGGTTTCGGCGCCAGCCGCAGGGTCATGCGGGTCACCACCGCGTTGCCCGCCTGGCTGAACACGCCGTCGATGTAAGGACCTGTGCCGTATTTATAGACCGGCTGCGGCCCGTCCGGCGCCTCGGGCATGAAGGGCGACCGATAGACCGTGCCATCGGCCAGCACCGCCTCGATCCCCATGATGGCGCCGAAATGATCCCCGATGGGGGTCAGCCCATAGCCCCGTTCCAGCGCATTGCCGATCAGCGACGGGCTGGGCCCGGCGCCGGTGGTCGGCGTAATGAAGGGCGCGCCGCGCTCGGCCAGGAAGGCCGCCAGATCGCCCTGCCGCACGCCGGGTTCCACCGTCACGATGCCCAGCGTCGCGTCGAAGGCGAGGATGCGGTTCATGCCCGACAGGTCCAGCAGCACGCGCGTCCGGTCGTCCGCCGGATAGGACGTGCCGTAGCCCCAGTTCCGCCCGGTGCTGTAGGGATGCACCGATTGGCCATGGCTGCGCGCCAGCTCCAGCGCCGCCTGCACATCCGCGGTCGATCCGGGGCGCAGGATGACATGGTCGGCCGGCTCGCGGTGCAGCGTGTCGCTCAGCAGGTCATTGGCCGGGCCGTCGACCTTGTCGGGCCCAAGGGTCTGGATGGCAGCGGCGGCGAACCGGGCCAGCGTGTCGGAAAGGGAAGGCTCCCGGATCGAGACGGACGGCGAAGTGATTTCGCTCACGGGCTTTACCTCTTGAACATGCGGCCGATCCGGCCCGGGAACCTCCCCCAATTACCTCAGGGTTGTGCATAATTCCACCTTTTGGCGACACGCGCCCGCCGCTCGGTTTCGATGCGCCCGGAAAATGCATGAAATAATATGCACGACATGTGGGCAAACTGGGCCCGGCCGCCCCCGGTCCGCGACAGGTTGCCGCTTGGCCCGTCATCGCCTGCGCGGAACCGTGCGTGACGGGTCATTGACTGCTAGGTCTGGGTTACGCCGCGGGCAGGCCCGCGGCGGATGCGCCGTCTCATCAGGTCCGCCCAGCCATGACCGATACCTCTTCCGCGCGCCGCGAGGCGCCCGACTCCGCCGGCCTCACCTCGGCCGAGGCCGCCCGGCGGCTGATCGAAAACGGCGAGAACCGGATCGGGAGCGGGCGGAGCGTGTCGGCCCTGCCGATCCTTGTGCGCAATTTCTCCAGCCCGCTGGTCATCATCCTGCTGGTCGCCGCCGTCCTTGCCGCCGCGTTGGGAGAGCTGATCGATGCCGCCGCCATCGCGGTGATCGTGGTGCTGAACGCCATCCTGGGCTTTGTCCAGGAATGGCGCGCCGAACGCGCGATCGAGGCGCTGCGCGACATGCTGGCGCCCATGGCCGAGGTCATTCGCGACGGCCGGCCCATGATGCTGCCCGCCGACGAACTGGTGCCCGGCGACCTTGTGGTGCTGTCCGAGGGGCAGAAGGTGCCCGCCGATATCCGGCTGATCACGGCGGCGGGGCTGCGGCTGGACGAAAGCATCCTGACCGGCGAATCCGTCCCGGTGGACCTCAGCCCGCAGGACCCCGAACCGCGCGCCTTCATGGGCACGATGGTCGTCGGTGGCCGGGGCGAAGGCGTCGTGGTGGCCACCGGATCGGCCACCAGTTTCGGCCAGATCGCCCGATTGACGGAACAGGTCGGCGAAAAGACCACGCGGCTGCAGCGCCAGCTTGCGCGGCTGGGCCGGCAGCTGGGCTTTGTCGGCATGGGGGTGGCCGGCGCGATCCTGGTGATCGGGCTGATCGCCGGGCGCGACCTGCTGGACATGGTTCTGACGGCGCTGTCGATGGCCGTCGCCGTGGTGCCCGAAGGCCTGCCGGTGGTGGTGACCCTGACGCTGGCCATCGGTGCCTCGGCAATGGTGCGCCAGAAGGCGCTGCTGCGGCGGTTGCAGGCGGCGGAAACGCTGGGCGCGGCGTCGGTCATCTGCACCGACAAGACCGGCACGCTGACCGAAAACAAGATGACCGCCACCGTGGTCGCCACGCCGGATGCCCGCTACGAGGTGACCGGCACGGGCTACGACCCCGCCGGGCGGATCCTGCGCGATGGCCAACCGGTGCGCGCGGCGGATGATCCGGACCTGGCCCGCCTGCTGCACGCCGCGCAGGTCTGCAACGATGCCAAGCTCGACCGCCAGCCCGACTGGACCATGATCGGCGACCCGACCGAAGGCGCGCTGATCACGCTGGCCATGAAGGCCTGGGCGCCGATCCCCGACCGCAATGCCCGCAGCGCCGAAGCGCCCTTTTCCAGCGAACGCAAGCGGATGGGCGTCGTCGCCCCCGACGGCGCCGGCCAGCCCACGTTGTGCGTCAAGGGCGCGCCCGAGGCGGTGCTGGCGGCCTGTTCCTCGGCCCGAATTGGCGGGCAGGACCTGCCCCTGGGCGCCGAGCAGCGCAACGAACTGGACGCGCTGCAGGGATCCATGGCGGAACAGGGTCTGCGGGTGATCGCGATTGCCGCGCGCCGGGCGGAAACCCCCGAGGACCTGAAGGAAGCCAACCTGACCCTGCTGGGTTTTGCCGGTCTTCTGGACCCTCCCCGCCCCGAGGTCGCCGATGCGGTGCGCGCCTGCCATGGCGCCGGTATCCGCGTGGTGATGATCACCGGCGACAGCGTCAAGACCGGGCAGGCCATCGCCGCCATGGTCGGCCTGCGCGCCAACCGGGCGATCAGCGGGGCAGAGCTGGACGCGATGGATGACGAGGCGCTGGCCGAAGCGGTGCGCCAGGACGTGATCTTTGCCCGTACCGCGCCGATCCACAAGACGCGCATCGTGGAAAGCCTGCAAAGCCTGGGCGCCATCGTCGCCATGACCGGTGACGGGGTGAACGACGCCCCGGCCCTGCGCAAGGCCGACATCGGCATGGCCATGGGGCAACGCGGCACCGACGTCGCCAAGGAGGCCGCCGACCTGGTGCTGCTGGACGACAATTTCGCCACCATCCTGCGCGCCATCGCCGAAGGGCGCCGTCAGTTCGCCAATATCCGCAAGTTCGTCCGCTACCTGCTGTCCTCCAATTCCGCCGAGGCCACCGCGCTCAGCCTCAACCTGCTGATCGGCGGCCCGCTGATCCTGCTGCCCTTCCAGATCCTCTGGCTGAACCTTTTGACCGACGGCGTGTCTGCCGTGGCGCTTGGCCTTGAACCGGGCGAACCCGAACAGATGCGCCGCCCGCCGCTGCACCGCGACGAGACCGTCCTGACCCGCAAGGGCGTTCTGGGCATGGCGGCTTTCGGCGGCTACATGGCCGTCGCGTGCCTTGGCCTCTTCTACCATTACCTGCCCCAGGACGAGATCCTGGCCCGCACCGTCGCCTTCACGGCCCTGGTCCTGATGCAGGAGATCGCGGTCTTTGCCTTCCGGTCCGACACGCGGTCGGCTTGGGCGATCGGGATGTTGTCGAACCCCTGGCTGGTGCTGGCCGTGGCGGGGATGATCGGTTTGCAGGCGCTGGCCCTCTACTGGGCGCCGCTGCAGACGATCCTGGGCACCGTGGCGCTGGGATGGGCCGACCTTGGGGTGATCGCGCTGACCTGCCTGCCGCTGGTGGTTGCGCCCGGCCTTTCGAAGGCGCTGCGCCGGCGCGTGGGGGCTGTGGCGGGCCATGGCGCATGACCGGCCCAGAAGCTGCGCACCCCAGTTTCGCGGTCCGGTTTTTTTCCGCCCGCCGCAGGGCAGCGGCGATTTGAAGCGTGTCAGCCCCTGCGGCAGCGCCTATGTTAACCCCATGCTGCAATTGGGACTCTGATGCGGTGACTGACGACGAAACCGAAGGAAGGATCGTGGCGGTCCGTGGGGCCGTGGTGGATGTCACATTCGCCACGCCACCGCTGCCGGCGATCAACGACGCCCTTGAAATCCGCATGGGGGATCGGCGGATCCTCCTTGAAGTTCAGGCGCAGGTGGACGCGACCACCGTGCGCACCATCGCCCTGCAGGCGACCACCGGACTCAGCCGCGGGCGCCCGGTGGTCCGTCTGGGCGGTCCGGTGCAGGTGCCGGTGGGCGATGCCGTGCTGGGCCGCCTGCTGAACGTCACCGGCGATGTCGGCGACCACGGCGCGCCGCTGCCCGACGACACCCCCCGCAGTCCGATCCACGCGCCACCGCCACCGCTCAGGGTCCATGGCGACGGGACCGAACTGTTCCGCACCGGCATCAAGGTGATCGACCTGCTGGCGCCCCTGGTGCAGGGCGGCAAGGCGGCCATGTTCGGCGGCGCCGGCGTGGGCAAGACCGTTCTGGTGATGGAACTGATCCATGCCATGGTCGCGGGCTACGACGGGATCTCGGTCTTTTCGGGCGTCGGCGAACGGTCCCGCGAGGGGCACGAGATGCTGCAGGACATGACCAATGCCGGCGTGCTGGGCCAGACCGTGCTGGTCTATGGCCAGATGAACGAACCGCCGGGCGCCCGCTGGCGGGTGCCGATGACGGCGCTGGCGATTTCCGAACACTTCCGCGATGTGCAGCACAAGAACGTGCTGCTGCTGATGGACAACGTCTTTCGCTTCGTCCAGGCGGGGTCCGAGGTGTCGGGCCTGCTGGGCCGTCTGCCCAGCCGCGTGGGGTATCAGCCGACGCTGGCCACCGAAGTGGCCGAATTGCAGGAACGCATCGCCTCGGTCGGGTCAGCCTCGGTCACCGCGATCGAGGCGGTCTATGTCCCGGCCGACGATTTCACCGACCCCGCCGTCACCGCCATCGCCGCGCATGTGGATTCCATGGTGGTCCTGTCGCGTGCCATGGCCGCAGATGGGATGTACCCGGCTGTTGACCCCATCGCGTCGTCGTCTGTCATGCTCGACCCGCTGGTGGTGGGGGACGACCATGTCGCCGTCGCCAACCAGGTGCGCCGGGCCATCGAACATTACCGCGAACTGCAGGACGTGATCTCTCTGCTGGGGATGGAGGAACTGGGCGCCGAGGATCGCCGCATGATCGAACGCGCCCGCCGCCTGCAGCGTTTCCTGACGCAGCCCTTCACGGTGACCGAGGCCTTTACCGGCATCCCCGGAAAGTCGGTCAAGCTGGAGGACACCATCGCCGGCTGCCGCGCGATCCTGGATGGCGAGACGGACGCGTGGGACGAGGGATCGCTTTACATGGTCGGCAACCTCGACGAGGCGCGCGAGAAGGAAGCCGCCGGCAAAAGGTCCGCCGCATGATCGGCGCGCTGCACCTGACCATCGCCACGCCGATGGAGGTGGTGGTGGACACGCCCACGGCAACCTCTGTCCGGGCCGAGGATGAAAGCGGCGGCTTCGGGATCTGGCCGGGGCACGTGGATTACCTGACCGCCCTGCCCGCGTC
Source organism: Marinibacterium anthonyi (assembly GCA_003217735.2). Lineage (GTDB taxonomy): Bacteria > Pseudomonadota > Alphaproteobacteria > Rhodobacterales > Rhodobacteraceae > Marinibacterium > Marinibacterium anthonyi. The sequence goes on along the minus strand of CP031585.1, from coordinate 801,421 downwards.
GGTCGTGCGCTGGCACGGCGCCGACGGGGCGCCCCGCTTCTGCGCCATCCGCAGCGGGCTGATGACCGTGGCCGACGGCACCCGCGTGTCGATCGCCTGCCGCGAGGCGATCCTGGGCGACGACCTGCACCGGCTGGAAGACAAGGTCCGCGACCTGCGCGCCCATGAACTGGAAGAAGACCGCAAGGCCCGGGTCGAACACATGCGCCTGCACGCCAGCGCCGTGCGCCAGATGATGCGGTACCTGCGGCCCGACATGGCCAGCCTGCTGGATCATCCGCCTTCGGTCGGCCCCGATGATGGAAGGGGCCGGGGATGACCGATGACCGGGTCGAGGAAGCCGCCCGCCGCGCCGTGCAACGCGACCGGATGCACCGCGAAACGCCCGAACCTTCGCTGGGTGCGCGGCTGGGCCAGATCGGCATCCTCGGCTGGGCCATCGTGACGCCGATGCTGCTGGGCGTCTGGCTGGGGCGGCTGCTGGACCGGGCGTTTGACAGTGGTGTCTTCTTCACCGGCGCCGGGATCTTCCTGGGCGCCGCCATCGGCTTTCACGCCGCCTGGAAATGGATGCACCGGAAATGACGCCCTATCTTCCCGACGCCATCGGTTTCGCCATCGGGCTGGCCCTGGGGCTGGTCTTGGGGCTGGTCCATTTCGCGTCGCTGAAACGGGTCACGGCGCTTTACCTCGAAGAAGGTTCGCCCGCGCGGGCCATCGGGCTGCAACTGCTGCGCCTCGGCGTTCTGGCGGTGGTCATGGTCCTGTTGGCCCAACAGGGCGCGGCCCCCCTGCTGGGCGGCGCCCTGGGGGTGGTCGTCGCGCGCCAGGTGGTGATCCGCCGCACCCGGAAGGAAGGCTGACATGGAAAACCCGCTTTCCATCGAACCGCTTTTTCACATCGGCCCGGTGCCGGTCACCGGCCCCGTCGTCGTGACCTGGGGTCTGATGATCCTGCTGGCCGGGGGATCCGCGCTGCTGACCCGCAACCTGAAACTGCGGCCCGGCAAGACCCAGGTGGTGCTGGAACTGCTGGTCACCACCATCGACAGCCAGATCCGCGAGACGATGAACCGCGATCCCGCCCCCTACCGGGCGCTGATCGGCACCATCCTGATCTTCGTGCTGCTGGCCAACTGGCTGTCGCTGGTTCCCGGGATCGAACCGCCCACCGCCCATGTGGAAACCGATGCGGCGCTGGCGCTGATCGTGCTGGCCGCCACCATCGCATACGGCATCAGGGGACGCGGGCTGAAAGGCTATCTGGCCACCTTCGCCGAACCGTCCTGGGTGATGATCCCGCTGAACCTGGTCGAACAGATCACCCGCACCTTTTCGCTGGTCGTGCGCCTGTTCGGCAATGTGATGAGCGGCGTGTTCATCGTCGGCATCGTGCTGGCGCTGGCCGGGCTGTTCGTTCCGATCCCGCTGATGGCGCTGGAACTGCTGACCGGCGCCGTGCAGGCCTATATCTTCGCGATCCTTGCCACCGTCTTCATCGGCGCCGCCGTGGGCGACGAACTCGATGGCGGGGATCCCCTTCCCCAAGCTTCAAAGGAGACCGCTCCATGACCGACAACCTTGTCGAAATCGTTTCGATCATCTCGGCAGCCCTTGCCGTGGGCATGGGCGCCATCGGCCCGGCGCTTGGCGAAGGCCGCGCCGTCGCCGCCGCCATGGACGCCATCGCGCGCCAGCCCGAGGCGGCAGGCACGCTGAGCCGGACGCTGTTCGTGGGTCTTGCGATGATCGAAACCATGGCGATCTACACGCTGGTGATCGCGCTGCTGGTCCTTTTCGCCAATCCCTTCGTCTGATCCATGACCATCGACTGGTGGACCATCGGCCTGCAAACGGTCAACGCGGCCATCCTGATCTGGCTGCTTGCGCGGTTCCTGTTCCGGCCCGTGACCAGGATGATCGCCGACCGCCAGGCCGCCACCGACGCCGCCTTCGATCAGGCCGAGGCCGCCAGGGCCGAAGCCAGGGCGGCCAGGGATGAAGCCGCCGCCGCCCGCGAAAGCCTGGCCGCCGAGCGCAACTCGCTGATGGCCCAGGCGCGCGAGGAGGCGGAGCGGGAAAAGAAACGCCTGGCCGAGGAAACCCGCGCCGAGCTGGAAACCCTGCGCCAGCGGCAGGCGGCGGAGCTGGACCGCGAGCGGTCACGGCTGGAACGCGGGCTGACGGACGACGCCGGGGTGCTGGCGACCGAGATCGCCGCCCGCCTGCTGGACCGCCTGCTGGACCGCCTGCCCGAGGCGGGCCGCATCGCGGGTTTCATCGACGGGCTGGCCCAGGCGGTCGCGGACCTGCCGGAGGCGACCCGCACCGGGATCGGTCGCGACGGGCCGGTGACGATCCGCGCGGCACGGGCGGTGGCGGACGACGACCGCGCGACGATCGAAAGGCGGCTGGGCGACGTGCTGGGCCACTCCGTGTCGGTCCGGATCGAAACCGACGCCACGCTGATCGCCGGGCTGGAACTGACAACGGACCACGCGCTGGCCCGCAACACATTGCGGGCCGACCTCGACCGCATCAAGGCGGAGCTGACCACCCATGACTGAGCCCCTCTCTCCAGCCCTTTCGGGCTGGCTCGAGGCCAGCCGGCACCGGCTGGACAAGACCGATCTGTCCCCCGAAGCCGAAACCCTTGGCCGCGTCACCCACCTGGCCGACGGGATCGCCCGCGTCTCGGGCCTGCCCGACGCGCCCCTTGGCGCGCTGCTGCGCTGCGCCGGGGGATCCTATGCCTTTGCCCACAGCCTGGACCGCGACGGGATCGACGCTGTGCTGCTGGACGACACGGCCTCGGTCCATGTCGGCGAGGGGGTCAGCGATACCGGCGACGTGGTCCGCGTCCCGGTGGGCGAGGCATTGCTGGGCCGGGTCATCGACCCGCTGGGCCGTCCACTGGATGGCGGCTCCGCCATCCATGCCGAAACGCAGATGCCCGTCGAACGCCCCGCGCCCGAGATCATCGAACGCGACCTGGTGTCGGAACCGCTGGAAACCGGCCTGCTGGTGGTGGACAGCCTGTTCGCCGTGGGCCGGGGCCAGCGCGAGCTGATCGTGGGCGACCGGTCGACCGGCAAGACCGCATTGGCCATCGATGCCATCGTGAACCAGAAGAATTCCGACGTGGTCTGCGTCTATGTCGCCGTCGGCCAGCGGGCCACGGCCGTCGAACGGGTGATCGCCGCCGTCCGCCAGCACGGCAATGCCGATCGCTGCATCTTTGTCGTCGGCGGCGCGGCCGCCGCGCCCGGGCTGCAATGGATCGCCCCTTTCGCGGGGATGGCGATGGCCGAATACTTCCGCGACCGGGGACAGCACGCGCTGATCGTCATCGACGACCTGACCCGCCACGCCGCCACCCACCGCGAACTGGCGCTGCTGACCCGCGAACCGCCGGGGCGCGAGGCCTATCCCGGCGATATCTTCTACCTGCACGCCCGCCTGCTGGAACGCGCCGCGAAACTGTCGCCAGAGCTGGGCGGCGGGTCGCTGACCGCACTGCCGATTGCGGAAACCGATGCCGGGAACCTGTCGGCCTATATCCCGACCAACCTGATTTCGATCACCGACGGGCAGATCGCGCTGTCGTCGCACCTGTTCGCCGCCGGGCAACGGCCCGCCGTGGACGTGGGCCTGTCGGTCAGCCGGGTCGGCGGCAAGGCGCAGAAACCGGCGATGCACGCGGTGGCGGGCCGGGTCCGGCTGGATTACGCGCAGTTTCTTGAGCTTGAGATGTTCACCCGCTTTGGCGGCCTGTCGAACCCGCGCGTCCAGGCCCAGATCACGCGGGGGGAACGGATCCGCGCGCTGCTGACCCAGCCGCGCTATGCGGGCCTGCGGCTGGGCGACCAGGTGGCGCTGCTGGCGGCGCTGGCCGAAGGGGTGCTGGACAAGCTGTCCGAGAACGCCCTGCCCGCCCTGCGCACCCAGCTGCCCGCCCGGCTGGACGCCCGCGTTCCGGACGCGCTGCAGGAGCTGGAGAAGACCGGCAAGCTGCCCGACGCCCTGCGCGCCAGACTGGTGGCCGAGGTCACGGCACTGGCGCGCGACATGCAGGCCACGACGGGAGACGACCGATAAGCGAATCCGCCCATATCGAGGCCCGGATCGAGACGGTTCACAAACTGTCCTCGGTGATCTCGGCCATGCGCGGCATCGCGGCGTCCCGCGTGCAGGAAGCGCACGAGCATGTGGAAAGCATTCGCACCTATGCCGACACGATCGGCGACGCCATCGGTCATGCGCTCAGCTTCCTGCCCGGCGGCCGCGCGCCCGCCGCCAATGGTCCCACCGGAAAGCCCATCGTCGTGCTGATCGCCGCCGAACAGGGCTTTGCGGGCACCTTCAACGAAAAGGTCTTCGAGTCCGCCGCCCCGCTGCTGGACGCCCCGCACGATCTGCTGATCGTCGGCGACCGGGGGTTTCTTTCGGCGCAGGAACGGCAGCTGCCCGTCGCCTGGTCGGACGCCATGATCGCCCATCCCGCCCAGACCTCGCCGCTGGCGTCGCGCATCGCCGAGGCGGTCTATGACCGGCTGGCCCATGGCGGTGCCTCGCAGGTGTGGCTGATCCATGCCCTGCCCGGGGCCTCGGCTGGGCTGAAGGTCGAGATGCGCCACCTGATCCCCTTTGATTACGACCGCTTTCCCCTGCCCCGCAACCGCGACCGCCCGCTGCTGACGCTTGAGCCGGGGCTGCTGCTGGAACGGCTGGTCGAGGAATACATCTTTGCCGAACTCAGCGAGGCGGTGATGCTGTCCTTCGCCGCCGAGAACGAAGCCCGGATGCGGGCGATGATCGCCGCCCATGACAATGTCACGACCTCGCTTCAGGACCTGGTCGCAACAGCCCGGCGCCTGCGGCAGGAAGAGATCACCGAAGAGATCATGGAACTGGCGACCGGCAGCCTGATGGCGCCCTGACGCCCGCCCCCTTTGACGCCAGCCGCGCGAAAAGTCGCGCATTTCGCAATTTTCCGATGTCGCATGGCGGTCATTCTGCAGCAGTATCGTGTCACGCGACACATCCGCAGACCCGAGGTTTTCCGCGATGCCGATCCTACTGAACCGCCGGGGGTTCCTGGCCTCCACCGCTGGCTTCATCGCCCTTCATCCCTTCGCGGCCCGGGCGCAGGCCGGCCAGGCCCACCTGCGCATCATGGAGACGACGGACATCCACGTGCATGTCTGGCCCTACGATTATTACGCCGACAAGCCCGTCGACACCCACGGGCTGGCGCGTACGGCGACCCTGATCCAGGGCATCCGCGACGAGGCCACGAATTCCATCCTGCTGGACAACGGGGATTTCCTGCAAGGCAACCCGATGGGCGACTACATCGCCTATGAACGGGGCATGGCCGAAGGCGACAGCCATCCGATGGTCACTGCGATGAACACGCTGGGGATCGAAGGATCAACCCTGGGAAACCACGAATTCAACTACGGGCTGGGGTTCCTTGCGAATTCCGTCGCCGGCACCGATTTCCCGGTGGTCTGCGCCAACGTGGTCAAGGAAATGGGCGCCTCGCCGCGTGACGACAAGACGCTGGTGCCGCCCTACGTGATCGTCGACCGATCGGTCAAGGACGGCGCCGGAGAGAAACACACGATCCGGATCGGCATCATCGGCTTCACGCCGCCGCAGATCATGAACTGGGACCGCAAGCACCTGGAAGGCAGCGTCCAGACCCGCGACATCGTCGATGCCGCCAGGGCTTGGGTGCCCGAAATGCGCGAACAGGGTGCCGACCTGGTCATCGCGCTGTGCCATTCCGGCATCGGCGAGGCCGACCATGTCGACGGACAGGAAAACGCCGCGATCCCGCTGGCGGCGGTCGACGGGATCGACGTGATCCTGACCGGCCACCATCACCGCGTCTTTCCCGGCCCCGACTATGCCGACACCCCCGGCGTCGATGCAAAGGCCGGCACGATCATGGGCAAACCCGCCGTCATGGCCGGTTTCTGGGGCAGCCACATGGGGCTGATCGACCTGCTGCTGGAACGCGACGGCAATACCTGGCGCATCGCGTCGTCGACGTCCGAGGCCCGCCCGATCTACCGGCGCGAGGAAGACCGGTCGATCACGCCTCTGGTGGACGGCGACAAGGGGATCCTGGGTTCGGTCGAACCCGAGCACGAGGCGACGCTGGAATACATCCGCCGTGCCGTGGGCGAAACGGACGCGCCGCTTTACAGCTATTTCGCGCTGGTCGCCGATGACCCGTCGGTCCAGATCGTGTCGAACGCGCAGACCTGGTACATCGGTCAGATGATGGAAGGCACCGAGAACGAAGGCCTGCCGATCCTGTCGGCCGCCGCCCCCTTCAAGGCCGGCGGACGCGGCGGCCCGACCTATTACACCGAGGTCGCCAAGGGCCCGATCGCCATCAAGAACGTGGCCGACCTGTACCTTTACCCCAACACGGTGCGCGCCGTGCGGATCACCGGGGCCGATGTGCGCGAATGGCTGGAACGCTCGGCCGGGATGTTCAACCAGATCAACCGCGGCGCGGAAGACCAGGTGCTGCTGAACCCCGACTTCCCGTCGTACAATTTCGACGTGATCGACGGGGTGGACTACCAGATCGACCTGTCGCAGCCCTCGCGCTACGACAACACGGGCGCGGTGGTTGCCCCCGATGCCCACCGGATCGTCAACCTGACCTTCGACGGCGCACCCATCGATCCGGCGCAGGACTTCATCGTCGCCACCAACAATTACCGGGCCGGCGGTGGCGGGCATTTCCCCGGGGCGAACCCGTCGACCGTGATCTTCGAAGGCCCGGACACCAACCGCGACGTGATCGTGCGCTATATCGTCGATCAGGGCACCGTGAGCCCGTCGGCCGATGCCAACTGGACCTTTGCTCCGATGGACGGGACGACCGTTCTGTTCGATACCGGACCCGGGGCGGCCGCCTATATCCACAAGGTCGAAGGCGTGGATATCGAACCGGCGGGCGACGGCCCGGACGGGTTCGCGCGCTACCGGATCCGCCTGTGACCTTTTCGGCGCCCGGGAACGGGCGCCGTCAGACGCCCGTCTGGCCTGTCTGACCGGTGCGGCGGCGGCGGCCCAGCCAGGCCACGCTCAGCCGCATCAGCGCGAAACCGGCCTGGAAGACGATGCCGAAGGCCAGCACGCCGATGGCGAAGACCACCAGCTTGTCGCCCAGGTCCGGCCAGTGTTCGGCCTGGCGCAGCACCACGGACACGCCTTCGTTCACGCCGATGGCCGCGCCGGTGGACGACGACATGACCAGCACGAAAAACGCCCGCACGATGTTGGGCAGGAACAGCAGCGCCCGGTCGGGCGAGCCCTGGCGCAGGGCGCGGATGGCGTCGCTGCCGTTGTCGCCGACGTAGGACGCCGCGTAGGGCGCCAGCGACAGGGCCACGATCATCGCACCCGACGGGGCCAGCGGGATGCCCGCGATGGCGAAGTCGCGCGGGATGACGTTCAGCAGGAAGAACATCACCACGAAGGTCGGCGCCGCGCGCAGGATCCCCAGGACCGGCGCCACCGCCCGCCGCCAGCCCTTGCCCCCGGCCAGCGCCAATGCCAGCGGGAATCCAAGCGCCAGGCCGATGGCCAGCGCCAGGCCGGCGATCTGGAAATTGACGACCATGGCCGAGGCCAGGTCGGCGGGATAATCGGACTTCAGAAGCTGCATCAGCGTGATCATGCCCCGGCACCCGTTCTTTCGATCCGGGCGCGCACGCGGTTGCAGACCCAGACGACGAACCAGACCACGATCATGTAGAAGACCAGCACGATCGTGTAGGTCGCCACCCGCCCGGCGGCAAAGGACGTGATGTCGGTCAGCGCGGCCAGCAGTTCCGGCGCGCCGGTGAAGCTGGCGACCGGGGTTCCCTTGGCGGCGTTCACCAGGAAGGACAGCAGCTGCGTCAGCGACCGGCTGACGGCGGCCCCGAACAGCGGCATCGTCAGCCCCCGGCCCAGCCCGCGTTCGCGCCGGATGCTCTCGGCTGCCTCGCCGATGGCCTGGCCCGCGTTGCAGCCGTTCATCAGCCCCAGCGCCACGATGGCGGCGCCAAGCGCCACGGCCGAGGAATAGGTGAACAGCGCCTGGGCGACGGCCGTCACCACCACCAGCGTCAGCAGCACCGGCGAGGATTGCAGCGTCACCACCACCAGCCAGGCCAGGAAACGCACCGGCCGGTATGGCAACGCCGAAATGAACCCCACGAACAGCGCGAAGGCCAGCGTCGCGGCCAGCGCGCCGGCGACCAGGATCAGCGAATTGACCACGCCCGCGATGAACAGGTCCCAGGCCGGCTGGGTCATCAGCATGGGCAGCGCGGGGCTGACGCCGAAGGTGTCCTTGGTCCAGGCCAGGAAGGCTTCGACCTGGGGCAGGAAGGCGGTGGGCGGCGGATCGGCTTCCAGCGCGGGGATCAGGCAGTCAGGGGCCGCGAAGCCCGCCGCGCCGATGCATTCGGGATTGTTGAACAGCGCCTGCTGGCTTTGCAGGAACTCGGTGAATATCCCGTCCCGCTGGGCGATCTCAAGGAAACCGCCGTCGCGGTGCATGATCAGGCTGACCAGTTCCAGCGCCTGGGCCAGCCCGTCGGCCCCGTCGGCCGCGACGGCCATGCCCCAGGGCACCTGGTCAAAGCCGAACTTGCGTTCGAACTGGTCGCCGAAACCGTCCTGGGCCAGGTAGGCGGCGAAGAAACTGTCGTCCTGCGCGGCCAGCCGGCAGGTCCCGTCGCGCAGCGCCTCCGGCAGGCGGCCGGCAGCATCGTAAAGCATCACCCGCACGTCGCGCGACACGATCCGGGCGTTCGCGTAATTGCCGATCGTCGTGCAGACGGTGCGGTTGAAAAGGTCGTCCCAGGAATGGATCTGGATGGACTTCGGGCCGACGATGGTCGTTTCGGACTGGTAGTAATGCGGGCGGATAAAGGTCGCCTCGGCGTCACGGCGGGTGTTGTGGCCCATGGTGGCGATCACCACGTCCGCGCCGCCTTCGGCCAGGGTGGAAATCCGCGTGGCGGGCTTGACCGGGATCCAGACCGGTTCGACCCCCAGCCGCTGCGCGATGGCGCGCGCGACGTCGATGTCGTAGCCATGGCGTTCGCCATCCTGCACCGTCGCGAACAGCGGATAGGAATCGCGCACGCCCACCCGCAGGTGCCCCGAACACAGCACGCGCACCAGCGCATCGGCTTCGGGCGCATCGCAATTGGCGGGCATGCCGGCGCGGACCTCGCCCAGCAGGGCGTTCAGCGTCGACTCCGGAGACTGCGCCAAAGCCGGACCCACCAGCGCCAGGGCGAGCAGAACGCCCGCCAGCCATCTTGCAAGGAGGATCCTCACCTTGCGGATCCGGCCGGTTCGATCAGCACCACGGCCACGTCGGCGAAGATATGGCCACCGAAATCGTGGATCGTCCTGCCGGCTTCGCGGGCCAGCACCTGGGGCGTCATGTGCAGCAGCTTTTCCGGCGCGATGGGGGTCAGGATGCCGTCGACGACCTGCGCTTTCAGACCATGCGTCGCCGCATAGTCCAGCGTCTGATCCAGTCCGACAAAGGCGTTGTGGGCGACCAGCGCAAATCCGTCCGGTTCAAGGTGCTCGCCGATGCCGGCAATGACCGGATCCAGCAACCGGCGCCCGTTGTCGCCGCCACAGGACCAGGTCGACAGGCGATCCTCGACCGAGGCGGTGTCCATCGGGAAATGCGGCAGGTTGGCCAGGATCACGTCGAACCGGCGCCCGGCGACGGGGTCGTACAGGCTGCCCTGCCAGGTTTCGATCGCGACCTCTTCGTCCAGTGTTCCCAGCAGCCGCGCGGTTTCGTCGGCCGCCGCCGGTTCGATGTCGATGCCGCACAGCGACGTGGCGCCCAGCCGCGCGGCGCCGGCCAGCAACACGCCGCTGCCGCAGCCGATATCCAGGACCCGGGCGCCCGGCAGGCGGTCGCGCAGGGCCAGCAGCTGGCGCAGGACCACGGCCGAATAGGCGCTTGGCCGGAAGGCCGCGGCCTTGGGCATGTCATGGGCGTTCATTGGAAACCTCGCTGACCAGCTTGGGGGCGTCGGCGGAAATGCGATCGGCATGGACCCGGGCGACCGGATCGTCGGGGCGCAGCGCCAGGACCTCGCGGTAGCGGGCCAGCGCGGTCACCCGGTCGCCCGCCACCAGCGCATCAAAGGCGAACCGGGTGATGCGCGCGATCTCGAGATCCTCGGCCGTCGGTTCCATGTCGCGCCCGGCCGCGTAGGCGCCCAGCAGTTCGTAGACAGTGAACTTGGCCCGGCGGCCCTTTACGGACACCTCGTCGATGGGACGCACGCACAGCCGGTCGCCGGCCTCGCGGAAGGTGTCGTGGCTGATGCAGATCAGCGTCCCGTATTCCTTGTTCAGCGCTTCCAGACGGGCCGCGATGTTCACGCCGTCGCCCAGGACCGTGTAGCTCATCCGTTCCTTGGACCCGACGTTGCCCACCAGCACGGCGTCGGAATGGATCCCCACCCTCAGCCGCATCTCGGGCGCCTCTTCATCGCGCCAGGTGGCGTTCATCCGGTCCAGCATGTGCTGGATCCGCAGCGCGGCGACACAGGCATGCCAGGCATGATCGTCCAGCGACGCCGGCGCCCCCCAGAAGGCCATCACCCCGTCGCCCACGAACTTGTCGATCGTGCCGCTTTCCTCGTGCACGCAGCGCGACACCAGTTCCAGCATGGTCGATATCCGCTGCAGCAATTCGCGCGAGGCGATGCGTTCGGCCAGCGACGAAAACCCTTCCATGTCGGAAAAGAAGATCGTCAGGAACTTGCTTTGCCCGCCGATGTCCAGCCGTTGGTCCGACATCAGCAACTGACGCACCAGGCCGACGGGGACGAACCGGGCAAAGGCCTGAACGGCGATATCCAGCGTCTCGATCGCCTTCGACAGCACGACGATCTCGCGCACGCGAGAATGCACCACCGGGATGCCGTCGGCGGGCTCCAGCGCCTGGATCTTCTGCACCTTGGCCGACAGCCGCTTCAGCGGCGAGGCGACGAGGCTGGCCGCCAGGTAGATGACGATCATCTGGATGACCACCGCGGCCAGGCCAAGGATCACCATCTGGCGGTTGTTCTGGACCAGGTCGGACGTGAAATCGGTCAGCGGCGTCAGCACCATCAGCCGCCAGGGCTTGCCCACGGAGCCCTGGAAATCGGACAGGCCGACGATGTAGTCCTCGTCGCCTTCGGAATAGGGATAGACGTCGATGTCGCGGTCCTGCGGCCGGTTGGCATAGGCCAGCGCCACCAGACGATTGCCGACATCGGTGACATGGGGCAGCTCGACGTCCTGGTTGGCTTCGCCAAAGGCCGCCGACCCGTCGGAAGCGGCCAGAACATTGCCCCGCCCGTCCAGCAGGTAACTGACGCTGTTGGGGCTCAGCGGGTTCTGGGCCAGGTAATCCGAGAAATTGTCCAGCGTCACGTCGACGGCCACGACGCCCTTCAGCTCTCCATCCGCCGAGAACGGGGCGGCGACGGTGAAGCCGACCAACCCGAAAGCCCAGAACAGTTCGGGGTCGGTCATCATGGTCGTGCCGGCCGCGACCGCCTGGCGATACCAGGCGCGCTGGCGCGGGTCGTAATCGCTTTCGGCGGAAACCTCGCCCAGCTTCTGCTGATCTGGGGACAGAAAGACGTAGCGGTCCATCACCGGCTGTCCCGGCGCCGGTTCCAGCAGGCGATAGGCGTATTCAGCGCCCTCGGGCGGCAGCGTGCCTTCGATCGGGACGGACGTGTCGTGCAGACGCCGCGCCTGCCGGAAGGACCCGTCTTCAAGCCCGACATAAACGTTCAGCGCGGTCTTGCTGTACTGCAGTTCGCGGAACAGGTAGCCAAGCGCGCGATCGTCGGAATAGAAACTGGGGTCCTGGTGCCCCAGTTCGGCCGAGGTCGCGATCTGCGCGGTCAGTGCGGTGAACTCGGCGGCGATATCCTCGATCGTCTCGGCGCGGAACTGTTCCACCAGCTTGAAGGCATGGGCGCGCACAACCCGGTCGGTGGACTTGTAATTGATCTGGATGATGGCCAGCAGCACCGGCACGGTCACCGCCATGACCACCAGCAGGATCGTGGGCTTCAGCGGAAAGGAAAACCGGTCCTTCCCGGCGTCGCGTCCAGTATCAGGCCCAGAATGAGGACCAGAATGAGGACCAGAATGAGGACCAGTATCGGCCCCGGCCCCGAAATCGGGCGCGCGGCGGCCCGGGTCCATGCGATCGGCCCCTTGATCATTCGTTCGGCGCTGCATTCGACCACGTTCCGGATACGCAAGACCCCGCAAACGGGCGCGGGGATCTGGCACGATTTCAAAGGAGGCTCTGGCAAGACCCGATCCATGTTACCCCGCCCGACAACCTATCCGGGCCCGACAACACGGAATTTTCCTTAACAGACGCAAGATGGCCTGCATAGACGGTCGCTGGAGGTGGTTTCGAAACAGGACCATAGAGCCACAGAATGCCCGCCGACCGGGTCATTGCACCCGACAGGGAATGCACGCGGTGCGTGCGGCGTCAGCCGAAAACCGATTGGCGGTCGGGTTGGCCGTGGCGGCTTCAGTCGGGCGACACCGCGCCGTCGTAAAGTTCGAGCACGTCGCGGACGGCGGCGATCAGAAGGTCGCGGCCGCACATCGGGGCATCGCCCACGCCGTACCTTGGGAAGAACTGGCTGCGCACCGGGCCGGGGATCGGCCTTGTCACGATGCGGTCCAGAAGGGCTTCGACCGCGTGGCTGGCCCGGTCCGACGGCCAGTAATACCGAATGCGGTCCGAAAAGCTGAAATGGCGCTGCAGCCACAGATCGGGTTCGGCGCCGTGGTAATACCGCTGCCAATTGCCCGGCGCCTCCTGCATCACCGCCTCCATCGTCGCCATCAGACGGCCCTCGGGCACATGCCCCTCCAGCACGTCGGCCAGCCCGTCCAGCGCATACAGCGCCTCGCGCAGGGCGAACGTCAGCCAGGGGCCGACCTTGAGGATGGCAAAACCGCCGCTGACCAGGTCCCGCAGGCCCGCCGCGCCCTGGTAATCGGTCGAATGGGCCTCGAAGACGATGCCGGGATAGGCCTGCAGCGTGGCGGACAGCGGCGCGGCTTTCTGCGCGTCGAAATGCACGACGTCGGTGTGGCCGAATTCCACGCCGGGCTGGACGACCAGGGCGATGACCCGGTCGAACGCCCCTGCCAGCCCACGCGCCGCGAAGGCCCATCGGTGCACGTCATGGGTCGCGGCCACGGCGTCGGGCGCGGTCAACTCCAACTGGTCCAGGTCATGGGTCGCGCCACCGGGCACCGGCACTTCGGTCCCGATCACGTAGACCGGGTCCAAGGCGCCCTTGTGCCGTTCGGCCACCTCGGCCAGGCGGGCGGCACGGGCGGCGGTGTCCTCGTCCTTCAGCGCGTCCGGTTCGCCGTCGCACCCCATCGACGTGTCCAGGTGCAACTTGGTAAACCCGGCCTCGGCATAGGCCGCGATCATGGCGCAGGCCTTGTCCATGGCCTGGTCCGCCGGCAGGTGCTTCCACGGGTTCGGCCCCAGGTGATCGCCGCCCAGAACGATGCCCGCCTTGTCAAAGCCGACCTTGTCGGCGATGCCCTCGACAAAGGCCCGGAAGTCCGCCGGCGTCATGCCGGTATAGCCGCCGTCCTGGTTCACCTGGTTGCAGGTCGCCTCGATCAGCACGGTCTTGCCCCGGTCGCGCGCCAGCCCCAGCGCCGCCTCGATGACGATCGGATGGGCCGAACAGACCGAGGTGATGCCCAGGTGGTCGCCCCGGCGATAGGCTTCGGGAATGGCAAGCAGCGGATGGGTCATGCGGGCTCCTGCGTGCGAAGAAAGGCGTCGAGCGTGGCGCGGTCGGCGGCGCCTTCCATGGGGCCGCGCCGGGTGACGGCCAGCGCGCCGCTGGCCATGGCAAGGCGCAGCGCCTCCTCGGGGGCGGCGCCGCGCAGCCAGAGCGTTGTGAAGGTGCCGCCGAAACAGTCGCCTGCGCCGGTTGGATCGATTTCCCCGACCTGAAAGGCTTGGGCGGCGATGGTCTGGTCGGCGTCGTGATAGGTGGCGCCCTGCGCCCCGTTCTTGTGGACGATCGCCTTGATGCCGCCGCCCAGCAGTTCGTCGATGGCGCCGGCCTGGTCCTTGAACTGGGTCAGCAGGGTCAGCTCATCGCCGCTGGGCAGGTATAGATCGGTCATCGCCAGGATCCGCACCATGGCGTCGGCCATGCCGGGGGCGGTCAGGATCTCCTTGCGCAGGTTCGGGTCGAAGGACACGGTGCCGCCCCGCGCGCGCACCTTTTCGCCGGCCTGCAGGTTCAGGTCGACGAATTCGGCGGAGGACAGCGACGATCCCATGATGTGCACGTGATCGACACTGTCGATCAGGGCGCTGACCGCATCGGTCACATGCAGGGTGCCGCACGCACTGTGGCGTATGTTGAAAACGAAATCCCGCGCGCCATCCGCGCGGTAGCGGACAAAGGCGGTGCCGGTGGGCCGGTCCGGGTCGATGTAGACGCCCGAGACATCCACGCCATCCCCGGTCAGCCGGTCCAGGTTCACCCGCCCGAAATCGTCGTCCCCCACGGCCGAGACGATGGCGACGGGCTGGCCCATCCGCGCGGCCTGGCTGGCAAAGATCGCAGGCGCGCCCGATGGAAAGGGCCCGGTCAGGGCCTGTGGCGCAAGGAACCCCCGCCCTTGCGTGTCGGCCATGATCTCCACGAGGATTTCCCCGATGACGACGATCTTCTTCATTGCAATCCGCGCGTTAAAGCAGCCGGGGCGCGCCCGGGCCTCCTCCGTTACCAGCGCGGGCCGATGACCCGCGCCCCTGCCGGGGCCCTCCTCAGCGCCCCTCTTGACCGTTGCAGGCGGCCCCTCCTAAAGTCAACAGGAAACACTACGCGCGTAAACAATTTTGGATCTTCGCGTCAGGAGGCGCCAACAGTACCTTCACCACGTGAACCATCAGCAACGGACAGGACTTCATGGGTGACAAGCGGATCAGGAATATGGAGGAATTCGCGACGGTTAGCGGAATATCCCGCCCGACGTTGTCGAAATACTTCCACGACCCCACGAGCGTCCGGAAGTCCACGCGCGAGCGCATCGAAGGCGCCCTGGAAGAGTTCGACTACCGCCCCAACCTGTTTGCGATAAACCAGAATCGGAAGCTGACGAAGATCATCGGGATCATCGTGCCCTACCTGGCCGACCCGTTCTTCGCCGAGATGGTCCGCCTGATCGAACGGCAGTGCATCGATGCCGGCTACTGGCCCGCGATCTTCAGCGCCCATGGCCAGACCGACCTGGAAAACAACGCATTGGCGACATTGGCGTCGCTGCGTCCGGCGGGCGCCCTGATCGCGCCACTGGGGCGCAGTTCGGATATCGAGGCGGTCGAACGGTTCACCCAGGAGGTGCCGACCGTCGTCTTCGACAGCAACGTGAAAGTCGGTAAAGCTTTTGTCGGGCTCGATAATGTCCAGAGTATCACGATGATCGTGGATTACCTGTGCCGCACCGGCGAACCGCCCTGCTTCTTCGAGATGCCCCCGGTGAACCCCAACGCCAACAAGCGGCGCGAAGCCTACACGATGGCGATGGAGCGGCTGGGTCACGACCCCAAGGTGATCCAGGCCAAGGGCGGGACCTGGGACTTCGAACAGATCGGACTGGAGGGCGGCATCCAGCTGATCTCGGACCGGAGCCTGCCGTCGGACACGGTGCTGTGTTCCAATGACCGGCTGGCGATCGGCCTGATCGCCGCCGCCTACCAGAAGGGACTGCGTGTCGGCCACGGTCCCGGATGCGCGCTGCGAATCGCCGGGCATGACGACCATCCCTGGTCCCGATTCACCTGCCCGCCGCTGACCACCGTCGCACAGGATTACAAGGCGATCGCCGAGGGAAGCGTGCACACGTTATTCGATATCATCGAGGGCAAGGAAATCGAAGGCGAGCGCCCCGAACAATATTTCGAGGGACGACTGGTGCTTAGGGACTCCGCCTGAAAGTTTCTGCGCCGCAGCAATTAAATTTACGGGTGTAAACTTTCATTGACTTGCGTTCAGAGGGCCGCTTAGGTGTGCGCAGTTCGTTTGAAGGAACCAATGGGAGGTAAAGATGAAACTGAAGACAGCCCTGTTCGGCGCGTCCGTTCTGGTCTCGGTCTCGGCCGTGGCCGCCTGGGCCGAAGAGCTGACCATCGCGACGGTGAACAATTCCGACATGATCATCATGCAGGAACTGGCGCCGAAATTCGAGGAAGCCACCGGCAACACGCTCAACTGGGTCGTTCTGGAGGAGAACGTCCTGCGCCAGCGTGTGACCACCGACATCGCCACAAACGGCGGGTCCTTCGACATCGTCACCATCGGCGCCTACGAAGCCCCGATCTGGGGCAAGCAGGGCTGGCTGGCCCCGCTTGACGACCTGGGCGACGATTACAATTACGACGACATCTTCGAACCGGTCCGCAATGGCCTGTCGGCCGACGGCAAGCTTTACGCGGTGCCGTTCTATGCCGAAAGTTCGTTCACCTTCTACCGCACCGACCTGTTCGAAAAGGCCGGCATCGAGGTTCCCGACGAACAGATCACCTATGACCAGTTCGAGGAAATGGTCGCCAAGCTGAACGATCCCGACAATGGCATCTTCGGCACCTGCCAGCGCGGCAAGGCCGGCTGGGGCGAGAACATGGCCTTTGTCGGCCCGCTGGTGAACGCATTCGGCGGCCGCTGGTTCGATATGGACTGGAACCCGACGATCGACAGCCCCGAATGGAACGCGGCGATCACCTATTACGTCGACCTGATGACGAAATACGGGCCTCCGGGCGCCACCGCCAACGGCCACAACGAGAACCGCGCGCTGTTTGCCGACGGCAAGTGCGCCACCTGGGTCGATGCGACATCCGCGGCGGGCTATATCTACAACCCCGATGAATCCTCGGTCGCCGACAAGACCGGATTCTTCCAGGCGCCGAAGGAAGTGACCGACAAGGGCACCGGCTGGTTCTGGGCCTGGGCGCTGGCCGTCCCGGCAAGTTCCAAGAAGGTCGACGTCGCCAAGGAGTTCCTGGCCTGGGCCACCTCCGAAGAATACATCAACCTGGTGGGCGAGACCAAGGGCTGGGTCGCCGCACCTCCCGGCACGCGCAAGTCGACCTACCAGAACGAGGCCTACCTGGAAGCCGCGCCCTTCGCCCAGACGGTCGAGAAATCGATCCTGGCCGCGAACCCGGCGGATGCCACGAAGGATCCGGTGCCCTACACCGGCGTCCAGTTCGTCGCGATCCCGGAATTCCAGGGTATCGGCAACTACGTCGGCCAGCAGATCTCGGCCGCGCTGGCCGGACAGCAGACCGTGGATCAGGCCCTGGCCAACAGCCAGAAGTTCGCCGTGCGCGAAATGACCAAGGCCGGATACATCAAGTAACTCCTCCCGGAGCGGGTCGGCCGACCCTGGTCGGCCCGCTTTGGCAACGCCTCCGCTCAGCCTTGCAGCGAGGACCCGGACCGGATCCTGCCTTCAATGCTGACCATGCGACCAAGGGAGGGGTTCATGGCGACCAAAGCTTCGCGTTCCGCCGCAAGGCTGATGATTTCGCCCGCCGTGCTACTGTTGCTCGGCTGGATGATCATCCCGCTTTCGATGACGCTGTATTTTTCGTTCCTGCGTTACAACCTGTTGATGCCAGGCGACAATCCCTTTGTCGGGTGGGAGAACTATTACTGGTTCGTCACCGACCCCAGCTTCAAGGCGGCGATGCTGAACACGCTGCTGCTGGTGGCGGGTGTCCTGCTGATCACGGTGGTGGGGGGTATCCTGTTCGCCCTGCTGCTGGATCAGCCGATGTGGGGCCAGGGGATCATCCGGATCATGGTGATCGCACCGTTCTTCGTGATGCCGACGGTGTCGGGGCTGGTGTGGAAGAACATGTTCATGAACCCGGTCAACGGGATCTTCGGGCATATCGCCAAGGGCCTGGGGATGCAGCCCATAGACTTCTTCAGCCAGATCCCCCTGTTGTCGATCATCCTGATCGTCAGCTGGCAATGGCTGCCCTTTGCCACGCTGATCCTGCTGACGGCGCTTCAGTCGCTGGACCAGGAACAGCTGGAGGCCGCCGAGATGGACGGCGCCAGCTGGCCGGCGCGGTTCTTCTACATCATGCTGCCGCACCTGGCGCGCGCGATCACCGTGGTGATCCTGATCCAGACGATCTTTCTTTTGTCGATCTTCGCCGAAATCCTGGTGACCACCAATGGCGGTCCGGGCGTGTCGACGACCAACCTGACCTACCTGATCTATGTCTCGTCGCTGCTGCAATACGACGTGGGCATGGGATCCGCCGGGGGCGTGATCGCCATCATCCTGGCCAATATCGTCGCGATCTTCCTGATGCGGATGATCGGCAAGAACCTGGACGCGTGAGGAGGACCTGATGGCACGCGCCGTATCGACACCCCGCAAGACGATCACCACCCTCGTCGCCGGCCTGCTTGGCCTGATGATGTTCTTCCCGGTGCTCTGGATCGTCATCCTGTCGCTGAAATCCGAAGGCGACGCGATCAAGGCCCCGCTGGAGATCCTGTTCAACACCCACTGGACCACCGAAGCTTACAGCGCCGTGCAGGCGCGGTCGGATTACTTCAAGCATTTCACCAATTCGGTGGTGATCTCGCTGGGCTCGACCATCCTGGGGCTGGTCATCGCGATCCCGGCAGCCTGGGCCATGGCCTTTGTGCCCGGTCCGCGCACCAAGGACGTGCTGATGTGGATGCTGTCGACCAAGATGCTGCCACCCGTCGGCGTGCTGGTCCCCATCTACCTGATCTTCCGCGATCTCGGCATTCTCGACAGCCGCGTGGGCCTGGTGTTCGTGCTGATGATGATCAACCTGCCGATCATCATCTGGATGCTTTACACCTATTTCCGCGAGATCCCGGGCGAGATCCTGGAAGCGGCCCGCATGGATGGGGCGTCGCTGCGGGAAGAGGTCATATACGTGCTGACGCCGATGGCGATCCCGGGCATGGCCTCGACCGTGCTGCTGAACGTGATCCTGGCCTGGAACGAAGCCTTCTGGACGCTGAACCTGACGGCCGCCAAGGCGGCGCCGCTCACGGCCTTCATCGCCAGCTATTCCAGCCCCGAAGGGCTGTTTTACGCGAAACTTTCGGCGGCCTCGGTCATGGCCATCGCGCCGATCCTCATCATGGGCTGGTTCAGCCAGAAACAACTCGTCCGCGGCCTGACGTTCGGCGCGGTGAAGTAGGGAGCGAGCTTATGGGACGCATTCAGCTCAAGCAGGTCAAGAAGGCCTTTGGCGAGGTCACGGTCATCCCGCCGCTGGACCTGGAAATCGAGGACGGGGAATTCGTGGTCTTCGTCGGCCCTTCGGGCTGCGGCAAGTCCACGCTGCTGCGCCTGATCGCCGGGCTCGAGGACATGACCGCCGGCGTGATCGAGATCGACGGCCAGGACGCCACCGGCCTGCCCCCCGCCAAGCGCGGACTGGCGATGGTGTTCCAAAGCTACGCCTTGTACCCGCACATGTCGGTGCGCAAGAACATCGCCTTTCCGATGAAGATGGCGGGCATCGCACGGGACGAACAGGACCGCCGCATCGCCGACGCCGCCCGCGCGCTGAACCTGACCGACTACCTGGACCGCCGCCCGGGGCAATTGTCGGGCGGGCAACGCCAGCGGGTCGCCATCGGCCGGGCCATCGTGCGCGAACCCTCGGCCTTCCTGTTCGACGAACCGCTGTCGAACCTCGACGCGGCGCTGCGGGTGGGCATGCGGATGGAAATCTCGGAACTGCACGAAAAACTTGAAACCACGATGATCTACGTCACCCACGACCAGGTCGAGGCGATGACCATGGCCGACAAGATCGTCGTGCTGCAGGCCGGCGTGGTCGAACAGGTGGGCAGCCCGCTGGATCTGTACCGCGCGCCGCGCAACAAGTTCGTCGCGGGCTTCATCGGCTCGCCCCGGATGAATTTCATCGAAGGCCCCGAGGCCGAGAAATACGGCGCCCACACCATAGGCATCCGCCCCGAACACCTGCAGGCGTCGACCGAAAGCGGCGCCTGGTCGGGGGTGATCAGCGTGTCGGAACACCTGGGGTCGGACACTTTCCTGCATGTCCACGACACCGGCCTGGCCGACGCCCTGACCGTGCGCGTGGACGGCGAATTCGGCGTGCATCACCGGGACAGGGTCTGGCTGACCCCGGACGAAACCAAGATCCACAAATTCGACGCTCAAGGACTTCGCATCGCATGAAACGACTGGATGGAAAATCCGCCCTGATCACCGGCGCCGCGCGTGGCATCGGCAAGGGCTTTGCCGCCGCCTACCTGCGCGAAGGCGCCACCGTGGCCATCGGCGACATCAACATGGACGCCGCCGAAGCGACCGCCGCCGAACTGGGCATGGGCGCCTATGCCGTGCATATCGACGTGACCGCCCAGGCCAGCATCGACGCGGCCATCGGCTCTGTCGTGGGCAAGGCCGGCAAGCTCGACATCCTGATCAACAACGCCGCGCTGTTCGACGCCGCCGAAACCGTCGACATCACCCGCGAAAGCTATGACAGGCTGTATTCCGTCAACGTCGCCGGCACGCTGTTCACCATGCAGGCCGCCGCGCGGCAGATGATCAGCCAGGGTCACGGCGGCAAGATCATCAACATGGCCAGCCAGGCCGGACGACGCGGCGAGGCGCTGGTGCTGGTCTATTGCTCGACCAAGGCCGCCGTGATCTCGATGACCCAATCCGCCGGGCTGAACCTGATCAAGCACGGCATCAACGTCAACGCCATCGCGCCCGGCGTGGTGGACGGCGAACACTGGGTCCACGTGGACGCCATGTTCGCCAGGCTCGAAGGCAAGGAACCCGGCCAGAAACGCCGCGAGGTCGAGGCCGGCGTGCCCGCGGGCCGCTATGCCACGCCCGACGACCTGTCGGGCATGGCGGTGTTCCTGGCCTCGTCCGAAGCCGACTACATCGTCTCGCAGACCTACAACGTCGATGGCGGTCAGTGGATGAGCTGAGGCGCCAGCGCCCGAGGCAGCGTCTTGCATGAAACCGACGGGGGGCCAGGGGCCCCCGGCAACCCCAAGAGGTTCCGATGGCGATCAAGCTTTGCACCGCCGCCCTGCCCGATCTCCCCCCGGACATCGCCCGCCCCACCTATGACCGCGCCGCGCTGACCCCCGGCATCGTCCATATCGGCCTTGGCAATTTCCACCGCGCACACCAGTCGTGGTACCTGCATCGGCTCATGCAGCAGGGCCAGGCGCAGGACTGGGCCATCATCGGCGCCGGCATCCGCCCCAATGACGAGGCGCAGCGGCTGAAACTGGCCGCACAGGATTACCTGACCACGCTGATCGAACTGGACCCGAAAGGCACCTCGGCCGAGGTCGTGGGATCGATGATCGGCTACGTGCCCGTGACCGAAGGCAATGGCCCGCTGATCGACCGGATGTCGGACCCGGCGATCCGCATCGTGGCGATGACAGTGACCGAAGGCGGTTATTTCCTGGACCCGGCCACCAAGAAGTTCGACCCGACCCACCCCGATATCGCCCACGACATCGCCCAGCCCCTTGCGCCGCGCACGGCCTTCGGCGCCATCGTCGCCGCACTGGCCCGCCGCCGCGCGGCAGGCGACGGCCCGTTCACCTGCATGAGCTGCGACAACCTTCCCGGCAACGGCACGATCCTCCATTCGGTTGTGACGACGCTGGCGCAAAAGATCGACCCGGACCTGGCCGACTGGATCGAAACCCACGTCACCTTCCCCAATTCCATGGTCGATTGCATCGTCCCCGCCACCGGGCCGAAGGAACTGGCGCTGGTGCATGACTTCGGCATCGACGACGCCGTGCCGGTGACGCACGAGAACTTTCGCCAATGGGTGATCGAGGACCGCTTCTGCGCCGGCCGCCCGCCGCTGGAACGGGTCGGCGTCACGCTTACCGACCTTGTCCACGACTACGAGGCGATGAAGCTGCGCATTCTCAACGGCGGCCACCAGATCATCGCCGCCCCGGCCGAGATCCTGCATGTCGAGACGATCCACGACACCATGTCAGACCCGCTGATCAAGGGGCTTTTCCGCAAGATCGCACTTGAGGAGATGGCCCCGCATGTCCACGACGTGCCCGGCATGACGCCCCAGGCCTATGTCGACCTGATCGACCAGCGGTTTTCCAACCCCAGGATCGCCGACACCGTGCGCCGTGTGGCCTTCGACGGGTCCAACCGCCATACCGGCGCCGTGCTGCCGGTGATCCGCGACGCGGTGGCCACTGGCACACCGCTGGAAGGGCTGGCGCTGAGCCAGGCTCTATGGGCGCGGATGTGCGAAGGGACCCGCGAGGACGGATCCCGGATCGCGCCGAACGATCCGGTCTGGGATGAGCTGGTCATCGTCGCCAAGGCCGCAAGGGATGACCCGCAGGCCTGGCTGGAGCAGCGCCATTTCTACGGCGCGCTGGCCGACGATCCCCGCTTCGCGCAGGCCTTCATCCGCTGGCTGACGCTGATCTGGGCCGGTGGCACACGGGCGGCGCTGACCGCCTATCTCAAGGACGACTGACATGCGCGCCATCCTGTTCACGGGTCGCAACGAACTGGATTTGACCGACCTGCCCGATCCCCGCCCCGGCCCGGGCGAGGTGGTGGTGCAGGTCCGGTCCAGCGGCATCTGCCACACCGATATCGAGGTCCTGCGCGGCAATTACGGCACCTCGGCCTTTCCGGTAGTGCCGGGCCACGAATACGCCGGGGTCGTCACCGAGATCGGGAAAGGCGTGGACACGATCGCCCCCGGAGACGCCGTCGTCGTCGATCCCAACATCGAATGCGGCGCCTGCCCGGCCTGCCGCCGGGGCTGGGCGCATCTGTGCACCGGGCTGCAGGCCTATGGCGTCACCCGCCACGGCGGCTTTGCCGAACAAAGCGTCGTGAAGGCATCGGCCGTGCATCCGATCGGCGACATGCCCTTTGACATCGCCGCACTGGCCGAACCGGTCGGCTGCGTGCTGAACGGGCTGGGCGCGGCGCGCGCCGAACAGGCCCGGAATGCGCTGATCTTCGGCGCCGGTCCCATCGGGCTGCTGCTGGCCGTGGTGCTGCGCGCACGCGGCATGGCAGACGTGGCGCTGGTGGATCTGAACGAAGATCGCCTGGCCCTGGTCGCGGACCTGGGCTTTCAGCCCATCGCCTCGGGCAGCACGGACCTGGCCGACCGCGAACAGGCCACGGACCTGGCCATCGACGCCACCGGCGTGCCTGCCGTCGCCGGCCAGCTCATCCGCTATGTCGCCAATGGCGGCGCGGGGCTGTTCTTCGGGGTCTGCCCGTCGGATGCCCGGATCGACATCGCGCCCTTCGAACTGTTCCGCCGCCAGATCACGCTGGCCGGGTCGCATTCCCTGAACCACAACCTGCCCGACGCGCTGAAGACCCTTGACGCCTGCCGCGCCGATGCCGCCCGGCTGGTGACACATCGGTTGCCCCTTGAAGAGGTCCGTGCCGTCTTCGCAGGTCACCCCGCCCCGGGCAGCCTGAAGATCCAGGCGACGGTCTGACCGGGCCCCGGGCCAGGTCCATCACCGCCGGTCGGCGGCGGGATCGAACAGCAGGCGGATGTAGGACCGCAACAGCATGATCTGTTCCGCCAGCAGCGCCGGTTCGGCCACCGCCTTCGACAGGACGATGCCGCCCTCGACCGTGTTCGAGATCATATCGGCCAGCGCCCGCAGATCCACCTTGTCCCGGGGCGGGTAGATGGCGGCGATCTCCTCCAGCATGGCCAGGAACCGCGCGCGCCAGATCATGACGGCGGATCGGTTCAGGTCGCGCACCTTCTGGTCGAACATCCGTTCCGAATAGCAGAAGGTCGCCACCAGGCAGCCGGGATGCCCGTTGGGCAGATCGGCCATCATTTCCGACAACAGCTTGAGCCCGATCAGGAAGGCGTGCAGCGGATCCTCGTGCAGCTCGCGCGCGCGGTCAAAGACATCGTCCAGGACCGCTTCCTCGGTATCAAGGTAACGTTGCAGCAGCGCCCGGGCGAGTTCGTTCTTGTCCCGGAAGTGATAGAAGAACCCGTTCTTCGATATGCCCGCCTCGGCGATGATCTCGTCGATCGAGGTCGCGCCGAACCCCTTGGACAGCACGCCGGCCTCGGCGATGTCCAGGATCCGGGTCCGGGTATCGGGTTTCTTCTGCATCGGGAACATTCCGCCACGTCACTGCACCACGGGTGCAGTTCTGCGCCCTCACGACCCCGACGCGTTCCCTGACACCAACACATCCCTTTGAAACCAAGGGAAGAACCAGGCCAACAGGGCACTGGACCACGGGATTTCTATCGCCCGGCACGGGCAAAGTCCATTCTTCGCACCAGTCACGCATTATCCGAAAGAACCATTCAAGATGACCCATACCGACATTCCCCGCCGCGCGCCGGGCCTGACCTGGCTGACCGAAGGCGGCATCGAGACCGAGATCATGTACAAGTGGGGCTATGACCTGCCGCATTTCGCCATGTTCCCGCTGCTTGGCAATCCGGCCGCCGCCGAGACGATCCGCGGCATGTACCGCCGCTACCTGGACGTGGCCGCCCGGCACGGGATGGCCGCCCTGATCGGCGGGTTCGACTATCGCGCCAGCCGGGACTGGGGCGCGCTGCTGGGCTATTCGCCCGACAGCCTGGCCGAGGCCAACATCCGGTCGACAGATTTCCTGAGGTCCCTTGCGCAGGAATACCAGGGCCAGCTGCCGGAGGCGCGGGTCGTGGGGTATATCGGGCCCCGGGGCGATGCCTACAGCCTGAACCGCACGATCACCGAAGACGAAGCGGCCGAATACCACGCCGCCCAGATGCACACCCTGAAACGGGCCGGGGCCGATCTGGCCTGGGCGGTGACCTTCAACAACCCGGCCGAGGCGCGCGGCGTGGTGCGGGCGGCGCGCGCGGTGGACATGCCGCTGGCGGTGTCGTTCTCGCTGACCTCCAGTTCCCGCCTGGCTTCCGGCGCGACGCTGCGCCAGGCGATCAAGGATATCGAGACGGCCACCGACGGCTACCCGGCCTTCTACGCGCTGAACTGTTCGCACCCTGAGGAATTCGAACCGGCGCTGGAACCCGGCCCCTGGCAGGACCGGCTGCGCTGTATCCGGCCCAACGCGGCGAAGATGGACAAGATCGCGCTGTGCAAACTGGGCCACCTGGAAGAAGGCGACCCGGTGGACCTGGGCCACCGCATGGCCGACGTGGCCCGCCGCTTTCCGCGGATGGACATCTGGGGCGGCTGCTGTGGAACCTGCGATACCCATCTGGACCAGATCGCGCTGCGCCTGAGGGAGGTCCGGGACGAGGCCGCAACCGGCCGTGCCAGTCTGACCGGCACGTAAAAGCCGCCGAAGGTCAGCCGCGCGCCGTCCCGGCCCCGCACCCCGAAAGGGCGGCGGCACCGGGGCGGCCGATCAGGTTTCGCCCGAAACACAGCCCGTTCCGCATGGGAAAGGCATAAAGGCGCCGCTTCCGGGGTTTCCGAAAACGTGAACGTGCGCGACCGGATTGGTCATTTGACTTCCGGTTCTGCCGCAAGCTACGCACGATCATCTTCGGCGGATCCGGCGCAACCGGGTCATCCGACACATCCGGAGCAGTCTCAGCTCCCTCAATTTGAAATTGCGGCTCCGTGTTCGAATCCTTCTTCCCGAAACCAAAGCTCTTCTTCATCTCGGTCGCGGTCTGGACCGTCCTTGGCATGCTGGTCTGGTACGGCGCCGGCACACAGATCGGCACCGCGCTTGGCTTCGACATGGCCGAGCCCGCGGATCCCATCGTGGGGCTTCAGTATTTCTACACCCCGTCCTTCCTGATGTTTTACATCTTCTACGTGGTCTGGGTGGCGATCTTCGCGGCGTTCTGGTTCATCTATGCACCGCACCGCTGGCAGTTGTGGTCGATCCTTGGATCGGCCTTCATCCTGTTCACGACCTATTACGGCGTGCAGGTCAGCGTGGCGATCAACAACTGGCGTCGCCCCTTCTTCGACCAGTTCCAGACCGCCCTGACCGGGGACGGCACGGTCACGGCCGCGGACCTTTACGGGCTGCTGTTCGTCTTCGCCGAAATCGCCCTGGTCGCGACGCTGATCTTCGTGGTCACCCGGTTCTTCGTCAGCCATTACGTGTTCCGCTGGCGCACCGCGATGAACGATTATTACATGTCGCGCTGGCCCACGATCCGCAATATCGAAGGCGCGTCGCAGCGGGTGCAGGAAGACACCATGCGCTTTGCCTCGATCATGGAAGGGCTGGGCGTGTCGGTCGTGGACGCGGTGATGACGCTGATCGCCTTCCTGCCGGTTCTGTGGAGCCTGTCGCAATACGTCACCGACCTGCCCCTTGTGGGGGCCATTCCGCACCCGCTTTTCGTGGCGCTGGTGTTCTGGGCCGCCTTCGGAACCGCGCTTCTGGCGATCGTGGGGATCAAGCTGCCGGGTCTGGAATTCCTCAACCAGCGGGTCGAAGCGGCCTATCGCAAGGAGCTGGTCTATGGCGAGGACGACCCCGACCGCGCCCAGCCGCCCACCGTGGCACAGCTGTTCGCCAACGTGCGGCATAACTACTTCCGGCTGTACTTCCACTACATGTATTTCAACGTCGCCCGGGGGTTTTACCTTCAGGCGGACAACATCTTCGTCAACATCATCCTGGTGCCCACCATCGTGGCGGGCAAGATCACCATGGGGATCTGGCAGCAGATCCTGACGGCCTTCGGGCAGGTCAGTTCCTCGTTCCAGTTCCTGGTGAATTCCTGGACCACGATCGTCGAGTTGCTGTCGATCTACAAACGTCTGCGCGCCTTCGAAGCGGCTTTCAAGGGCGAGGAACTGGCCGAGATCGAACGGGCCAATGGCGCAGGTGGCTATGCCCAGCCCATCGCCGACCCCGAACCCGGTGCGGGCGGGCACGAACGGACCCACGACATCGAGCGGTAGGCCTTGGGGCCTGCGCCGCGACGGCGACGGTTGCGTTCGGCGTGGCCTTTGACCTGCCCTGAAAAAGGAGAGAGCACCGACCGGGGGAACGGGGGGGGGGTGTTCCATGGGGACCGGGAACGGACCGACGCCGGAGTTTCGGCGCAAGGCGGTTCGACTGGCCCTGACACGCGGCCGGACACGGCGCGTGATTGCGGATGATCCTGGCATCGGGCTTTCGACGTCGACGCGATGGCTTGGCCCAGAGTGTGGCCCAAAGCGGGCCCCGGAGAGGGACACGCGATGGGGCGCCACCGAACCATTCGGCTGATGCAGGCGCAACAAAGCCCGACCTTCGCGGGCCGGGCTTCGATGAAGGCGCGCAGATGGCTAGGTTACTGGGCGGGGCCGGCCGCGTAGTCTTCGGGGGCGACCTTTTCCATCCAGGTAACCGCCGATCCGTCCACCGCTTCGGCAATGGCGAAATGGGCCATGGCGCTGCCCGGCGCCGCACCGTGCCAGTGCTTCACATCCGCGGGGATCTGCACGATATCGCCGGGCCGCGCCTCGACGATGGCGCCCCCCTCTTCCTGCACCCAGGCGATGCCCTTGGTGATGTACAATGTCTGACCCAGCGGATGGGTGTGCCAGGCGGTGTGCGCGCCGGCCTCGAACTGCACCAGCCCACCCCCGAGGCGCGCCTCGCCCGGAGCCGAGAACAGCGGGCCGACGATGACGCTGCCAGTGAAGTAGTCTTCGGGTCCGGCCGAGGTTTCGGTCTCGGCACCGCGAATGACCGAAAGCGGGCTTTCCTGGGCTTCGACAGGCAGGGCGGACGCGCCGACGACGGCAGCGGCTTGCAGGCATTTCTTCATATCGTGTCCTTTGGAAACAGGGTCTTTCGGCGCCCCCGAGCGACGGGAGCGCCTCTGGAGTAGCCGCTTGGATCAGGCCGTTGGCATCTGATCGATGTAGCGGTCCAGCGTGACCGGATAGTCGCGGACGCGCGCGCCGGTGGCATTGCGCACCGCGTTGGCGACGGCGGCGGCAACGCCGCACAGTCCCAGCTCGCCCACGCCCTTCGCCTTCAGCGGTGTCGAGACCGGATCGACCGTATCGAGAAAGATCACCTCCTGCTCGGGGATATCGGCATGAACCGGCACTTCGTATCCGGCCAGGTCATGCGCCGGGAAGAAGCCGCGCCCGGTGTCGATGGCCGCATCCTCCATCAGCGCGGCGCCCACGCCCATGACCATGCCGCCGATGACCTGAGACCGCGCGGTGATCGGGTTGAGGATCCGGCCCGCATCGCAGACCGCCAGCATCCGACGCAGCCGCGTCTCGCCGGTGTAGGCGTTCACCGCCACCTCGACGAAATGCGCGCCGAAGGTCGAAACGACCTGGTCGCGACGTTGGCTGCCGAACTGGATTGCGTCCTCGGCGGTGATGTCGCTGTCGGCCAGCCCGGCCAGCGGCAACTGCTTGTCCGGTGTACGCACGGCGCCGCCTTCGAATGCAAGCGTGTCGACTTCATGCCCAAGGTGATCCGCGATCGCCTGCCGCAGCGCAACGGCTGCCGCATAGACCCCGGCGGTCGAGGAAGCCGCGCCCCACTGGCCGCCCGAGCCGCTTGAAGCGGGATAGAGACTGTCGCCCAGCCGGACCTCGACATCATCGAGGGTGACGCCCATGACCTCGGCCGCCGTCTGCGCCAGGATCGTGTAGGATCCGGTGCCGATGTCGGTCATCGATGTCTCGACGATCACGCGTCCCTCAGGTGTCAACGTCAGCCGCGCGCCGGAGCCGGTCGCGGGACCGCCACGATACGCCCCCGCCACACCGTGGCCGATCAGCCAGTCACCATCGCGCATCGCACCCGGCGTGGTGTTGCGATCCGCCCAGCCAAAGGCCTCGGCCCCCGTGCGCAGGCATTCGACATAGTGCCGCTCCGAGAAGGGGCGCCCATCCTCTGGATGGACCTGCGTGTCGTTGACGATGCGGACCTCGACCGGGTCCATCCCAAGTTCTTCGGCCAGCTCGTCCATCGCCATTTCCAGCGCCATCAGGCCCGAAGCCTCTCCCGGCGCGCGCATGGCGTTCTCTTCCGGCAGGGCCATCCGGGCGAGGTGCAGCTTCACCAGCCGGTTCTCGCCCGCGTAGAAGGCATGCGTCTGACCGATGGCGTTCTCTCCGCGTCCGCCTTCCATCGCGTGGGCAATGGCCTCGTGCGCGATGGCGGTGATGCGGCCGTCGCGGTCCGCGCCGATGCGGATACGCTGGATGGTCGAGGCCCGGTGCGAGGTGTTGTTCATGACCATGGGCCGGGGCATCGCCACCTTCACGGGGCGCCCGATGCGCCGCGCGGCCTGGGCCGCCATGATCGCATCCGCGCGCAGGACCAACTTTGTCCCGAAGCCGCCGCCGATATAGGGGCTGTCCACGCGGACGTCCGCTTCGTCCATGTCGAAGGTTGTCGCCAACGACCGGCGGGCCCACTCGATCATCTGGTTCGATGTCCAGACCGTCAGGCGGCCATCCTGCCAATGGGCGATGGTTGCGGGCGGCTCCATCATGGAATGACTGTGCGACGGCGTGCTGTAGGTGCGGTCTATGGTGACCGGAGCCGCGTCGAAGGCGGTCTCGAAATCACCCGTGCGCGTGGCGTCGGAACGGTCATCGCGGACCTCCTCCCAGGCCGCCCTGAGGTCGTAGGACCCCGGCTCGGCCACGTCGTAGTCGGTCTCGACCAGAGCCGCGGCGGCGCGCGCCTGCTCGAACGTCTCGGCGACGACGACGGCGATCGCCTGGTGATAGTGTGCCACCTCCGCGCCACCGAACAGCGGTGCCACGTTCCACGAAATCGGCTGCGGCATGGCGCCCACGTCGAGGGCGGTGATCACGTCGATCACCCCGGGCATTGCTTGGGCCGCATCGGTGCGCATGGCGGTGATGGTGCCTTGCGCGATGGTCGCCAGCACCGGGTAGCCCACGACCTGGCCTTCGACCACGTCGTGGCGTTCATAGGCATAGGGCGCGGTCCCGGTGACCTTCAGCGGGCCGTCGATGCGGGTGTGGGCCTTTCCGACGATCCTGGCGGTGTCGAACAGGTTGGTGCCGGCGGGTTCGTTGAACTGCATTTCAGGCCTCCTTCAGCATGGCGGCGAGGGTCCGCTCGGCGAGGGTGATCTTGAAGGCGTTTTCCTCGGTCGGGCTGGCGCCTTCGAGCAGGCGGGCGATGACCGCACGGGCGCCGTTGGGCAGCTCCGCATCGGCCTCGGGCCTGCGCCAGGGTTTCGGGGCGACACCGCCAAGCGCCACGCGGCCCGTGCCATCGGCCTGACGGATCAGCGCGACAGAGACGAGGGCAAAGGCATAGGACGCCCGGTCGCGCACCTTGTGATAGCTCTGCGTGCCGCCGACGGGGGCGGGCAGCGCCACGTGGGTGATCAGCTCGCCCGGCATCAGGGCGTTCTCCTGCTCGGGCGTGTCGCCGGGCAGCAGGTGGAAATCTTCCAGCGCGATCTGGCGGGTCATGCCGTTGGGGGTGACCGTCTCGACCACGGCATCCAGCGCGCGCATGGCGACGGCCATGTCACTGGGATGCGTCGCGATGCAGGCATCCGAGGTGCCGATCACGCCGAGCTGGCGCGAGAAGGCCCCTTCGGTCAGGGCACCGCAGCCGGAACCGGGAACCCGTTTGTTGCAGGGCATCGCCGTGTCATAGAAATACGGGCAGCGGGTGCGTTGCAGCAGGTTGCCGCCCGTGGTGGCCTTGTTGCGCAGCTGGCCGCTGGCACCGGCCGCGATCGCGCGGGTCAGCAGGGGGTAGTCGCGGCGGATGCGGGCATCGGCCGACAGCGCGGTGTTGGACACCAGCGTCCCGATGCGCAGGCCGCCGTCCTGGGTTTCCGTGATCTCGTCGAGCCCGAGGCCGTTCACGTCGATCAGATGCACCGGCGTCTCGATCTCGAGCTTCATCAGGTCGAGCAGGTTGGTGCCGCCGGCAAGGAACTTTGCGCCCTCGACCTCGGCCGCACGCGCCGCGGCCGCGGCCACATCCGTGGGTTTCTCGTAGGAAAACGCTCTCATGCCTGGTCCTCCGCAACCTGGGTGATGGCGGCGAGGATGTTGGCATAGGCCCCGCAGCGGCAGATGTTGCCGGACATCCGCTCGCGGATCTCGGCGTCGGTGATGGCGATCTCGGCGGTCAGGTCTCCGGTGACATGGGAGGGGATGCCGGCGCGGATCTCGTCGATCACGGCGCGCCCCGATTGGATCTGGCCCGGGGTGCAGTAGCCACACTGGAAGCCGTCGTGTTCGACAAAGGCCGCCTGCATCGGATCCATCCGGTCCGGCGTGCCGATGCCTTCGATGGTCTCGACCTCGTCGCCGTCATGCATGACGGCAAGCGACAGGCACGAGTTCACACGGGTGCCGTTCACCGTGCAGGTGCAGGCCCCGCACTGGCCGTGGTCGCAGCCCTTCTTGGTGCCGGTCAATTGCAGGGTCTCGCGCAAGGCGTCCAGCAGAGTGGTGCGGTTGTCGACCGTGATCTCGCGGGCTTCGCCGTTGACCATCAGGGTGACGGTGCTGGTGTCGGCACCGGGCATTGCCGGCGTGGCGGACTGTGCCGCGCCGGCGCCGGCCCGCAAACCGGTGGACACAGCTGCAACGGCGGTCCCGGTCAGGAACACGCGGCGGCGGAGTCGGAATTCGATGGGTGGGGACATGGGGTCATCCTTCCTGTCGGAATGGCCTTGGCGGCCCGTTCTGTCTCATGCACATGAGGTATGGCGCCGTGGCGGATTAACTATGCAGAGATGCAGCAAGGCCCTATCGCCCTGCCGCATAAATCGATCATTGCGCCACAGCGGGCGCCTTTGCGCGGGCCGGGATCAGCGTCCAGACCGACAGGTAGGACAGAGCCAGCAGGACCGCGCCGGTGGTCATTGCCGCGTGGTAGCTGTCGGCAAAGCTCTCGCCGCCGAACATCGCGCCCGCCGCGACCAGCAGGGCAAGGCCGAACGACATTCCCATCTGGTGCGCCACGTTCACGAGGCCCGAGGCGGCGCCCGCATCCTCCTTGCGGGTGCCCGCGATGCCGCTTGCCGTCAGCGGGCCGAAGCAGAACCCCTGTCCCGCACCGATCAGCGCCATCGGCAGGGCGATGTTCACGACATAGCCGCCACCGGCCTCGGCCTGCGCAAGCCAGCCCATGCCGAAGGCTGTCACGGCGATACCCAGCAGCATCAGCGCCCGGTTGCCCATTCTGTCGGTAAGGTCCGGCACCCGTGTCGCCACGAGGAAGTTCACCAGGGTCATCGGCAGGAACCCCAGCCCCGCCTGCAACGGCGTGAACCCATCGACATCCTGCATGAACTGCGTCGAGAAAAAGAAGAAACCGACCATTGCCGCAAGATAGAGGAAACGCGCCATGTAGGCCCCGACCCGTTCACGGCTGTCGAAAAGCCGCAGCGGCATGATCGGCTGCGCGGCGCGCGTCTCGTGCGCCACGAAGGCGGCGATCACCGCAAAGCCGATGCCGATGGCCCAGAGCGCCGGGGTGTATTCCCATCCCCGCTCGGCGGTCTCGAGAACGCCCCAGATCAGCGCGCCGAAGCCAAGCGTGGACAGCATGGCTCCAGGCAGATCGAAGCGGCCCGGCGTCGGTGCGGTTTCCTCGACATAGCGCGCGCCAAGGACGATCATCCCCACCCCCACGGGCAGGTTGATGAAGAACCCCACGCGCCAGGACAGGGTCTGCGCCAGCACCCCGCCCAGAACCAGCCCGCAGGCCGCGCCGATGCCCGCGGCGGAGCCATACCAGGCCGTTGCCCGCGTGCGTTCGCGCCCCTCCGGAAAGGAATAGGACAAGAGCGCCAGCGTCGAGGGGGCAAGGATGGCCGCGCCAAAGCCCTGCACACCGCGCGCGGCGATCATCCAGGCCGCGCTCTGCGCGATGCCGATGAACAGGGACGCCACGGTGAAGATCACCAGCCCGGCCTGAAACGTCTTGCGCCGTCCAAGGATGTCGCCGGCGCGGGCCCCCAGCAGCAGGAAGCCACCGAAGGCCAGCGTATAGATCGACTGAACCCAGCTCAACTGCGCCTGACTGAAGCCCAGGTCTTTCTGGATCAGCGGCAGGCCGGTGATGACGATGGACACGTCGAGGATGATCATCAGGTAACTGACAAGGATGATTGCGAGGATGGCGCGCGGATGGCGCGTCGGTTCGGATGTCATGATCTGTTCTTTCAGGCCGCCTGCGCGAGACCCATCAGGTCCCGCAGCCGGGCGGCATTGGTGTTTGCGCGAAAGGCGGCGGCGCCTCGCTGGAAAAGTCTGGCCGTTTCAAGGGGGCCGGTGGGGACCGGCACGCAGTCCGCATCGCGAACAAGGGCGCAGACGGTGGCAAGCGCGTCCGCGTCGTCCGAGGCGAGCGGCACGCCCAGCGGACCTGCCTCGCCATATCCATGGCCTTCTTCGATGCAGGTGGCATCGACGGCGGAGAAGCAGCGCACGAGGCGGGTGTCGGGGAACATGTCGCGCACCAGCTGCGCCACGCCGATCCGCTCGCCTTCACGGCCGGCGGCGCTGCGGCCCGGGGGGTTCGTCGCGTCGATGAGGATTTTGCCGGTCAGGGCGTCCCCGTACTGCGCGGCGACCCCTTCCAGTGCATCGAAAGGTGTCGACAGCAGGACGATGTCCTGCCCCGCCGCCGCGACCAGCGTTCCGACCCGTGAAGACGGAAGATCTTCCGTCAGATGCTTGATACGCTCCGGGTGACGCGAGGCGAACAGCACGTCGTGGCCGGCGGCTGCAATGGCCCGTCCCACGCTGCCGCCAAGCCACCCTGCGCCGATGATCCCTATGCTGTGCAGTGCCATGGTCCTGATCCTTTTGTTGCTCAGGACCTAATTTGCGCCTTTTCACCGATATGATTAGCGGGTCAATTCTTCTTGGGTTTATGCTCAGCGCATATCAATCAAGGTCGGCGCAGGCGCTTGTCGCAGACGGCCCGGACACATCGTCCGGGGCAATCCGGGGGGAACGCCTCGGCCTCGGTGATGTCCCACTTGCGGTCGTGGTCGGTGTCGTCCAGCGGCGAAGAGGAAGGTCTGTTCAGGCACCTTCCGGTCATCCGCGAGGATCGGGGGCCCCTTTTTCATCGCCGCTTCTTCATCGCCCCTGCGCCAAGCCGGATCGGCCGATATGGTTATCGGGAAAATCAGCCGTTGGGTCACGCGCGCCCGATATGAATAGGGGCTATTCTCCGGCCAACTCATGAAGCCGGAAGATCAAAGCATTCGCGTTCATGCGGCTAATCCGGCGATCCCCTCAGGCCTATCTCAAATCCACGACGACCGCGCCCGCAGCGCAGGTTGGCAAGAATGGACAACGAAAGGACACTCCCGATGGAGACCCTCGCAGACAAGGTCATCGTGATCACCGGCGCCAGCTCCGGGCTTGGCGCCGAAACCGCCCGTCACCTTGTGAAGGAAGGGGCCAAGGTGGCCCTGGGCGCGCGCCGCCGCGACAAGCTTGATGCATTGGTGGCAGAGCTGGGCGCGGACAATGCCGCTGCCTTTACCGTCGACGTCACGAAAAACGCACAGGTCGAAGCCTTCGTCACCGATGCCAGGGCGCAATTCGGCAAGATCGACGCCATGCTCCACAACGCGGGCGTCATGCCCCTGGCGCCACTGGGCATGAAGCGCGTGGCGGAATGGGACCAGTGCATCGATGTGAACCTGAAGGGCGTGCTGTACGGAATCGGTGCGGTCCTGCCGGTGTTCCAGCAGCAGGGCTTTGGTCACAACCTGTTCGTGTCGTCGGTTGCGGGCCACGTGGTCAACCCGGCTGGGGCGGTCTATTGCGCGACCAAGTTCGGCGTCCGCGCCATCGCCGAGGCCCTGCGCCAGGAGGTGAAGGACTACGGCCCGCTGCGCACCACGATCCTGTCGCCCGGCGCCGTCGACACCGAACTGCCCGGGTCGGTCAAGGCCGAGGGTGTGCATGAAGCCATCGCGGATTTCTACGCCCAGCAGGCGATCCCCGCATCAAGCTTTGCCCGCGCGGTCGTCTTCGCGCTGAGCCAGCCCGCCGACATCGACATCAACGAGATCCTGTTCCGGCCGACGCGGCAGGCCATGTAACCCTCGTATCAGAAACGAAACAGCGCCACGCAGGATCTGCGGGGCGCTTTCATTCCGCGCCTCGGCAAACATCAGACGTTGAACCGGTGGCCCGCCGCCTCGGCCACCCGCCGTTCCTGTCCGCCTTCGCGCATGAAGGGCGCGCCTGCCGTCTGCGCGGCATAGGCGATTGAATTCATTTCAAATCCCCGGATCGCGTTGTGAAAGTGGCATCACCACTGGTTGCAATCCAATATCAAATTCCACATTGAAGCGATTGGATGATGCATCCAGAACAGTTTCATGCAGGAGAAACATGGATGAAGCGCGACGAACTGGGCGACCTGATGGCCTTCCTCGCGGTCTGCGAGGAGCGCAGTTTTACCCGCGCAGCGGCGCGGCTCGGCACCTCGCAAAGCTCCCTGTCGCACACGGTCAAGCGCCTGGAAGAGCGGCTGGACCTGCGCCTGCTGACCCGCACGACGCGCAATGTATCGCCCACGACAGCGGGCGAACAGCTGGCCGAGACCCTGCGCCCCGCCTTCGACGAGATCGAAAAACGGCTTGCGAGCCTCGACGAGATGCGCGCCCGGCCGGCCGGGTTGGTGCGCATCACCACCTCGCGTCACGCGGGGCTTGGGATAATCTGGCCCAAGCTCTCGCCGGTGCTGGCCGAGTATCCCGAGATCCGGCTGGAACTGGCGGTGCAGCAAAGCATGACGGACATCGTAGAACAGCGCTTTGACGCCGGTGTGCGGCTGGGGGAGGCGGTGGAGAAGGACATGATCGCGGTGCGCATCGGCCCGGACCTGCGAATGCTGACCGTCGGTGCGCCGTCCTATTTCGCCGAACATGGCCGGCCGGATACACCGCACGATCTGATCAAGCACAATTGCATCAACTTGCGCCTGCCGACGCTGGGTGGCCTCTATCCGTGGGAATACGAGCACCAGGGCAAGCCCCTGAACGTGCGGGTCGAGGGGCAGCTGACATCGAACGATGCGGATATCATCATCAACGCCTGTCTTGACGGGCGAGGCTTGTGCTATCTGCCTGACTACCACCTGCACAAGCATCTGGAGGCTGGCAGGCTGGAGGCGGTTCTGCAGGAATGGTCGCCGCCCTTCGACGGCTACCACCTGTACTACCCGTCCCGCCTGCAGGCATCGCCGGCCTTTGCCGTCATCCGCGACGCGCTGCGCTATCGCGGATGACGGTGCGCCGGGTTCAGTCCCCGGTCGCGGCTTGCAGCGCCTCGGTATAGCGGTTGCCTTCGACCCTGGCCGCCGCCGCGTCGATGGCCCCGTTCCGCGACGCCCCCGGACTCGTCACGCAGGCCCGGTCGTCGATCGGCGGCGTGATGCGCTACCGGGGAGAGCCAGCGCCCGAGAATGATCCGCTGACCCTTCCCGATATCGTCCGGATCGCGCCAGGACATGGCATAACGCCCCCCCCGGGTCATCCTCCGCCGGCATCTCGAACTGGGCCACGCCGTGATCCCCAAGTCGATCACTCCGTCTTGCATCCCGGACAACGCGGCGGTCTTCGATTGCGCCCTGAGCGAACAGGAGGCTGCGCTGATCTCGCTTCTGGGCACCGGAAAGCGGGGCGGGCCCGAAGGAGATCAGCACCACGACCTGCAACGTCGCGATCCCCGACGGACCTGAATTCATGAACAGGGCGCATCAAAGCATGCGTCACTTTCCGGATAATCGCCATCAGGTTCCTGCACTAGATTGCGCGGGAGCCTTTTTCACAAGGCACGAAACGACAGAAAGGCTGCCCCATGAAAGCAACCATGCTTTACGGCAAGAACGACGTCCGCTTCGAAGAGGTCGCGGAACCCGTGATCCAGAAGCCCACCGATGCGATCATCCGCCTCGCAGCGTCCTGCGTCTGTGGCTCGGATCTCTGGCCCTATCGCGGCGATCAACCGATGGACGGTCCGCAGGCCATGGGCCACGAATACTGCGGCGTGGTCGAAGCGGTCGGTGACGCGGTGACCAGCGTGAAGCCTGGCCAGTTCGTGGTCGGCAGCTTTGTGCTGTCCGACAACACCTGTCCCCATTGCCGCCACGGCTTCCAGTCTTCCTGCGAACAGCGCGAGTTCATGACCGGGGCGCAGGCCCCCCTCGCCCGCGTTCCGCTGGCCGACGGCTCGCTGGTCGCGCTGGACGAACATCCGGACGAAGACCTGATCCCCTCGCTGCTGGCAGCCTCGGACGTCTATGGCACCGGCTACTTTGCCTGCGACGCCGCCGGCGTGAAGCCCGGCATGACCGTGGCGGTCGTCGGTGATGGCGCCGTGGGGCTGATGGCTGTGCTGTCCGCCAAACAGATGGGTGCCGAGCGCATCATCGCCATGTCCCGCCACAAGTCGCGCCAGGATCTCGCGCTGGAATTCGGAGCCACCGACATCGTTGCCGAGCGTGGCGAGGACGGCATCGCCAGGATCCGCGAACTGACCGGCAATGTCGGCGCGGATGCGGTGATGGAATGCGTCGGCCACCAGCAGTCGATGCAACAGGCGATCTACGCCGCGCGGCCCGGTGGTGCCATCGGCTTTGTCGGCGTGCCCCATGGCGTGACCTTCGACGGGCAAGAGCTGTTCTTTGCACAGCGTCAGCTGCTGGGCGGCCCCGCCCCTGTGCGCCGGTTCCTGCCGGACCTGATCGACGGTATCCTCAAGCGCACGTTCAATCCGGGCAAGGTCTTCGACCTGGAGATCGACCTGAAGGACGTGGCCGAAGGCTATGCCGCCATGGACGAACGCCGCGCCATCAAGACGCTGCTGCGAGTCTGATCTGCCCCTTGTGGCAACAAGACAGGCCCGGTCGCACGGACCGGGCCCTTTGCTTGCGCGCCATGATGGATCAGGCGCCCGCGTTCCCGCACTGCGCCACCATGACCGCCAGCCCCAGCCCTATCACAGACCCATCACCGCAACGGGCATCAGAGCCGCGAACCAGTGTGCCAAGACGGGCAGCGGGCCGTCCTGAGATCCCGCATGGCCGTTCTGCAGCGCAACATCAGCCGGGGCCAGCAGGGCAGTTTTTCAACGGCATCAGCTCATTTGAGACTTTCGCTGCACAGAGCACGAACGTCAGCTTCGTGCTTCACAGCCAATCTGCGCAGTTGCCAACAAAGGTTCGAGCCCCACACCGCGTCGGCGCATAAAGCGTTTGACAGGGGGTGTGCATGGAAGGCGCCAAAACGTGCAAGCTTATGCTTCATTGGCATTTCGAGAAACTGGCGATCCCTTGAGGACTCGAACCCCAAACCTGCTGATTAGAAGTCAGCTGCTCTATCCAGTTGAGCTAAGGGACCGCTGCAGGGGATGTGCCGCACTGGCGGCGGCATTTCAAGCATTCAATCGCCCCGCCCCACCGCGTCACGGCACCGCTTGCGATGAGGGTCGCGCGCGCAGGCGGGGTGGGTGGGCGGGAGCCTGCGCGCGCGGCCCGGCCCGTCCACATGCGCTTAGCTCGACACGTAGCCCGCGACCACCTGAAGCAGCTTGAAGGCCGTCGCCGCATCGTTTTCCACCACCGCCAGGAATTCCTCCTCGCCGATGCGCAGGCAGACCAGCCCGGTTTCCGCCTGCATCGACAGCGCGCGCGGCACCTTTCGGATCAGCCCCAGCTCGCCCACCAAAGTCCCCGGCCCGACCTTGGTGATCAGCCGGTCTTCGTCGTCCTCCTGTGGCAGGTACAGCCCCGCCTCGCCCTCGATCACCATGTAGGCGCCGTCCGTCGGCTCGTCGCCCTTGCGAAAGATCACCTCGCCCGCCTCGGCTTCGAACCAGCGGGCCCCGAAGGCCAGCAGCCGCAGCTGCTTGCGGTTCAGGCCCGAGAACAGCGGCGTCAGCTCCAGCGCCCGCAGCTTGCGGGCCAGGTCGGCGCTGGCGGCGCTGTCGGTCTCGACCATGTCGCGCGCCCCGTCCGAGATCATCCGCCCCTGGCGGATCTCGTAGAAGGCGTCGAACCGTTCGCTGTCCTCGAACTTGTCGTCGATGTAGATCAGCGTCGCCTCGGGCAGCAGCACCCGCAGGTTCTTGAACAGCGACACCTGGGTTTCCATGTCGAAGCTCTGGAACGCCTGGTCCAGGATCAGCACGTCGGGCCGCTTGATCGTGGCGCGGCTGAACGACAGCGGCTCGGCGAAATAGGCCGGCAGCCCCTGCCCCCCCAGCGCGATCGGCACGTCGAAGATCAGCTGCAGGATCTCGCCCTTCATGCCCTGTTCGATCAGCGCCTCGGCCACCACCCGGCGCAGATCGTCCGCCTTGGCGCCGGCGGCTTCCGAAACCCGGCCGTACATGGCGTTTTCCAGCACCGTCAGGCCGGGTGCGTAGGCCTCGGGCGACAGCGGCGCAAAGACACCGGCCAGGCTTTGCTGCAGGGTCGCGGCGTGGCTTTGACGGATGTCCAGGATCCGTGCCTTGACCGCCTCGGGGAACGCCGGGCCGATCTGTTCGGCCGATATCCCGAACGGCACCGTCAGCAACAGCGCAAGGTCCTCGGGCGGCAGTGTCTCGACCGAGATATCGCCCAGCTTGTCGATCAGTTCCAGCGTCGCCTCGTAGGTCGCGGTATCCAGCCCCAGCCGGCGGAACAGCGGGTGATCGGTGCCATCCATGCCAAAGATCTGGCGCAGCATCTCGATCACGTCCCGGGTCAACGCGACCAGCGGCACATCCAGTTCCAGCGCGCGCAATTGCGCCAGGAACTCGCCCTGGGCGGCCAGAACCTCGCGCGTGACGGGGAAGCGCGGGGTGGCGTACAGCAGGTTCTCGGCCACGGGCAGGGCCGAATTATACAGGTCGGGCTTGAAGAAATAGGCATGCCGGCGCAGGCCCGAAGCGCGCACCGCATCCTGGATCGCGGGGCGGATGTCGACCAGCTTGCGGGCCAGGTCGGGATGCACGCGTTCCTCGAACTTCTGTTCCAGACCGCGCCGGAACAGCGTCGTGCCCGATCCCATGCCCTCGATCAGCTGGCCCCACCAGGCGCGCAGTTCCGCCTCGTCGGCGACACCGGCGCGGGTCGGGTCGAACCAGTCCGCTTCGATCGGGTCCGGCGAATTGCCGGCATGCAGCGCCTCGGCGGCGGACGACGGATCAAAGCTGCCATTGCGGGGGAAGGGCCGCAGCGGCATCATCACGTTGTCGCCGAACGTGCCCTTGAACAGCACCGGGCGCGATGTCACCCGCCCGATCCGCGCCGCCAGTACCGACTGGTGCATCTCGAGGATCGACTGCCCCGACAGCACCACCCGCCCGGACGACGGCGTCACCTCGCGCACCAGCAGTTCCGAGAACGCGCGCCGGTCCTCGGCGCTGGGGGCCGCGATGCCGATCACCTTGCCACCCGGGAGCGACACGTCGATATCGTCCAGAACCGCATTGCCGTCCGCGTCGCGGATGGTGACATGGTCCAGCACGATATCCCCGTTCAGGCGCGGCAATTCCTCGGGTTCGCCTTCGAACAGCTTCTCGTCGATCATCCCCGACGGCGCAAAGCGTTCGATGATGACGTCCCAGCGGATCGCCATGTCCTGGGTCTGGTTGTAATAGTCCAGCAGTTCCTTCCAGGGCGAACTGAGGTCCTTGTAGGCCGCCAGCGCGGCGACCAGGGCGCCCAGCGTGACATGGCCCTTGATCACCAGGTAACCGCCGATCGTGAAGAAGAAGAACGGTGTCAGCTGTCCGATGAAGTTGTTGAGGAACTTCATGAAGAACTTCTTCCGGTAGATCTCGAACCGGATCGCGTAAAGCTGGCCCAGGCGATCCGTGATCGCAGCCATCCGGTGACGCCAGCCGCCGTGGGTGCGGATCGCGCTGGAGCCTGCGGCGCTTTCGCCGATCTCGCCGGCCAGCGCGCGCACCTGGATGATGCGTTTCTTGTTCAGCCTGTTGATCTGGCGCTGCAGCTTCGGGATCAGCCAGGCCTGCAGCGGGATCAGCGCAACGGCGGCCAGCCCGAACCAGAAGCTTTGCGCGAACAGGAAGAACAGGATCGTCGCCATCTGGCCCGCCTGCAGCACCGGCTGGGACAGCATGTCGCCCATCAGCCCGCCCATCGGCTCGCTTTCGGCGGTGATCATCGACACCAGTTCGCCCTGGCTCACCCGTTCGAAATAGGGCGGCGGAAACCGCAGGATGCGGTGGATCAGGATATAGCGGAACCGGCGCAGCATCCGTTCCGACATGATCCCCTTCATCGTGTTGATGCGCATCTTCAGCAGGCCATGCGCCAGCACCGCCAGCAGGAAGGCCGCACACATGATCATCAAGAAGGGGACCTGTTCGAACTGCATCCCGAAATATTCGATCGGGACGGTCTGCGCCCCGACCGCGTCGTTGATGATCCGCTTGGGCAGTTCCAGCGTCAGGTAGAGCATCGGGAACAGCGTGGACGTCACGGCGAGCAGGATCAGCTGGTCGCGTTTCGAATTCTTCCAGATGAAGGAAAAGAGAGAGCGTTCGATGTTGGAAATCCGTCTCTGTCAGTCACCCCCTGGCCGGGGCAGGCGGTCGGAAGGAGGCTTGCACTAGAACGGGACGTTATCAAGTCAAGGGCGGCGAAATCAATGGGTTCTCAGTGTGATGGCGCGACGAATTGCAGTGGGCCGCGATCGTCCATCCCCCCGATTGCGGTGTGACGTCGAACACCATAAGGTAAACTCAGCGTTCAGATTGAGGGGGCTGCGAGCCTTGAGCGACGTGACCGGACAGATGCTGATCCTGCTTGTTCTTCTTCAGATCAAGCACATGTTCGCGGACTATTACATGCAGACCCCCCGCATGTTGTCGGGACGCGAAACCTACCTGCACCTGGGCCGCGCCGAACATGCCGGGGTCCATGCCCTGGGCTCGATCATCGTCTTCGTCATCATGGGCGCACCGGTCTTCTTCACGCTCTGGGTCGTGGCCGCCGAATGGGTGGTGCATTTCCACATCGACTGGGCCAAGGCGCGCTGGTCGATGCGCAAGAAACACGGGCCGATGGAAGCGGGGTTCTGGCGGGCGGCCGGCACCGACCAGGCCGGCCACCAGCTGACCTACCTGGCCATGGCCTGGGCCTGGGCCGTCTGCGTGGCCTGATGGACCGCCCCTTCTGGATCATCCTTCCCGTCCCTCCCGCAGCCTCGACATGTCGCTGTCCGCGTGCGGGTCAGCGTGACGCGGGGTCGCGAGGCGGGGCAGGACAATTCGGGCGTGTGCATATGGCGACTTAAATCGCCATATGCACACATCGCATCAATCGGAACCGGGGCAAGCCAACGCGCGGAAAGCAAGTGACCGGCCCCGATGGGGCCTGTCATGCGGTCAGAACGGCGACCTAGCCCAGGACCGAGAAGCTGGACGCGGTGTTGATCTCGCGCTTGCGCGAATAGAAGCCAACGTCGATGTCGCGGCCGATATAGGGCAGCGTGAACTGCAGCGGGCTGGTGTCGTGATCGTGCCCGCCTTCGCAATGGGCGATCAGGGCGGCCATCATCTTGCCGGCGATGGGGGCGTTCTTGAACTGGTTCCCGCTGGTACCGCAGGCCATGTAGAACCCGGGCAGAGCGGACTTGTCGTAGATCGGGATCCAGTCGGTCGAAGCATCGTAAAGGTCGACCACGCCGCGCATTTTCGACGGGATGCCAAGGTCGGGCACCCGCTGGGCATAGCGCATGGCCTGTGTGGTCCACTGGTCGGTGAAATCGTGGTTGTAATCGGTGTCGCTGGCGGCCCAGTCGTGGGGATCGCATTCCGGATCCTCGGACCCGATCAGGATGTGGTTGCCGTGTTCGGGGCGGACATAGACGGCAATGTCGCTGTCTGAAACGATCAGCCCGTCGTTTTCAAAGTCGAACCCCGCGGGCGCGGGCACATGGGTGACCTCCTGGCGCAACGGGCGGGTTTCGATGGTCATGTCGCCGGTGACCCCGGCCAGCCGGTTGATATGGGCCGACCCGGGGCCGGCGACGTTGACCACCACCGGGGCGTGGATCTCTTCTCCGCTGGCAAGCTTCACGCCCTGGACCCGGCCATTCCCGGTCAGGATCTCGGCCACCTCGGCGCGCAGACGGGTTTCGGCGCCATGCAGCGCGGCGGCGGCCATCAGGTTCTGGGCCGACAGCGCCGGGTCGGTGACATAGCCGCCGTTGGGCCAGTAGACAGCGCCGGACATGGAACTGCCGTTGGGCTTGCCGAAATCGGGATGATCGGCGCGCTTGGGCGGGGCGAAGCTGTCGAGCGCGTAGATCGGAAGCGTCTTGCGGATCTGCTCGGGCGTCCATTCCTCGAACGGGCAGTCGAGTTCGGAGGAATACCTGATGTGATTGGCCAGGTAATCGTTGGTTTCCGCCTTCATCACCATGCAGCCGGTTTCGCGGAACTGGGCCAGCGGAACATCCTTGCCAAGCGCCAGGTAGTCCGCCCAGTCGCGCCAGTAGTGATAGCCTTCCCAGGCAAAGGCGGTGCCGTCGAAGGTGGAATAATGCATCCGGATGATGGCGCAGGACCCGGCGGTCGACCCGTGGCCGGCCTGGGCATTGCGGTCCAGCGAAAGGGTCTTCCAGCCCGCCTTGGCCAGCTCGAAGGCGATGGCGGCGCCGATGACGCCGGTGCCGATGATGATCGCGTCGGGGGCTCTGCTCATTGCGGATCTCCTTGTTTTCGGTGCCGAGGATTGCAGACCCTGACGGGGGCGCCTTGCCCGTTTGCGGCATCGGATGACGGAAAGCAGCAAGACGTCGGGGCGGGGTTCGAGAAAATTCGCCGAATTTTCTTGGCCGGATTTTCTGCGGGCAGAAAATCCCGGGGTCCGCGCGCCTCAGCTGCGCAGGGCGTCGACGATGGGAATGCGGCGCACGGCCAGCCCGGGCAACAGCGACAGGACCGTCGCGACGCTGAGAAATCCGGCGGCGAAATGAAACTCCGGCCAGCCCAGCGGCGCGGTGATCACGATGTCGGTGCGCACCGACAGGATCCGGCTGATCAGCTGCGCCGACAGCCAGCCGGTGACCAGGCCCAGGCAGGCACCGGCTGCCAGAAGGCTCGCCGCGTAGGACCAGACCACCGCGAAGACGAACCGCGCCGGCGCGCCCAGGGCGCGCAGCAGCGCCAGTTGACGGCGGAACAGGCGGATCAGGATCAGCAGCCCGACCAGCACGCTTGCCGCCACCAGCACCTGGCTGACCAGCGCCATGACCGACATGGCCTGGCGTACGTCGCCCATCACCCGGTACAGCTGGGACAGCACGGCGCCGG
Organism: Marinibacterium anthonyi; assembly: GCA_003217735.2. Lineage (GTDB taxonomy): Bacteria > Pseudomonadota > Alphaproteobacteria > Rhodobacterales > Rhodobacteraceae > Marinibacterium > Marinibacterium anthonyi. Next base: position 756,938 of record CP031585.1, on the reverse strand, counting down.
GGAAAAAGGCCATCGACTCGGCATCGCGGGTAAAGGCCGAACGCAGCGCGTAATTGGCCCAGAGCGCGTCGGACCGGACCACGATGGCCGGGGTGCCGGGGAAATATTCCGGATCGAAGGGCGGGCCGATGGCGTCACCCGCGTCCGCGCCATGTCCGTTGGCCAGGCCGTGAACCTCCCAGACCGCCTCGATCGGAACGATCAGCGCCCGGTCCCAGGGCGTACCGGTGGGCGCCATCCGGCCCACAACCGTGTACTCCGCGCCCTCGTGGGCATGGGCGTTGTCCTCGTCCCCGGCCACGTCGCCGATGCCATGGGCGGGCGAGAAATGCCCGCCGATCGTCACCGGAGCCAGGGCGCCGGCCACTGCCTCGGCGGACGTCTCGAACAACCGGCCCTCGATGTTGCCGTCGCTCAGGTGCAGGACGAAATCGCCGATGGTGCCGACCACCGGAGCGCCGAGGTAGCTGTCGCCGAAGCCCAGCGGCGCAGCCAGGGCCACGTTCGGGTGATGCGCGACCTCGTCATAGATCGCGCCCGACAGCAGCCCGACATCGCTGGGCTGCAGGTAGACGGCGGCCAGCAGCATGGTCATCTCGCTGCCCGGCGCGGCGACGACCAGGTCGAACTTGTCGGCCGCTGCCGCCGTCCCGGCGCGCAGCCCCCGTTCCTGGGCCAGCAGGCCGATCCCCAGCCCGACGGCCACGGCGATCAGCAGCACGAACAGAAGGTTCGGCCCCCGGAACCGCCAGAGCATGGCCCGCACCAGCGGCCAGGGCCGCAGCCCCCGCAGGACAACAGACCCCACGAGCGCCGCCGGCAACAGCATCAGGACCAGCCATATTGCATCCTGCGCCCAGGCGCCGAACCCGTACCAGAGCGACATCATGCGAAGACGTCCCCGGTCTCGGCCCCGGTCTCGGCCCCGGTCGCGTTCCCAGTCTCGATCCGCCCGTCGGCAACGGTCACCACCCGGTCCATCCGGTCCAGCAGCGCCGTGTCATGGCTGACCACGATCAACGTCTTGCCCTGTTCGCCCGCCATGTCGGACAGGTCCCGGATCAGCGCATCCGCCGCATCGCGATGCAGGCTGGCGGTCGGCTCGTCGGCCAGCAGGATGCCCGCGTCATTGGCCAGCGCCCGGGCAATGCCGACCCTCTGGCGTTCGCCGCCCGAATAGCTGTCGACGCCCCGTGCCGGTTCCGCAATGCCCAGCCGGTCCAGCAGGTCCCGCGCCCTTTGGCCGATCGCCGCGCGCTTGGCACGCGGGGCAAAGAGCGCCGGCAAACTGGCATTGTCGATCCCGCTGAGTTCCTCGAACAACAGGAAATCCTGGAAGATGAAGCCCATGTGCGCCGCCCGAAACGCCCCCCGCCGGTCCGCCGTCAGACCCAGCAGGTCGGTCCCGTTCCACAGCACCTGCCCTGTCGCGCCCTCGATCAGGCCGGCGATGGCGTAAAGCAGCGTCGACTTGCCCGCGCCCGACGCCCCCCGGATCCCAAGGCTCTGGCCCCCCGGCACGGTCAATTCATCCACCGACAGGATCGTCCGCCCGCCCCGCCCCGGCACCGTCAGGCCCGCGATGCGCAGCGCCTCAGCCGCGCCGGTCATAGGTCGCGTCGTCCAGCCGGATCATGCTGAGGAACCCGGTTTCGGCATCCGTGTGCGCGCCCAGGTCCAGCGTGCCGCTGGTCACGATACCCACGTTGAACGGCACCACGTCGACCACCCGCTTGGTATAGACGGCCATGATGTCGTCGGGCCATTCCGCCTCGCTTTCACAGAACGGGCAGACGGCCATGGGGATCTTGGTCAGGACAAAGAACGTGCTGTCGGCCTTCAGCGGGGGCGCCATGTAGCCTTCGACGCGGATGCGCCGGCCTTCCAGCGACAGCGCAAGATCAGAAAAGCTTCGGTCCTTGTTGTAGAGATCGCGCAACTTGATCGGATCCGCCGCGGCACGGCCCCGTCCCGGCAGGATCAGCGTCGCGGCGGTGGCGGCCATGAAGGCCCGGCGGTCGAGAGGCATGGGATGCCCTCCTTTCGTCTTTCCGGACAGGAAACACGCCCGGTCCGGAATGTGGAAGAGGGCCGGAGACCCGGCCCTCTCCGGACAGTCACGCGATCAGGATCATTCGGCGTTGGCCGCGTGGTTCATCACGTGGAAGATGTAGTTCTGTTCCAGGACGCCATCGAACAGATACGCGCCGGGGCCCTTGGCGAACACCGCCACGTCTTCGCCCGAGTGCGATTCCGAGGACATCGGGATCAGCGCCTCCTGCACGTAATCGACGTCGGTCACCTGGTCCTGGGTCAGGTCGCCACGGCCGCCCGAGAAGGTGCCGTCAGCCTGTTCCTTCAGCACCGAACCCGACCCGTTGAGGTAACCGATCACGGTGTAGGGCTTGCCGTCGGCGGCGGTCAGCGGTTCGCCGTCGTTCTCGATGCCCTTCTGCGATACCCCCATGCACAGGCCCAGAATGTCCGAGCCGCGGCCGCAATAGCCGTTGAAGGCGATGGCGTGTTCGTGGTCCGCGGTGACGATCAGCAGCGTGTCCTCGTCGTCGGTCAGCTGGTCGGCCATGGCGACGGCCTCGGCCCAGGCCTCGCCATCGGTGACGGCGCGGTAGGCGTTGCCGGCGTGGTTGGCGTGGTCGACGCGGCCGGCTTCGATTTCCAGGTAATAGCCGTCTTCGTTCTGGCTGAGGTATTCGATGGCGGCCTTGGTCATGTCGGCCAGCGACGGTTCGCTGTCGGGACGGTCCACGGCGTAGGAGGCATGGCTGTCGGTCCACATGCCCAGGATCGGCTTGCTTTTGTCGAGCGCGGCCAGCGTGTCCTTGTCATGGGCGTACTGGATGCCGGCGGCCTGCGCGCGGGCCAGCAGGTCGACATCGTCGGGACGGTGGCCCGAGCCGCCGTTCGGGGTCGCCGCGCCCTTGGGCACGAAATAGCGCGCGCCACCGCCCATGGCGATGTCGACGGTGCCGGCTTCCAGCGCGTCGATCAGCTGGGTCGCGATGTCCGTGGATCCGTCGCAGCCTTCCGGCACGGCGTCTTCCCAGTTGCGGTTGGCGGTCTTGGCATAGGCGGCCGCCGGCGTGGCATGGGTCAGGCGCGCGGTGGTGACCACGCCGACCGACTTGCCCGCATCCGTCATCAGCTCGGAAAACAGCGTCAGCTTGTTGTCGGCCTCGGTGGTGCAATCGTCGTGGATCGCGTTCTCGCCAAGGTTGATCAGGTTGAAGCGTTGCTTGACGCCGGTGTTCATCGACCCGGCGGTGGGCGCCGAATCCGGGGTCTGGGCGTTGATGTTGTAGGTCTTCACCAGCGCGCTGTAGAAGTCCGGCTGTTCGTAGGGCAGAACGTATTCCTCGCCCATGCCGCCGTTCTTCTGGCCGACGTAGACACGGGTGGCATAGTTGGTGCCCACGCCGTTGCCGTCGGCGATCATCAGGATGATGTTCTTGGCCTTCTTGGTGTTCGGCGTACGGGCGAGATGGCGTTCAAGGATGCTCTGGGCATCGGTGTACCAGGCGCTCGACTGCTGCGGCAGGTCCTGGGCCATGGCGGTCGTGCCGGCGAGCATCGCGATCAGCGACAGCGTCTTTTTCATGTCCGTCTCCATCGGATAATTGATCGCTCGCGGTGTAGATCCGCCATGTAACAGAATGATCACCATCGCGTGATTTCCCAGTCATTTCTGCGAATTACGTTATACCATAACGCGCCGAGAGCATGCTGCGCTTGCAATATGAGGCGCGTCTGTCAGTGTCGGCCCGGGTGAACCGCCCGGTCCGGACGGAAGAGTCAGCCAGATGCAGATCATCATCGTCATCCTCGCCCTGATGCTCGTTTCGATGGGCGTGTTCCTTGGGATCGGGTATCGCAAGACGCAAAAGCTGGCGGCGGACGTGCCCTCGATGGTTCCGCAGGCCGGCCGGATCGCCGAAGTCGCCGGAGGGGCGATCCACTACCTCGACCTGGGACCCCGGGACGCGCCTGTCCTGGTGATGATCCACGGACTGGGTGGGTACATGCAGCATTTCACCTATGCCATGACCGACCTGCTCAGGGACGACTTTCGCCTGGTGGTGGTCGATCGTCCCGGCTGCGGCTATTCGCGCCGCGACGGCCCGGCACAGGCCGATCTGGGCGAACAGGCCCGGATGATCTGGGACCTGCTGGATCGGCTTGGGGTCACGCGCCCCGTTCTGGTCGGTCATTCGCTGGGCGGCGCGGTGTCGCTGGCCATGGCGGTCGACCGTCCCGATACCCCGGCCGCGCTGGCCCTGATCGCGCCGCTGACGGTGCCCAACGACAAGCCTTCGTCCGCTTTCGACGGGCTGAACATGCCCAACCGGACCATGCGCCGCCTGCTGGCCCATACCTGGGCGATCCCGATGGCGCGGTCCCATGCGGTGCAGACGCTGGACGAGGTCTTTCGCCCAGAACCCTGGCCCGCCGATTTCCTGGAACGCGGTGGCGGCGCGCTTGGCCTGCGCCCGCACGCCTTTCTCGCCACGGTCGAGGATTACATGGCCGCCGACCGGGTCGGCGAGGTCAGCCGCCGATACGACGACCGCCTGAAGACCCCCGGCGCGATCCTGTTTGGCGCCGAGGACGCGCTGCTGGATGTCGCGCTGCAGGGCGACGGCATGGCGAAATACGGGCTGGGTTGCGATCACCTGCCGGACCGGGGCCACATGCTGCCCATCACCGACGCCGCAGATTGCACCGCCTTTGTACGCCGCGTCGCCGCCCAATGGGCGCGCCCGGGCGAAAAACGCTAAAATTCGCCCGTTAAGACCGTCGCAGGGATTCTGGACTAAGCGTCTTGGATGACTGTACGCGACGGAGGTTTTCTGCCCATGCGACTAGTTTCGATCGCCGTTCTGGCGGCGCTTGCCCTGCCGGCCTCGGCCGACGACTTCACCCCGATGCTCCAGGACTTTCTCGATACCGAGATTCGGACCTGGTCGGACGATCCGATCCTGGTCACCGCGATCATGGCCCAGAACGCCCGCCACGACGGGATCACCGCCGACCAGATCGATGCGCTCGACCGGGCCTGGCGGGCCGAGATCGGCCAGGCCGACACGCCCACGATCACCCCGGTCATCGACAACAGCGCAGCGGACTTCCTGCGCCGCCATGTCGAAAGCGGCGGCGGCGCGATCGCCGAGATCTTCATCATGGACGCCCATGGCCTGAACGTCGCGGCCACGGCGCCGACGTCGGACATGTGGCAGGGGGACGAGGCGAAGTTCACCGAAACATACCCCAAAGGCCCCGACGCCACCCACTTCAGCGAAGTCGAATTCGATGAATCCTCGCAGACATTCGTGGGCCAGATCTCGATCCCGATCGTGAACCGGGAGACTGGCGAGGTGGTCGGCGCGATGACCGTTGGTGTCAACGCCGAGACCCTCATGTGATCCCGAAGGAGGGGCCGACGATGACGACGCAGATCCAGAAATTCAGAGGGTTGCCGGTTTTCATGAAAGCCTTGCTGCTGGTCCTTGCCAGCGCGGCTTCGGTGACCGTGATCATGTCGCTACAGTCCACATGGCTGATCAAACGCATGATGACATCGCAAATCCAGGATCATTCGATGCTGGCGACGAACAACGTCGCCGACCATGCGGCCGGCTCCCTTCGTTTCGGAAAGCTGGAAAAGATCGAAGAGGAATTCGCGGTGGTGCTGGCCGACAATGCCGGCTCGCTTCTTGGCATGACCGCCTACGATGCCGAAGGGGCCGTGGCGATCGAATCGGGCTCTCTCTCGTCCGAGACCCGGTCGGCGCTTGCCAACCTGGCCAACCGCGTCCGCGAGACGGGCACGGTGCAGCGCAGCGACAGCGGCTACCTTCTGGCCAGCCCGGTGACCATGGGCGCAGACCGGACACTGGTCGGTGTCGTGGGCAGCGCCTGGAGCGCGAAAGAGAAAATGGCCGCCCTGCGCCGCGAGATCCTGAATACCTGGATGAATTCCATCCTCGTGCTTGCCATCGGCCTCGGGGTAACGGCCTACCTCATGCGCCGCTGGGTGTCCCAGCCGCTGGCCGAAGTCACGCGGGCCATGGCCCGCGTGTCCAACGGCGAGCTGGATACCGACATTCCTCATGTGACCAAGGGTGACGAGGTCGGAAAGATCGCGCGCGCTCTCGAGGACCAGCGTCAGAAGCTCATCCTGGCAGAGGAGGCGGATGCCCTTGCCCGCGAAGCCTCCGCCAAGGTCGAAGCCGCCAATGACCAGCTGGCCAAGCAGCAGGAGTTGCAACAATTGGCGGTCACCCGGATCAGCGCGGGGCTGAAGGCGCTGGCCGCAGGCGATCTGACCTGCATTATCAATGACCCGTTCGGGGAAGAATACGAAATGCTGCGCACGCATTTCAACCAGACCCTGGAAGGGCTGCACGGTGCCATGACCACGGTGCGCAACAACGCGGAAAGCATCCGAAACGGCGCCGAGGACATCAGCCGCGCTTCGGAAAATCTTTCCAGTCGGACAGAAACCCAGGCGGCGACGCTGGAAGAAGCCGTTGCCGCGCTGGACGAACTGACCACCAGCATCAAGGCGGCCGCCGACGGCGCCAAGGAGGTCGAGGGGATCGTCCTGGGCGCGCGGACGGACGCGGATCGCTCGGGCGAGATCGTCAAGGATGCGGTCGAGGCGATGAACGAGATCGAGACCAGTTCCAACCAGATCCAGCAGATCATCGCGGTCATCGACGACATCGCGTTCCAGACCAATCTTCTGGCGCTGAACGCCGGTGTCGAAGCGGCCCGTGCGGGCGAGGCCGGCAAGGGCTTTGCCGTGGTGGCGACCGAAGTGCGTGCCCTGGCGCAGCGTTCCTCGGAGGCGGCGCTGCAGATCAAGTCACTGATCGGCGGCGCGTCTCACCACGTGGAACGGGGCGTGACACTGGTCGGTCGGACGGGGGAGGCTCTCTCGGCGATCGTCCGGCAAGTTACCGACATTTCGCACCATATCACCCGAATCGCTTCCAGCGCGGTGGAACAATCCGAAGGGCTCAGCGAGATTACGACCGGTATGAACCAGTTGGACAGCGCGACCCAGCAGAACGCCGCCATGGCGGAAGAGGCCACGGCCGCGACGCATACTCTGAAGGCCGAATCGCACGAGCTGACCGAACTCGTGTCGCGGTTTCGTACTGAACGCGGGCAAAGAACCGATTTCGGGTTCGACTCTGAACATTTTGCCGCATGAGACGCCTGCGCTCCGAACGCGCCGCTGATGCCGACACATCCCAGGCCAATGCGCCCACCAATGTGTTTGAACAAAGACGGCATCGGTTTTTCCACCGCACCACGGCGCGGCGCCGTTGTTCATATTGCAGCGTCTCGTCCACCACCCTGTCGGGGGTCCACGCAACGCTTACGGAATCGCGCAAGTCCACTTGGCAACCCAGCGTGCGCCACAATGCGGGGAGACTTGGACCGACGGACGGCCGTGATTGCATCAATATACTGAACGTCCTGTTGCCGGGATCCGGTGTTCAGGCAAAGGCCGTGGCGAGGCGACCCGTCAGCGGTATTGCTACGCCTCCATGAGTCACCCAATCGAAGGGCAACGTGACAAGAAGCGGCCCGCGGCAGTGACGCGGACCATCACGGTTCCGGTAAAGGTCCAGACGCAACACCCGCGAGCGCGGCAAAAGCTGCGCCTGGCATCCGCCGGCACGGCCGGCATTCGCTTAGCGATATTGTGACCAGGGGAAGTGCAGTCGTCACGACCGATACCCCCAAGGACGGCGGGACACTGGATCAGGCGCCAGCGCGGTTCAAAGGTGTGCCACGGATCCGAAGTGATATGCCGCACGTCACTGGCGCGGTTGTTCGCGCGAAACAGACCGGACGTGTCCGCCGAATGGGCCACATTCCCCTTTCAGCATGGCATAAGGTCACCAGGTCCGACCTCGAACGCGTCAAACGTCAAGTCTTGGGCGCGGCCCGCTTCCCTTACCCCGTATCCGCCATAAGCTCCGGCACCGTGCGCCCCAAGGTTTCTGCCTTTGATGCATGCGACAGGACAAACCAGAACCCATGTTGCGGCCCGCTGCACGACCCAGATTGATACCGAAAAGATACCGGTTGATCTGATCGGTACTTTTTGAAATCATTCCTCCAATCGTCGCAAGACATGCCGGTCAGTCCGGCGAGGAAAGGTTTCAGGTGAAGGTTCTGATCTTCCGGTCGCCAGGCCGAACGCTCGACCGCATGGCGGATGACATTGTTCAGCCGCAGACATCGAAGCCGGTCTCGGCTTCGGTGTTGGCGACCAGCGGCACGGCGGCGGCGGCCCATGCCGCACCAATCAAGGCCGCGCGCAACGGCGCGGCGCGGCTGAGCGGGACGACCCCCTTGAACCTAAACGCAAACGGCAGCATCGCGCCGAATCGCCCACGCCCTTGCGCCCATTGCGTGCCGCCCCGAATTCTGGACGTGCCTGGGCCGGACGGAGCCATCCAGCACCTGCCCCGCAACGACGCACCCGGTTCGAGCGCCCGGGCAAAGACATCCGAGGCAAGAGACACGTCGGCCCACGACAAGGATCCGCGGCCGGGCATCAGTGGAGATATCAGCCTCAACGAGCCCGGTTTTCTGGCGTCCCGCACCGCGATCAAGACGTTGATCCACCGTACCGAAGAGTGCAACGCGCGGTTCTTCGACACGGGCAATGCCGCCCAAGCCAGCGCAATGACGACGGCGATCGCCACGTCATTCGCCAGCCAGCGCGCCCAACATCGGGCGACCGCACCCGGCAAGGCGAAGGCCATTGGGGACATGAGGGAAAGCCCGGTTTCCGCACGCGCCCTGACCTTGGCGCTGCAGCTTCGTCGCGACGTCACGGCGGCGCGGGTCACAGAGCCCGCCCAATTGCCGGAGCTGCGCGAATCCCCCGACACCGCGAGTCCGGACGACGACGGCAGCTTGCCGGCCACTCGGGCGGGCGCTTTGCTTGACCCGGCGTCCCGAATGCCATTGCAGAAAAACGGGATGGCAAGCGGAGTACGGGCCTGAATGAACACCGAACTGATCTTCTGCGTCGATGGCGGCGGCACGTCGACCCGGGCGCGGCTTTGTTCCAGCACCGGCACGCAATTGGCCGAGGCGCGCGCGGGATCGTGCAATGTCTCGACCGATCCGCTTGAGGCCGCAGGCAGCGTCACCCAGGCGTGGCGCGCCTGCGCCGCCGCGATCAGGCATGACGCCGCCCTGCTGGACGGGGTGAACACGGTCATCGGCGCCGCGGGCACCCTGCCCCCGAAAAGCCGCGCCATATTCTACGCGGCGCTGCCCGCCTTCGGGACCTGCGAAGTCGTGACGGATGGATATGCCGCGCTGATCGGAGCGGGCGGCGGGCGGCCGGCCGGGTTGATCATTGCAGGAACCGGGGCGGTCGGGCACCGATTGCTGGCCGATGGCCGGTCGATCCGGCGCGACGGGTTCGGCTGGGCCGGCGGGGACCGCGGGTCGGGTTTCTGGATCGGGCGGAAAGTCCTGCGTCACGGGGTGCGGGCCATCGAGGGGCTGATCGTCCAGACCGACCTGTCCCGCCTGCTGTTCGATCGGATCGGTGGTTATGCGGGATTCCAGGACATGGTGGCCAGCCTCAGGCCCAACCATGTCGCGGCGCTGGCCCCGATCGCGCTGGACGCCGCAAGGGCCGGCTGCCCCGAGGCGCAGGGGATCCTGGATGGCGCCATCCGCGAGTTGGCGGAGCTGGTCGGCCTGCTGGACTTGCCCGAGGATGCGCCGCTTTATTTCAACGGGGGCCTGGCAGAGGCATTGAAGCCCGGCCTGGGCGCCCGGATCGGCCGGGGGTTCGACGTGCCGCAAGCCGATGCCGTCGAGGGGTGCCGCCTGATTGCCATGGGACAGGCTCCGCGTGAAATCACTGCCGCTGTTGGCTATCCTGATCCGGCCCTGGTCGAGGGCGGCAAAGCGGAGCGGGTCGGCGAATGAGCAGCGACAACCTTATCGAATTCCTGGAAAATAAGCTGCAACAGGCATCTGCCGGTCTGCGCAGCGCGCAATTGGCGCGCGCGATCGAGAATGCCGTGCGCGAAGGCTTTCTGCATCCCGGCGACGCGCTGCCGTCGGAACGCAAGCTGTGCGACCAGCTTGGCGTGTCGCGCACCACGTTGCGCCGCGCGCTGGCGCTGCTGGAAGACAGCGGCGTGGTGGATCGCCGGCTGGGGTCGGGCACGTTCATCACACCGCGCGTTCTGTCGCCCAAGGCCCCGCTGAGCGGGTTCACACAGGACATGAAAAGCCGCGGGATGATCCCGGTGAACCGGGTGATCGCCAAGCAGGTCGGCGCGATCCAGCCCGATGAATCCTTCAACCTCGGGCTGGCGCCCGGATCGCGGGTGATGCGGCTGGAACGGCTGCGCGCGACCGAGGAATCCATCCTGTGCCTGGAACACGCCGTCATCCCGCTGTTCGCGGTGGACCCCGATTTCGAACCGTCGGGGTCGCTTTATGCCGCGATGGAGGAAAAGGGCATGCGGCCGGTCAAGGTCGTGCAACGCTACGGCGCCACGCTGGCCACGCCGGAATTGGCGCGGCACCTGCAGGTGCCGGTCGACTCGGCGCTGATGGTCCTGCACCGGCTTGGCTTTGCCTCGGACGACCGCGCGGTGGAATTCACCCGGTCGTATTTCAAGGGCGACCGTTTCTATATCTCAACCGAACTGGACATCTGATGACACACGTGCACGACGCCGAAGGCCGCATCCTTACTCCAAATGGCTGGGTCGATGGCCGTGTCACGTTCGAAGGGTCGAAGATCAAGGCGATCACAGGCCGCATGCTGGCGCCGGGCGACACGCCGAAGGCCCCGTTCATCCTGCCCGGTTTCATTGATCCGCACGTGCATGGCGGTGGCGGCAAGGATTGCCTGGAAGGGGTCGAAGCCGTGCGCACAATGGTCCGGTTTCATGCGCAAAACGGCACCGTCGCGATCCTGCCGACAACCTCGACCTCGACCGCCGAGGTGATCGAAGGCACGCTGGATGCCATTGCCGGCGCGATGGCCGATCCGCGGGCGGGCGAAGCCGAGATCCGCGGCGCCCACCTGGAAGGCCCGTTCATCAACCCCAAACGGCTGGGCGCGCAGGATGCCCCGATGGACGGCGACACGGACCTGGCGGCGAAATGGGCGGCGATGGTGCCGCTGCGCGTGGCCACGGTCGCGCCCGAGATCCCCCGCGGAATGGAGGTTGCCCGGTTGCTGGCGGCAGGCGGCACCCGGGTCCAGATCGGCCATTCGGTGGCCGACCTGGCGACGATCGACAGCGCCTTTGCGGCCGGGTTCACCGGTTTTACCCACCTGTTCAACGCCATGACCCCGGTGGATCACAAGGACCCCGGCGTTGCGTCCTGGGCGCTGGCCCATGCCACCCATGCCGAGATCGTGGGCGACCTGCGCCATGTGAAACCCACCACGCTGCTGGCCGCCGTCCGCGCCATCCCCCAACTTTATGCGATTACCGATGCGGTCGGCGTCGCCGGGCTGCCCGATGGCGAAATCGTCACCCGGGGCGGGCGACGGACCGTGATCAAGAATGGCCTGGATATCCACCTGAAGGACCACCCCGAAACCCGCGCCGGCAGTGCCGCGACGATGATCAGGGTGTTCCAGTCGCTGATGTCGCTGGGCCTGCCGATGGAACTGGTGTCGGCCATGACCTCGACCCGGGCAGCGGATTACCTTGGGTTTGCGGACCTCGGCCGGATCCTGCCGGGCCGGGCGGCATCGCTGGTCGTCCTGGATGACGGCCTGGAGCTTGCCCAGGCCTTTGTCAGGGGCAATCCGATCCTGTGAATTTGCGGGCAATTCGCCCCTTGGTTTCAAATTGGTCACTTTTTGGCATCTTATCGGTTGATAATTGCGGCAGGCTGGTTTGAAATCGGCGTCACAATACCTTCGCAAGGGAACCGAATCCGATGAAGAAAGACCGTCTCTCTGCCGTATCGGTAGCAGTGCTCGTCGCTGCCGCCGGTCCCGCTCTCGCTCAGGACGTGGCCGAACTGACCATTGAAAGCTGGCGCAACGACGACCTGTTGATCTGGCGGAACGAAATCCTGCCGGCCTTCAACGCGGCCCACCCAGATATCAACGTGACCTTCGCGCCCACCGTGTCGACACAGTACAATGCCTCGCTGAACGCCAAACTCGACAGCGGCACCGCCGGCGACATCATCACGTGCCGGCCTTTTGACCTGTCGCTGTCGATGTTCCAGCGCGGCCAGCTGGCCGACCTGACCGATCTGGACGGCATGGACAATTTCTCGGACCTGGCCAAGGTCGCCTGGTCGACCGACGACGGCGCATCGACCTTCTGCGTCCCGATGGCGTCGGTGCTGCACGGGTTCATCTACAACAAGGACGCCTTTGCCGAACTGGGGCTGGAACCGCCCACCACGATCGACGAATTCTGGGCCGTGGCCGACGCGATCAAGGAAGACGGCGGCTATAGTCCCATGACCATCGGCGTGGCCGACGAATGGGGCACGGCATCGATGGGATACCAGAACATCGGCCCGACCTATTACAAGGGCGAAGCCGGCCGGAAGGCCGTGATCGAAGGCACCGAGAAGCTGACCGACGAGCCCTGGGTCGAACCCTATCGCGTGCTGGCCCGCTGGGCCGACTACCTGGGCCCCGGCTATTCCGCGCAATCCTATGCCGACAGCCAGAACATGTTCACCCTGGGCCGCGCCGCCATGTTCCCCGGCGGATCGTGGGAAACCGCGCCGTTCGAAGGCCAGGGCGTCGATTTCGAAATGGGCGCCTTCCCGCCCCCGCGCCTGAGCGCGGACGAGCCCTGCTATGTCACCGACCACCCCGACATCGCGCTTGGCATGAACGCGGCCACCAAACACCCCGAGGCGGTGAAGACCTTCCTCAGCTGGGTCGCCTCGGACGAGTTCGCGCAGATCTACGCGACCAACCTGCCGGGCTTCTTCCCGCTGGCCGACGCCGACATTACCGTCGACAACCCGCTGGCGCAGGACTTCCTGGCCATGCGCGACGAATGCGAAACGACGATCCGGCCGTTCTACCAGATCCTGTCGCGCGGCGATCAGAGCCTGGAAGAGCTGAACAAGGTCGTGTCGGCCGCCGTCATCGCCGGCACCGAAACGCCGGAAGGGGCCGCCGAACGCATGCAGACCGCGCTGTCGGACTGGTACGCGCCGCAGCAGGACTAAGTCACGTTCCATGACATTGCCGGCCCCGGGACCACCCCGGGTCCGGTCACATGAAGGAGGCAGGCAGCCAGATGGCGATGACAGATCAGACACCGCCGGCCGCGGCCGGCAAACGCCCGCGTCGCTGGCACATCCCGCTGCTTCTGGCCCCGGCGGCGATCATCTACACCCTGGTCATGATCTGGCCGCTGATCGACAGCCTGCGCCTGTCCTTCTACGACGAGGGCGAGCCGGGCCAGCGGATCTTTGTCGGACTGGCCAATTACCGGGCGCTGTTCGGCAGCGACCTGTGGTGGGGCCAGTTCTGGAACGCGCTGGTCAACAACTTCGAATTCTTCGCCATCCACATGCTGGTGCAGAACCCGGTGGGCATCGCGCTGGCCGCGATCCTGTCGCTGCCGACGCTGCGCGGCAAGACCGTCTATCGCACCGTCTTCTTCATCCCCGCCGTACTGTCCTATGTCATCGTCGGCTTTGTGTGGCGCCTGATCCTGTCGCCCACCTGGGGCATCGCGCCGGACCTGCTGGGCCGCATCGGGCTGGGATTCCTGTATCAGCCCTGGCTGGGGCAGACCGATACCGCGCTGATCACCCTGTCGCTGATTTCCGTCTGGCAGTTCATCGGCATCCCGATGATGCTGATCTACGCCGCCCTACTGTCGATCCCGGACGAATTGATCGAGGCCGCCGAATGCGACGGCATCACCGGCGTCGCGCAGTTCTTCAAGATCAAGCTGCCGCTGCTCTGGCCATCGATCGGGATCATTTCGATCCTGACCTTCGTGGGCAATTTCAACGCCTTCGACCTGGTCTACGTAACCCAGGGGCCGTTCGCCGCGCCGGACGGGTCGACGGACCTGCTGGGCACGTTCCTCTTCCGCACCTTCTTCGGGTCGACCTCGCAACTGGGGGATCCCTACATGGGGGCCACCATCGCGACCGCCATGTTCGGCATCATCGTCATCGGCGTCCTGCTGTATCTGTTCGGGATCCAGCGCCGCCTGACCTATTACCAGATGTAAGGGGCGACACAGATGTTCCGGACCTCCGCCCGCCAGAACCCGCTGCGTTCCACCGCGCTGCACCTGATCCTGGTGATCTATGCACTGATCTGCGTCGCGCCGATCCTGCTGATCGTCATGAATTCCTTCAAGTCCCGGCACGGCATCTTCGGCGCCCCGCTGGAATGGCCCGTGGGCAAGACCTTTTCGCTGGACGGATACGAAACCGTTTTCACCATCGGGAACTTTCCGCTGTATTTCCAGAACAGCCTGATCGTCACCATCGTGTCGCTGGTGCTGACGGTGGTCTTTGGCGCCATGGCGGCCTTTGCCCTGTCGGAATACCGCTACCGCGGGCGCGAGATCCTGACGCTTTACATGATCCTCGGGCTGATGGTGCCGATCCGGCTGGGCACCGTGGGCATCCTCAACATGATGGCCGCCGCCGGGATCTCGAACACGCTGACCGCGCTGATCCTGGTCTACACCGCCCAGCACCTGCCGCTGGCGATCTTTGTGATGTCCGAGCTGATGCGCCAGGTCTCGGACGATCTGAAGAACGCCGCGCGCATCGACGGGCTGTCGGAATACCGCATCCTGTTCCGGCTGGTCATGCCGGTGATGCGCCCGGCCATCGCCACCATCGCCGTCTTCACCATGATCCCGATCTGGAACGACCTGTGGTTCCCGCTGGTGCTGGCCCCGTCGGAACAGACCCGCACCGTGACCCTGGGCGCGCAGTTCTTCATCGGCCAGTTCGTCACGAACTGGAGCGCGGTCCTGGCCGCCCTGTCGCTGGCCATCGTGCCGATGCTGGTACTCTACCTGCTGTTCTCGCGCCAGATCATCCGGGGCATCACCTCGGGCGCAGTGAAATGAGAGCCGTGAAATGACCTATTCGTCCCACCCCGCCATCCACCACGGAGACCTCTGATGGGCGAACTCGCCTTCCGCAACATCACCAAGCGCTTCGACAAGACCGAGGTCCTGCGCCACATCGACTTTCAGATCGAGGACGGGGAATTCGTCGTGATCGTCGGCCCGTCGGGCTGCGGCAAGTCCACCCTTCTGCGCATCGCCGCCGGGCTTGAGGACCAGAGCGAGGGCCAGGTCATCATCGGCGGCACCGACGTGTCGCTGGCGCCGCCCGCCAAGCGGGCCATCGCCATGGTCTTCCAGTCCTACGCGCTTTATCCGCACCTGACGGTCGAAGGGAACATGAGCCTTGGCCTCAAACAGGCCCGCACCCCTAAGACTGTCATCAAGGAACGCATCGCCGAGGCCACGCGGATCCTGGCGCTGGAACCCTACCTGAAACGCAAACCCGGCCAGTTGTCGGGCGGGCAGCGGCAGCGGGTGGCCATCGGGCGCGCGATCTCGCGGCATCCGCAGGTGTTTCTTTTCGACGAGCCGCTGTCGAACCTGGACGCCGCCCTGCGCGACCAGGTCCGGATGGAGATCGCCGACCTGCACCGCCGCCTTGGCGCGACGATGCTGTACGTCACCCACGACCAGGTCGAAGCGATGACGCTGGCCGATCGGATCGTCGTCATGCACGACGGTGTCATCCAGCAGATCGGCACCCCGCGCGACCTGTACCAGAGCCCGGCCAACACCTTCGTCGCGGGCTTCATCGGTTCGCCCCGGATGAACATGTTTGACGCACGGCTGCAGGACGGGATGATCCACGCGCCCGGCCTGCCCCCCATCGCCGCCCCGGCGGACAAGGCGCTGCCCGACAGGGTGACGGTCGGCCTGCGCGCCAATGGCCTGGGCCTGCGGCTCGCCGCCATGGACGGCCCCGAGACGCCGCAGGTCATCGACATCGACTATCTCGGCAACCTTAGCTACCTGCGCATTTCGCTCCCTGAAAATGCCACAATGGTGGTCGAACAGCGCCCCGATCACCCGTTCGCGGTGGGGGACGGCGTGACCATTTCCGTCGCGGCGGACGATGTCCATCTTTTCAACCCCGACGGGCATCGCATCTGATATCCGGGGGACCGGGGCGATCATGGCCCCGGCGCCCGCATCGGACCCCTGCGCATGCACGCGCGCATCCGGTCCGCGACCGATTTGCGTCCGGGACATCGCCTGGGGCATACCCGTGCCCGCGGCACGCATGTGTCAATAGCATGTGATTCAGGGGTTCTCCGGCCCCGGGCGCCCGGCACCGCGCCCCCTGCGCCCCCTGCGCGATGATCGCCGGACAAGGTTAACGCCTGAGTCCCAGTTCATGCAGCCGCGCAGCATTCAGGCACTCGAAACACCCGGTGACGCCCAGTTCACCAAATTCGGAAACGTGACCGAATGCCTAAAATTTTGCCCGATTTTGGCCGCAAAGATCAATGAGATAGGCCACGAAGCATAGCGAAACCTACCCAAACGGATATGCCAGTGTCCAGCATGGGATCAAGGGATCGCACCTCTGCGCCTATCGCTATATTAACGTTAACTGTTACTTGCTTTTACGTCCCGTCACTAAAGTTCCAAGGTACCCAATGTCTGTTCCCGCTCCAAAACGTGCCCGCCTTCTGACGATCCTGTGGTGCGTGGCACTGATCGGGGCGATCTTCGTGGCCACGATCCCGGCCACGACCGCGGTCGAAACCATCCTGGCGATCTGCCTCGTGCTCGTCGCCTTGGCCGCCCGGCCCTTTGTCAAGAACGTGGCCGCCCGGAACTTCCTGCTGATCCTGACCGGGTTGGTGATGGCGCGCTACTGGTACTGGCGGGTGACCGAAACGCTGCCCAGCCTCGACGATCCGGTGTCCTTTGTCGCCGCCGTGGCGCTGCTGGGCGTCGAGACCTACATGATCGTCATCTTCATGCTGGGCGGCTTCATGATGGCCGATCCGTCGAAGCCCTATCGCCCGGCGCGGCAGGCGGTGGCCGACCTGCCCAAGGTCGACATCCTGGTGCCCTCGCTGAACGAACCCTTCGACATGCTGGCCGTGACGCTCGCCGCCGCCAGCCAGATCGACTATCCCAAGGACAAGCTGCGCGTCGTCCTGTGCGATGACGGCGGCACCGACCAGCGCTGCAACGACCCCGATCCGGCCAAGGCCGCCGCCGCGCGGGAACGGCGCTGGCGGCTGTCGGCGCTGTGCGAACGGCTGGGCGTCATCTATCAGGCGCGCCCGGCCAATACCGGCGCCAAGGCCGGCAACCTGAACGACGCCATGGCCAAGCTGGACGGCGACCTGGTCGCCATCTTCGACGCCGACCACGCGCCCACCCCCGATTTCCTGGCCCGCACCGTCGGCTATTTCGCGGAAGAGCCCAAGCTGTTCCTGCTGCAGACGCCGCACATGTTCCTGAACGCCGATCCGATCGCGCGGAACCTGATGATGCCCGAAGGCTGCCCGCCCGAGAACGAGATGTTCTACGGCACCCTGCACGAAGGCCTGAACCGCTGGGGCGGCGCGTTTTTCTGCGGATCCGCCGCACTGCTGCGGCGCAAGGCGCTGGACGAAGTGGGCGGCATCGCGGGACAGACCATCACCGAAGACGCCGAAACCGCGCTGGAACTGCACGGCCGCGGCTGGACCAGCCGTTACCTGAACCGCGCCATGATCGCCGGCCTGCAGCCGGAAACCTTCGCCTCGCTCGTCAAGCAGCGGGGCCGCTGGGCCACCGGCATGATCCAGCTGTTCCGCCTGCGCAACCCGCTGTTCGTCAAGGGCCTGACCCTGCGCCAGCGGCTGAGCTACCTGAACTCGATGTCCTTCTGGTTCTTCCCGGTCACCCGCATGGCGCTGCTGCTGACGCCGCTGGTCTACATCTTCTTCAACGTCGAACTCTTCGTCACCACCCGGGCCGAAGCGCTGGCCCACATGCTGGCCTATATCGGCGTGTCGATGGTGGTGCAGAACGCCATGTTCGCCCGCACCCGCTGGCCCTTCCAGTCCGAGATCTTCGAAATCGCGCTGTCGCCCTACCTGATGAAGGCCGTCTTCGGCACGCTCATCAAGCCGCGCGGCGCCCGGTTCAACGTGACCAGCAAGGATGAATTCGTCGCCAACACCCGTGTAAGCGAAATCGCCTGGCCCCTGATCATCCTCTTCGGGGTCCTGGCGGCAGGCGTCGCCTGGGCCGGCTGGCGCTGGATCCATGCGCCGGGCGACCGCGCCGCGCTGTCCCTGGTGGGCGGCTGGGCCATCGTGAACCTGCTGCTGACCGGCGCCGCCATGCGCGCCGTGGTCGACAGCCGCCAGCGCCGTGGCGCCCCCCGGGTGCCGATCGAAGGCGACGCCGGCCTGCGCCTGGTCGGCGACACCGAAGCCGCGATCCCCGCCCGCTTCGTCGACATTTCCAGCACCGGGGGCGGCGTGATGATCGACGCGCCGTCCGCGGCGCTGGGTCTGCGCCGCGACATGCGGGTGGAACTGCTGACCGGCGTCACCGGCGTCGAAGCAGCCATCCCCGCGCGGATCACCGATGTGTTCCCCCGCCAGGGCAAGCTGCTTGTGGGTCTTGAATTCTTCACCGACCGCGTGGCCTCGGCCGACCGTGCGCTGGCCGCCCTGCTGCACGGCGACAGCAGCCGCTGGGTCGATCTGCGCGACCGGTCCTGCCAGCCGCGCGGATTGTTCCGCGGCACGCTCTGGACCATCGGCCTGTCGCTGCGCGGCCCGGTGGCCGTGGCCTCCGCGTTGCTCGGCTCGCGCCGGGTCGAACCGAAGACCGAGATCTGGGACGAAGCGCGCCCGATCGCGGACCAGGCCTTCCTGTCCTCGGGGCCGACGCCCGTCAATGTGCCGACCAAGCTGACCACCATTCCCACTGCCAACACCAGCCTTGCGCCGCAACGCTATGCCGCGCCGTCCCGCCCGGTCGAGGAAAAGCCGGAAACACCGCGTCAGAAGGTCCCTTCGGTGCCCACCGGCCTTGGCGCCATCGCCATTGCGCTTTGCCTGCAGGGCTTTGGCCTGCCCGGCCAGGTCCAGGCCCAGACCATCGCGCTGCCCGACCTGGGCAGCCTGACCACCCCCGACACCGGCAATGCCGCTGACGTCACCGACGAAGTCCGCCCCAAGGAGCGTCCGGACAGCATCGAGGCCATGGCTGAAGCGGCGGGCATTTCGACCCCGTCTTCGGACACCCCCCCGGATGCGGCGCCGGACGCGGCGCCGGGCGACGCGACCCTCATCCCGCTTGACGCGCTGACGGCGTCGCCCTCTCCCGCGCCCTCCGGCGGCCTGATCCCGCTGCCCGATCTCGGCGTGTCGAGCGTGCCGCAACTGGCCCATGCCACGCTGCGCAGCCCCCTGCGGTCGCCGGCCAGCGCCGCCGGACAGGAACCGCTGCGCCTGACCGGCGAACGGGCCGCCGCCGACTTCCTCCTGCTGCTGCCGCCCGACGCCCGCGCCGATACACTTGCCATCACGCTGCAGACTTCGGCCTATGTCCTGCCCGAACGCTCCTCGGTCGAGGCTTTCGTCAACGGCTTTTCCATCGGAACCATGCCGCTGGACCAGATCGCCGGCGCCGGCGAGGTGCGGTTCGACCTGCCGCCCTACGTGCCGCTGGCCGCGCGCAACCAGGTCCGGCTCGAGCTGTCCCAGACCCACCGGATCCATTGCGGCGCCGATGCGACTTATGACCTGTGGACCGATGTCTTCATGGGCATGTCCGGCATCGACCTGCCGTCGGGCGCCTTCACGGGCGACAGCCTGGCCGTCACCCTGCCCCGCATCGCGGTGGCTCTGGGCGAAGGCCAGCCGCTGGTCCTGGACGCCGACGGCATCCCGGATGCCACCGCCAACACGGCCCTGGCCGCCCTGCGCAGCGCCATCGGCGGCCCGCTGCCCGTGGCAAGCCCCGGCCGCGCGCCGCTGGACGCGCCGGTCCTGCACATCACAACCGGACCGCAACCGCGCCTGGACACCGCGCCCGACGGTCTCGGCCTGATCGCCAGCCCCGTCGGGGACCTGTCGCTGGTCGGCCTGGTGCAGGATGCCGCGCCCGGCCCCGTCGCCGTCGTTCCCGGCAAGACCACCACCCTGGCCCAGCTCGGCTATGCCGGGGCCGAGGTCCGGAGCCACCTGTGGCGCGACACGATCCGCTTCTCGCTGCCCGACACCTATTTCCCCGCGACCGGCGGGCGGGCCCTGATCACGCTGGATCATGCCCATGTCGCCGGCCTGTCCAAGGGCTCGGTCATGCGGCTGCTGGTCAATGGCACGGCGGTGCGGACGATCCCGCTCGACACCAATGATTTCGTTGTCGAACACGGGCTGAAAGTCCGCTTCGACGCGGGCCTGCTGCAGGCCGGCATCAACACGCTGGGCTTCGAAGTGGCCCGCCCCGGCGCGCAGACCGGGCTGGCCTGCCCCGCGACCACCGTCCTGGCCGCCGAGATCGCGCCCACCAGCACCATCACCGTCCCCAGAACCCCGGCAATGGTGCGCCCCGGCCTGGGCCCCGTGCTGCGCCACCTGAACCCCGGCGACGTGGCGGCCTGGCCCGAACTGACCATCGGCGCCAGCCTCGAGGCGGAAAGCCTTGCCCGCCAGGTGGCCAGCACGCTGCCCTTCACGGGGTCCACGGCGAACCGGAACAACCTGCTGCGCGTGCTGATCTCGGATCACATGGCCGCGCTGGACCTGGGCGATTTCACCGGCGAGGCTGCGATCCTGGCCCGCCTGATGGGCGCCGGCGTTGTCCAGCCCCCGGCCTCTGCCCCGGTTCAGGATCCCGCGGCCCAACAGACCCAGCCCGGCAGCCTCTTCGAGATGGCGAAGTCCGGCGGCGTCGTGCCTTCGGCCAAGCCTTCTGCTGCCGCTGCCGATGCCGGTCCGCTTGACCGGGCGTCCGCCGGACCGCTGTCGGCGTCGCTTGCCACCGTCGTGTCGGTGCTGCCCCCGTCTCTGGTTCACGGGATGACCAGCATGTTCGCCCGGCTCGCCAACGATCCAGCGGCGGACCTGCGCAACTGGCTGCGCACCGATATCGACCGCTATGGCCTGGCCGAAGACGGCGCCATGATGCTGCAGCTTGATCCCACGAAACCCGACACCGCCTACCTGGTGATGGGCGCCCGTGCGACCCCTGCCAGCGTCGTGGCCGCCGTAACCGAGGCGCGGGCCGAAAACGCCCGCCTGGACGGCCATGTCGCCGTCTGGCGCCCCGGCACCGGCTGGTCCGTCTGGGCCGACCAGTCGCGGCTGCCGGTCCTGCGGGAACGGATCCGTCCAAGCAATATCCACGCCATCATCGGCAGCTATTTCTCGGCTCGCCCGCAGATCTTCGTGCTTGCCGTCCTTGCCTTCGCGGCCCTTGCCGCGGCAATCGCGGTCGTTGGCCTGCTGCGAACGCGGGAGCGCGTGAAGTGACGCCCCCTGCAATCATCAACCGTCGCGGCGCGCTTGGCCTTCTGGGCGGCGCCGCCCTGACGGGTCTGGGCGCGCGCGGCGCCGCCGCCCGGCCCGAAGATCTGAACGAATACTGGCAGGTCTGGATCAGCCAGCATTTCGACCCGGCGGGCCGGGTGATCGACGACCTGCAGGACGGGGTCAGCCATTCCGAGGGCCAGGGCTATGGCATGTTGCTGGCCGTGGCGCTGGGGGACCGCGACCGGTTCGAGGCCATGGCCGCCTGGACCCGCAAGACCCTGGCCATCCGCGAGAATGACGCGCTGCACGCCTGGCGCTGGGATCCGGCCAATGGCGGCAAGGTCGAGGACATGAACAATGCCAGCGACGGCGACCTGTTCATCGCCTGGGCGCTGACAAGCGCCGCCGACACCTGGAACGCGCCCGAACATGCCGCGGCCGCGCGCGCGATTGCCGCCGACCTGGACCGGCTGTGCCTTTACGAATTCCCCGATCGTCCGGGCTGGCCGGTGCTGCTGCCCGGCGTCGACGGGTTCCGCTTCGACGACCGCGTGGTGCTGAACACCGCCTACCCGATGCCGCGCGCGCTGGATGCGCTGGCGGCCCGCTACGGGTTGCCGCACCTGGCCTCCTGCGCCCGCATGTCCTCGGCGATCCTGGATGCGCTGTGCGAAAACAGCCTGCCGCCCGACTGGATCGAGGTCGGGCAGAACGGAATCCGGGCCGCGTCGGACCGACCGGCGGTCTTCGGCTATGAAGCGATGCGCGCGCCCCTCTTCGACATCTGGTCGGGCCGGTTCAATTCTTCTGCGGTACTGCAGGCGGCACGGCTCTACCGCGAGGCGCTGCTCAGCCAGCGCGCGTCCGGGGCCGCCAAGACGCCCGTCGTCACCAATGTGGACAGCTGGAAGATCATCGAAACCTCAGCCGCGCCGGGATATCACGCGCTTGCCTCGCTCAGCCTATGCGCCTCCGGCACGCCCAGCACGCTGGGGTCCGAACCGGTCGCCATGCCCGATTTCCAGGTGGCGCAGGCCTATTATCCCTCCACGCTTCACCTGCTGGCGCTGGTCGCCGCGGCGGAAACCAAATTGGAGTGCAGATTGTGATCCGTAGTAACACGTACCTGAAACATGTCGCCCGCTGCCTGGCGGTTTCAGCCCTTGTTCTTGCGGCGATTCCGGCCACCGCCCAGGATACGCCGACCGACAAGGATCTGGCCGCGCTGCGGTACTTCGTGACGGCCGGCGATACCGAGGCCGCCGCCGCCGAAACGCGCCGTCTGACGACGCTGTTTCCCGGCACCGATATCGACGCGATCATCGCCGCGATGACCGCCGGTCCCGAAATCGACACGACGCCGATCTGGGACCGCATCAATGCCGACGATTTCGCCGGTGCCCGCGCCGCGATCGACGCCACCCGCCGCGCCGCGCCCGAATGGACGCCGCCGCAGCACCTGATGAACGTGCTTGCCGAACGCGAAGGCCAGGCCCGGCTGGACACCGCATTTGACGCCCAGGACCTGGGCACCGTGCTTGAAATCGCCCAAGCCACGCCGGAGCTGATGGCCTGCGGACGGATCAACAACCCCTGGCGGCTGGCGGAACTGGCCGGGACGGTCAACGGGCCGGCCGCCGCGCTTGGGATCTACCAGAGCGTGCTGGCCACCTGCCCGTCCGAAGCCATCGTCGTGACCACGCTGCAGAAGGCCAGCGCCCATGCCGACAAGGACCAGATGAGCGCGCTTTTCGACACCGCGGGCCAGATTCATCCGGCCTATGCCCAGACACTGGCCGCCCTGAAGGACGAATTGATGGGCCCGCCGGCCAAGGCCGGCACCCCCGCCCCGGCCCCAGCGGCACCCACCGGGCCCGTCGCCCGCGCCGCCGCGCTGGCCAAGCGCGAGGATTTCGCGGGCTGCCTTTCGGCGCTGTCGGGGCAGAGTTCGGCCGCGGCGGAACTGCAGCGGGGCTGGTGCGCGCATAACCTGGGCCAGTACGATGCCGCGACCAAGGCGTTTTCGGCGGCCGAGGCGAAGGGCAACGCGAGCCAGGCGCGCGAGGCGAAATACGGCCAGAGCCTGGTCCTGATCGCCGCCGGCAAGCCGGGCGCGGCGGAGCGGGTGGTGAAGTCGGCGCCGCTGACCAGCGGGCAGAGCAAGGTGGTGAACAAGGCGCTGCTGGGCGCGCAGGCGAACGAGGCGTTCCAGAAGGGCCAGTATCGTCAGACGCTGCAGTACCTGGATGAATACAAGGCCTCGGTCGGGCCGCTGAGCCGGGGGCAGTTGATGCTGCAGGGCTGGTCCTATCACAACCTGGGCGAACGGGCCGCGGCGATGCAGGTGTTTTCCGCCGTGCAGGAAAGCGCGCCCGGGCCGGATTCGCTCAGGGCGCTGGGGGCCGCGCGAAGGGGGTCGGACAATTGATCTGACAGGCATCGTCCCACGGCATGTCCCACGCGTGGGACATGTCGCAGCCCATATGAATCAAGGGCTTACAGAGGCGGTTTTACCTTCTGTTAGGATCTGGACGTCGTCGAACCGATGGGGAAGGCGCGCGGGGGAAGGCTCCGCGCGCCTTTTTCATGCGGGATCAGAAGATGAAATCGGCGCCCGAGAAATCAGCGACCGTGCTGTTGAGGATATCGATCCGGGCATAGGACAGGTCGCCCGCACCGCCCAGGTCGAGCTTGTCCTCGACCCCGTCGCGATCCAGGTCCAGGCCGATCCGCACCAGAGCGCCGACCTGCTGCACCAGAAGCTGATCGAAGCCCACCGCATCGCCACCGTTCACGTCGCGCAGATCGCGCAGCACGATCCGGTCGAGCCCCTGTTCGAAATCCGTGATGGTGTCGCGCTGCCAGGCACCGGCAAAGACGAACCGGTCGGCATCCGCGCCACCGGTCAGGGTGTCCTGCCCGGTGCCGCCTTCGATCCGGTCACTGCCCGCGCCGCCGATGATCGTGTCCGCGCCGTTGTTGCCGAACAGTTCGTCGTCGCCGTCGCCACCGTCGATCGTATCGCTGCCGCCATCACCGCGAATGGCGTCGTCGCCGGTGCCGCCGCGCAGGATATCGTCGCCGGGCCGACCACGCAGGTTGTCGTTGCCCGCGCCGCCGTCAATGGTGACCGATCCGTTGGTGCCCCGGATCTTGTCGTCGCCACTGCCGCCAAGGACGATTTCGAAGCCGGTGAAGTTGCTGGTGGCACTGGGCATATTGAGGAACAGGTCCTGCCTGACACCCGAGGCATCCAGCGTGTCGGTCCCCGCGCCGCCATCGGCGATGTCGTTCAGGCTGTTGACAAGGATCGTGTCATCCCCGGCACCGCCAAAGGCGTCGTCGATGCCTTTCCTGCCGTCGATCAGGTCATTGCCGTTGCCGCCGATCAGGGTGTCCGCGCCGGCGCTGCCGGTGAGGGTATCATTGCCGCCGCGACCGTCGAAATAGACGCCGACAGAGCCGTCGTCGAAATCGCTGTTCACGCTGAATACGTTGGCGCCGGAGGTGCCCCAGACCTGGGTTTCGTAGCTGCGCCAAGCGTAGACGGTCACGTTTTCAATGTTCAGGACGGTATAGCGGTCGTCGGATCCCGCGAAGACGCTGTCGGCATATTCGTCCCGAAGATCGACCGTCCAGCCGAAGGACAGGTCGAGCGTGTCTATGCCGGATCCACCGTCGGCAATGGAGCCGGTTACGTCTTCGGATGTTGCATACAAATCAAATGTGTCATTTCCGCTTCCACCGTAGGCCTTGTCCAGTGGCCGCACATCGAATTCATCATTCCCGCCATAACCATAAAAGGTATCGGCAGTTCGGCTGCCGGTTGGTCCAAACGAGGCTGCGAACCAGTCGTCACCACTGCCCCCATGCAAGGTGACCGCGCAATCGACGTATTGAACCAAGAACCAATTGTTCGATGTGGCGCTGCCGTAGATCACCTCGAAACTGGTCGCCTCGTAATCCCCGAACGAAAAACCGGCCACGCCGTTCACCTCGGTATCCTGAAAGTACATCGTCGAGTACCCGACGAAGACATTCGACGCATCGAGCGTATCGGTCCCTCCGCCTCCATTCAGCGTGGCCGTCGGATATCCCGACGAAATCGCATTGATGACAAAGAGATCGTCACCGGAGGTTCCCGAATGATCCGAAACCGAATTCACGTTGATGGTCGTCATTGAAAATCCGATAACTCCATTTTTCGCACCAATGTGCCGGCGGCACCGTATGGAGCGGGATTTGCCGGGTCAACGCCTTGGCGTTCCGAGATTTTCCGCCTGTTGCGCATTGGCCGGTTCCGGTTGCGACGACCGGGGTGATGGCCCTTTGGGCGCGTCGGACCAGCGCGGGGAATGCGGGTATTCACCGCCCCGCGGGACAGGCTTGGGATCCGCGATGATCGAACCGCCGGATGGAAATCGCGACCGCTCGTGTTAGGCTGGCGCCAGTGCTTCAACGAGTTGGACAGACCATGCCCCTTCGCGCCCTTATCGCCGCCGGCACCGCGCTTCTTGCCATGCCCGTCGCCGCCCAGGTCACCACCGATGCCGGAACGATCGACCCGGCCCGGATCGAACGGTTCTTCAATCAGCCGGGCTATTCGCCCTACGCGGGCCGGTCCTTTCCGTCGCGCCCGCTGTGGGGGGAACAGCACCTGCATACGTCGTGGTCCCCGGACGCCTTTGCCGGCGGCACGCGGGTGGGGCCGGACGAGGCGCTGAAATATGCCGAAGGCGGCGAGATCACGTCAAGCACCGGGCAACCGGTCCGGCTGTCGCGGCCCTATGACTGGATGGTGGTGGCCGATCATTCCGACGCGCTTGGCGTCGTGGCCAACATCTACGAAGGCGATCCCGCGCTGATGGCGGACCCGATCCTGAAACGCTGGCACGACGGGATGAAACAGGGGGGCGACGCCGCGTCGGCGGTGGTGATGGAGATGATCACCCTGCAGGGCGAGGGCAAGATCCCGCCCGCGATGACCGACCCCGGCACCCAGATGGACATGTGGCAGACGATGACCGGGATCGTCGAAAGCCATAACGATCCGGGCCGGTTCACCGCGCTGATCGGCTATGAATGGACGTCGAATTATGGCGGCGGCAACAACCTGCACCGCAATGTCATCTATCGCGACGGCAAGGCGCTGGCCGACCAGGTGCGCCCGCTGACCACGTTCGACACGGAACTGCCGCGCGAGCTGTGGGACTGGATGGCGGGCTACGAGGACAAGACCGGCGGGCGGCTTCTGGCGATCCCGCACAACGGCAACCTGTCCAACGGGCTGATGTTTTCCATCGAGACGCCGGATGGAAACCCGATTGACGCGCAATGGGCCGCCGCCCGCGCCCGGTGGGAACCGCTGTACGAGATCACCCAGTCCAAGGGCACGTCGGAGCAGCATCCGTCGCTGGCGCCGCAGGACGAATTCGCCAATTTCGAGATCTGGGACAAGGGCAACCTGAACGTGGTGCCCAAGGAACCCGGCATGATCCAGTACGAATATGCCCGCGAGGCGCTGAAGCGGGGGCTGAAGCTGGAGGATGAATTCGGGGTGAACCCGTTCAAGTTCGGGCTGCTGGGGTCGACGGACGATCACACGGGGATTTCGTCGGCCGAGGAGAACAATTTCTTCGGCAAGTTCCCGACCAGCGAACCGGGGCCGGAGCGGTCGACGGGCAATGCCTTTGACTTCGAGGGGCGCACGGTGAAGGACTGGCAGCTGGGCGCATCGGGGCTGACGGCGGTCTGGGCAGAAGAAAACACGCGGGCGTCGATCTGGGACGCGATGAAGCGCAAGGAGGTCTATGGCACCACCGGGCCGCGCATGTTCGTGCGGTTCTTCGGGGGCTGGGATTTCGTGGCCGAGGATGCGCTGGGGCGCAATCCGGGCGCGATCGGCTATGGCAAGGGCGTGCCGATGGGCGGCGACCTGCCGCCGGCGCCGGAGGGGGCGGGCGGCCCCAGCTTCCTGGTCGCGGCGCTGAAGGATCCGCTGTCGGGGAACCTGGACCGGATCCAGATCGTCAAGGGCTGGGTGGATGGCGACGGTGCTCTGCAGGAAAAGGTTTACGACGTGGCCTGGTCGGGGGATCGGGAACCGGACAGCGAGGGCAAGCTGGCGGAGGTGGGCAGCACCGTCGATCTGACGACCGCGACCTGGACCAACACGATCGGCGCGCCGGAACTGATCACCGTCTGGAGCGATCCGGATTTCGATCCGGGGCTGAAGGCGTTCTATTATGCGCGGGTGATCGAGATCCCGACGCCGCGCTGGACAGCCTATGACGCGGTCTATTTCGAGGACGCGGCCTTTCCCGACGATGCGACCATGATCGTGACCGAACGGGCCTATACCTCGCCCATCTGGTACGGGCCGGCGGGGTGACATGACGCTGCTTCGCGCGGTTGTGCGGTCCCCGCTGGTGCATTTCCTTGGGCTGGGCGGGCTGATCTTCGTGGCCTATGGCGCGATGAACCCGCCGCAGGCGGCGGTGCCCGAGGACCGGATCGTGCTGAGCCTGGATGAGGCCGACCGGCTGGCGCAGGGCTTTGTCGACACCTGGGGACGCCTGCCCAGCCTGGAGGAGCTGGACGGGCTGATGCAGGACTGGATCGTGGAAGAGGCGCTGGTGCGCGAGGCCAGGACGCTGGGGCTGGACCAGGGGGATGCCATCGTGCGCGCCCGGTTGCGCCAGAAGATGCTGTTCCTGGCCGAAGCGCCGGTGGCCGGCCTGGTCCCGGACGAGGCGACCATCGCGGAATATTACGATGACAATTCAGACCTGTACGAGCGGCCCGCAGAGGTGAGCTTTGCCCAGGTGCTGTTGCCCGACGGGGCTGATGACGCCGCCGTGGACGCGCTGTTGCAGGCGCTGGCGGGCGGGGCGGATCCGGCGCAGCTGGGCCAGGCGACGCTGTTGCCGGGGCGCCTGGACGGGATGGCCGGGGGCGCGGCGGACCGGGTCTTTGGCGCGGGTTTCGGCGCGGCGCTGACCACCTTGCCCGAAGGCGCATGGGCCGGCCCGGTCGACAGCGCCTATGGCCGCCACCTTGTGCGGGTCGAAGCCCGCGCGGCCCCGGCGCTGCCGCCCCTGAACCAGATCCGAGACCGCGTCATCGCCGACTGGCGCGCCGATCAGGCGCGGACGCTGCGCGAGGAATACATCGACAGGCTCATGTCGCGGTTCAGCGTCGATCAACCCCCGCTTGCGGATGTGCTGCAACCGTGAAACGGCTGATCCTGCTTCTGGCGGCGCTGCTGGCGCTGTGCCCGGCGCTGGCCCGCGCCCATGCTCTGGACCCGGCCTACCTAGAGCTGACGGCGATGGGCGATGACCGCTGGCGCGTGATCTGGCGGGTGCCGGACGTGGTCGGGCAACCGATGGCGCTGACGCCGCGCCTGCCCGAGGGGTGTTCCTATGTGCCGCCGCCGCCGGTCTTTGACGGGCGCGGCTGGAGCACGACGTTCGAGGCCCTGTGCCCTGCCGGGCTGGCCGGCGGGGTGGTGCGGATCGAGGGGCTTGAGCGCACCGGGACCGACACGCTGCTGCGCTATGAGCTGGAGCCGGGCGACGGCCAGGGCCTGCGGCTGACACCGGGTGCACCCGAGGTGGCGTTGCCCGACAATCCCGGCCCCTTGGGGGTGCTGGGGGCGTATGTATCGCTGGGGGTGGTGCATATCCTGGAAGGGGCCGATCACCTGATGTTCGTGCTGGCGCTGCTGTTGCTGATCCGCGATCCGCGCCGGCTGCTGTGGACGATCACCGCCTTCACGCTGGCGCACAGCATCACGCTGGCCGCCGCGACGATGGGCTGGCTGCGCCTGCCCCCTGCCCCGGTCGAAGTGGTGATCGCGCTGTCGATCGTGTTCCTGGCCTGGGAACTGGCCCTGCCGCCGGATCGCCGCGATCCGCTGGCGATGCGCTATCCGGCGCTGGTGTCCTTTGGGTTCGGGTTGATCCACGGGCTGGGCTTTGCGGGTGCCCTGCGTGACATCGGGCTGCCGCGGGGGGACATCCCGCTGGCGCTGTTTTCATTCAACGTCGGCGTGGAGCTGGGTCAGGTGATGTTCATCGCGGCCTGCCTGGCCTTCGGCTATCTTGCCCGGCGGCTGGTTCCGGTGCTGGCGGCGCACGGCCCGGCGCTGTCGCGCGTGGCGAGTTACGGGATCGGCAGCCTGGCGGCGTTCTGGGTGATCCAACGGCTAAGCGGGTTCTGATCCCTCAGGCGCTTTCGCGCACCATGTGGGTGGGCCCGACCTGGTGCATCGGGCGTTTGACCGGCACGAAATCGGGGGGGCGCACGGCGGATGGGATTTCTTCGGTCATCAGCATCCGATCCTTGGGGCGGCGCGTGGGGTCGGCGATGGGAATGGTCGACAACAGCTTGCGCGTATAGGGGTGCTGGGGGTTGGTGAACACCGACCGGCGATCGCCGATTTCCACGATCTCGCCCAGGTACATGACGGCGACGCGGTGGGCCATGCGTTCGACAACGGCCATGTCGTGGCTGATGAACAGGATCGATATGCCAAGGTCGCGCTGCAAGTCGATCAGCAGGTTGATCACCTGCGCCTGGATCGTGACATCCAGCGAGGCCACGGCTTCGTCGGCGATGATCAGGCGCGGGTCCAGCGACAGGGCGCGCGCGATGCAGATCCGCTGACGCTGGCCGCCGGAAAAGGCATGCGGGAACCTGTCGAGGTGGTCGCCGGACAGGCCGACCCGTTCCAGCAGGTCGGCGGCGCGGGCGCGCAGGTCGGCGGGCTTGCCAAGGCCATGCACGCGCATCGGGTCCATCATGGCGCGCCCGATCGTCATGCGGGGGTTCAGCGACGAAAACGGGTCCTGAAAGACCATCTGAACCTCGCGCCGGAACTGCAGGACGGTCTTGCGGTCGGCGCCGACCAGTTCGACGCCATCGTAACGGATCGACCCGGCGGTGATCTTTTCCAGCTGCATCAGGCTGCGGGCCACGGTGGACTTGCCGCAGCCGGATTCCCCCACCAGCGCCAGCGTTTCGCCGGGGGCGATGTCGAAGGTCACGCCTTCGACCGCGTGGACCCGGCCGGCGACCTTGCCGAACAGGCCGGATTTCAGATCGTAGCGGGTGACAAGGTCGCGGACCTCGACCAGGGGGCGGCCGGTTTCGGTTTCCTTGGCCGGGGCGGTCATGCGGCGTCTCCCTCGGGCGCATAGGTGAGCAGCGGGAATTTCTCGGGCTGGTCGGTGTGGGCCATGGACCCCAGGCGCGGAACGGCGGCGATGAGGGACTGGGTATAGCCGTGCTGCGGGTTGGCGAAGATGTCGTAGACCGAGCCGCTTTCGATGATCTCGCCCTTGTACATCACACAGACGCGGTCGGCGATTTCGGCAACGACACCCATGTCGTGGGTGATGAACAGCGCCGACATGCCGATTTCGGCCTGCAGGTTGCGCACCAGGTCAAGGATCTGCGCCTGGATGGTGACGTCCAGCGCGGTGGTCGGTTCGTCGAGGATCATCAGCGAGGGGCGGCAAGCCAGCGCCATGGCGATCATCACGCGCTGGCGCATGCCGCCCGACAGCTGGTGCGGGTACTGGCGCATGCGGCGTTCGGCATCGGGCACGCGGACGAGTTTCAGCATCGACAGCGCGATGGCGTCGGCCTGCGTGCGGGTCTTGCCCTGGTGGCGCACGATGCCTTCGGCGATCTGGTCGCCGACGCGGAAGACGGGGTTGAGCGACGACATCGGGTCCTGGAAGACGATGGAAATCTCGGAGCCGCGCAGGTCCTCGACCTGGGTGTCCGAGAGCGTGGCGAGGTCCCGGACCTGGCCGGATTTCATCCGCATGCGGACGCGGCCGCCGTCGATGCGTGCGCCGTCGTGTTCGGTCAGGCGCATCACGGTCATCGCGGTCACCGATTTGCCGGACCCGGATTCGCCGACCAGCGCCAGCGTCTCGCCCCGCCGGATCTGGAAGGTCACGCCGCGCACGGCGTCCAGCCGGGTGGTGCGGGTCAGCCCGAAACTGACCCGCAGGTCTTCGACCGAAAGGATCACGTCGGGGTCGGTGTCCATGTCATGAAGGGGGTCGGTCACGTCGGGCATCCCGTGGTGCAGAGTGTTTGTGCGAATGCAGGCACGGGGGGCCCGGAGCTGTCAACCGGGCAGCTGGTGCGCCGTTGTGGCGATGCCTTGGGCACAGCGGGCCGAACCTGTCGCGCTGGGGGCGCCCCGGCTTGGGGATCTGCCGTGCCCGGTGCGCCCAAAGGCGGTGTGGCGTGAAAAATGGAGAAGACTATGCGCATTACGCATGAGGATGCAATTTTCCGCAGACCGGAACAACGATTGCCCAATTCCTGAGCGCCGCCCACCCGGTTCGCGGCCCGTTCAGGGGCGAATCGGCACGCTGCCCTGCCGGTCGCCCCTGGCCGCGACCAGGTGGCGCCAGAAGGCTTCGACCGCCGGGCTTTGCCGGCCGGACCGGCGGAACAGGCGGATCTGGATTTCCATCGTCATCTGGGTGCCGCCGATCTGGACCAGTTCGCCATTGGCCAGCGCGTCGCGCACGCAGATCTGGGGCAGCCAGGCGATGCCGTTGCCGACGATGGCCATCTGCTTGATCGCCTCGGCCAGCGAGGATTGGTAGACCGTCGACAGCGGCAGTTCGGGCGAGCGGCGCGACTGGATCAGGCTGATCAGCTTGCCAAGATAGCCGTCGCTCCAGGCATAGGCGAGGTAGGGGATGGGCGTGGCGATGTCGTCTTCGTCCACGGAATAAAGCGGTTTGCCGTCCCCGTCGCAGCCGCTGACCAGGATCAGACGGTCGGTGCCCACCTGCACCGACTCGAACGGGCCGGATTGCAGGACAGGCAGGCTGCCGGGGTGGTCATAGACCAGCGCAAAGTCGCATTTCCGGGCAGTAAGCTGTTCGATGGAGTCGAGAAAATCGCCCGCCTGCATGGTGCAATGGACGGGTTCGGGCGATTGCGACAACCCGTGCAGCCAGCGCGGGAAGAAGTAGATCGCCAGCGTGTGCAACGCCGAAAACGACAGCGGCGAGACATCGACACCCGACAGGTTCCGGCATTCGGACCGGACCTGGTACATGGTGCGCACCAGTTCTTCGGCCCGTGGAACAAAGAGGTTTCCGGCCCCCGTCAGGCGCGCGGGATAGGTGCTGCGGTCGATCAGGTCGGCGCCCAGCCAAGCCTCAAGCGCCTTGATCCTGCGGCTGAAGGCGGATTGCGAAATGTTGCGCGACGCGGCGGCGGTGGAGAAATTTCGCGTCGCGATGAACTCGATGAAATCCTCCAGCCAATCCAGTTCCACGCCAAACCTCATGCGTTTTTTGCATATCAATCCCTATCTTAGCATTGGACAGCCCGGCAAGCGCCGTTTCATCCTTCGCTGCACAAGCGAAAAAACAGCAACAGGGAATGCCATGAAACGTGCCCTCGTCACGTCGCTGGGCCTTTGTCTGGGACTGGCGGCCGCGCCCGCCCTGGCCGAGACAAAGAACCCCGGGACCTTCGTCTTTCTGTGGTCAAGCGATGTCCAGTCGTTCGACCCTGCCTATATCGCCGACACGCCCAGTTCCTACGGGGTGCTGAACGTCTACAACCGGCTGCTGAACTTCAAGGGCTCGGAGATTTCCGAATTCGTGCCGGCGCTGTCGACCGAGGTGCCGTCGCTGGACAACGGGCTGATCGTCCAGAACGATGACGGGTCGGTCAGCTACAGCTTTCCGATCCGCGCCGACGTGCACACGCACAAGGTGGGCGTCAAAGGCGCCGACGGCGCGATCGCGTGGAAATTCTACGACGAGCTGAGCGACGACGAGAAGGCGGCGATCGAACCGGGCTATGGCGAGATCACCGCCGAGGACGTCAGGTATTCGCTGCTGCGCGCGATGCTGATGGGCCAAAGCTGGATGTCGAACGCGATCACCGAGGTGGTGACGGCGGGGCAGTACACGTCGATCACCGCCTGGGTGAAGGACGTGGCCGGGGTGGACGACATCGCCAACGCCAGCCCCGAGGCGCTGCGCGAGGTCTATGACGCGCTGGCGTCGCAGATCGTGGTCGATGGGGACACCGTGACGCTGACGATCCCGTCGTCCTTTCCGGCGACGCTGGGCATCATGGCACTGCCCTTCGGCACGTCGATCGTCGATGCGGAATGGACCGCGGACGTGGGCGGCTGGGACGGCGATGGCGATACCTGGTACGATTACTACCGCCCGGAGCTGAGCGAGGATGCGCTGTTCGACGTGGAAAACGGGTCCGGTCCCTTCATGCTGGAAGACTGGGACAAGACCGACCGGCGCATCACGCTGAAGCGGTTCGAAGGGTATTGGGACAAGCCGGCGTCGCTGGAACGGGTGGTGATCCGGACCGTGCCGGAATGGACCACGCGGCGGCTGCAGCTGATCAACGGCGACGCGGATTTCGCGGAAACCCCGGTGGAATTCCTGGACGAGATGGCCGCGACCGACGGGGTGAAGGTGATCGACAGCCTGCCCAAGGTGTTCGGGCGCGGGCTGTTCTTCTTCTGGCCGCTGGACGAGGTCGACAACCCGGCGATCGGGTCGGGCCAGCTGGACGGCAAGGGGATCCCGCCGGATTTCTTCGGCGATCTGGATGTGCGGCAGGGCTTCAGCTATGCGATGAACTACGACATCCTGCTGGACCAGGTTCTGCTGGGCCGGACGGTGCAATCGCGCGGGCCCACCGTGCGCGGGATCATGGGCTACCGCGAGGATTCGCCCGTCTACGAATGGGATCCCGAGAAGGCGGCCGAGCATTTCAAGGCGGCCTATGACGGCAAGCTCTGGGACGTGGGGTTCGAGATGACCGCCTATGTGCAGGAGGGGGCGACCAACGGCATTGCCGCGCTGTCGATCCTTCAGCAGGGGCTGCAGCGGATCAATCCCAAGTTCAAGCTGAAGATCCAGTCGCTGCCGCCCTCGTCGCTGTCGGCGCTGCGCAACAACCGGGAAAAGCCCGCCGCGCCGCTGATGTACATGGGTTGGGGCCCCGATTATTCCGACCCGGGCGGCCCGCTGGGC
This sequence comes from Marinibacterium anthonyi, assembly GCA_003217735.2. GTDB lineage: Bacteria > Pseudomonadota > Alphaproteobacteria > Rhodobacterales > Rhodobacteraceae > Marinibacterium > Marinibacterium anthonyi. Next base: position 722,297 of record CP031585.1, on the reverse strand, counting down.
GCCGCCACCTATTACCTGTCGCCGACGGGCCTGGTCGGGGGCTTCTCGGGCCAGGGGTATCGCGACCTGATGGCCGAAAAGTTCCAGCCGCTGCTGGACGAGGCCTGGGCATCGTCGGACCCGGACGTGCGCGAGCCGATCTATGCCAAGCTGCAGGAGATGTCGCATGATTATGCCACGACGATCTTCCTGTACGAGGAGTTCGGTTACATCGTCGTGCGCGACAATATCGACGGCTATGTCCACAACATGATCACCTATGGCGCCTGGGATTTCTATCCGATCACCAAGGCCGACTGACCGCTTGCGCCGGGCGGGTCCCCCTGCCCGGCGCATCCCTGACTTTCCCCGAATGGACCCGGCCCTGCGATGTTGACCTATGCCCTGAGGCGGCTGTTGATGCTGCCCGTCGTGCTTTTCGCCCTGTCCCTGATGATCTTCGGCCTGCAGATGTCGCTAAGCCCGACCCAGAGACTGGCCGCCTATGCGCCGTCGGACGATTACCTGAAGGGCGGGCAGGACAGCATCCGCATGATGATCCAGGAATACGGGCTGGATGATCCGTTCCTGGCGCAATATTCGCGCTGGATCGGGAATATCCTGCACGGCAACCTGGGCTGGTCCGAGACCGCGCGCCAGCCGGTGGCGCAGGCGCTGTCTTCCCTGTTTCCCGCGACGATGGAGCTGGTGATCCTGGCCTTCGTGCCGGGGCTGCTGCTGGCGATCTGGCTGGGCTCGCGCGCGGGGATCCATCACAACAAGTGGCAGGATCACGCGATCCGGATCTTCGCCATCCTCGGCTGGTCCTTCCCGACCTATGTCTTCGGGTTGATGATGCTGCTGATCTTCTATTCCACGCTGGACTGGTTCCCGCCCGGACGGCTGAGCCAATGGGCGCTGACCGAGGTCAATGGCGGCGGGTTCACCCGCTATACCGGGGCCAATACGGTGGATGCGCTGCTGAACGGGAACCTGGCCGTGTTCTGGGATGCGATGCGCCACCTGATCGCGCCGGTTGTCACGCTGATGTACGTGAACGTGGCCAGCATCACGCGGGTGATGCGGACCTCGATGCTGGAGACGCTGAAACAGGATTACGTGCGCACCGCGCGGGCCAAGGGGATGCCGCGCAAGGTGGTGGACCTGCGCCATGCAAGGCGGAATGCTTTGCTGCCGGTGGTGACCATCGCGGGGATGGAACTGGCCTACATGATGGGCGGCGTTGTGATCACCGAGACGATATTCGACTTCCCCGGGCTGGGGCAGTTCGCGGCCAAGTCCGCGGCGGGGCTGGATTTTCCCGCCGTTCTGGGGTTTGCGATCTACTTCGCGCTGGTGCTGGTGGTGCTGAACCTGATCGTCGACCTGATCTATCCGATGCTTGATCCGCGGGTGAAGACACGATGAGAGTGCTGCGTTACCTGCTGGCGAACCCGATGTCGCTGTTCGGTCTGCTGTTGCTGCTTGCCTTCGTGCTGGTGGCGGTGTTCGCGCCCCTGCTGGCCCCGCCGACCGATTTCCAGATCACCGCCTATGACACGCCCCGCGCCGGGTTCTGGGCGACGCCGCAGCCGCCGTCGCCCGACGCGCTGTTCGGCACGACGCAGGGCCAGTACGACATCTATTACGCCGTGGTCTGGGGCACCCGGACGGCGTTCAAGATTGGCCTCGGCGTGGTGGCCATTTCCGCGCTGATCGGCACGGCCATCGGCGCGGTGGCGGCCTATTACGGCGGGATCGTCGACGAGGTGCTGATGCGGCTGGTGGATGTCTTTCTGGCCGTGCCCTTCCTGATCGCGGCGCTGGTGCTGAGCGTCATTCTCGGCAAGGGGCTGGTGCCGATCATCATCGCGCTGACCGCGTTCGGATGGATGGGTTACGCGCGCGTGGTGCGGTCCGAGATCCTGAGGATCCGCGAGATGGATTACGTCTCGGCCGCCCGCGCCTATGGCGCATCCGACCTGCGGCTGATCGTGCTGCACATCCTGCCCAACGCCTTCTTCCCGGTGCTGGTGATGGCCAGCATGGCGACGGGGTCCATGGTTCTGTCGGCCTCGGCCCTGTCGTTCCTGGGGGTGGGGACCGAGGAAGGCTATGCCGACTGGGGCAACTTCATCGCCTATTCCCGCAACTGGATTGTCGGCCAGGCCGGCAACCCGTTCCAGTTCTGGTACACGCTGGCCTTCCCGGGGGCGGCAATCTTTCTCTTCGTTCTGGCCTGGAACCTCGTGGGCGATGCGCTGCGCGATGTCCTGGACCCGCGCCATCAAGTCTGAAGGACCCTAGCAATGTCACTTTCCACCGAGGCGAAAGGCCTCTTTCAGGACCTCATCGCCTACGAGGTCGAGGACAAGGCGATCCCGTCCATTTCCTACGCGCTGGTCGACCGCGACGGGCTGCTGGCGCAGGGGCATATCCAGCGGTCCGACCGATCCTTCCCGATGGCCGACGACACCTGTTTCCGCATCGGGTCGATCACCAAGACCTTCACGTCCATGGCGATCATGCAGCTGGTGGAACAGGGCAAGGTGGATATCGACGCCGACATCACCACCTACCTACCGGGCTTCACGCCCACGAACCCGTTTGCGGGGCGGGAAAGCGGGCCGTTCGGGTCCAACATCACCCTGCGAAAGCTGATGAGCCATACCGCCGGTCTGGTCCGCGAACCGAAAAGCGGCCATTACCTTGATGCCCACCGCCCGCCGCTGGAGGAAACGGTGGCCGAGCTGGCGCAGACCACGCTGAAGCAGGACCCGAGCGCGGGGATCATGCATTATTCCAACGCCGGGATCGCGGTGGTGGGGATGGTGATCGAGAAGGTCAGCAAGCTCAGCTATTCCGATTACGTGCAGCGCCATATCCTGACGCCCTTGGGGATGACGCAGACCTCATCCGGCATGGCCCCGGGCATCCGCGAAAGGCTGGCCCCGGCGGACATGTGGACCATCGAAGGCGACAGCCCGGCGCCGGTCTTCGATCTGGGCGGATCGCCCGCGGGCAACATCTTTTCCACCACCGGAGACATGGGCGCTTATGCCCAATGCCTGCTGCGCGGCGGGTTCGCGCCGGATGGCACGCCGGTGGTTTCGCCCGCATCGCTGCGCGAGATGTGGACGCCGGTCGGCGAGCGGAAGGCGCATGGCAAGGTGATCAACGGCTATGGGCTGTGCTACGGGGTGGGCGTGATGGACGGCTGGACGACGGTGGGCCATGGCGGGGCGGTTTACGGATATGCGTCCGAGATGTCGCTGATCCCCTCGGCGGGCATCGGCGTGCTGATCTTCGCGACGCTGGATTTCGCCAACCAGATCACCAAGCGGCTGGGCGCCGAGGGGCTGCGCGTGGCGCTGGCGGAACGCAAGATGGGCAAAGCGCCGTCGCGCAACCAACGCCCCGCGCCGATCACCGAAGACCAGTTCGCCGAACTGCCGGGGAATTACCTGGACGCAGCAAGTGGCGAGGTGGTCGAGGTCAAGGCGCAGGACGGCAAGCTGTACCTGATGGGCGACGGCGTGCCGCTGCAGATCCGGCCCAAGGGCGGCAAGGATTTCGTCATCGACGGGCGGATCTATGGCAAGGGGGCCGATTACCCTCACCTGGATCTGAGCTTTCCGGAACCGGGCAAGTTGCGCTGGAAGGACACCGACTGGACGCTCACGACGGACCTGCCCGACGACGCGCCGCCGCCCGAGATCGCGCCGCACCTGGGCGAATACGGGCCGGATTTCAACGTGACCTACCTGAGCTTTCGCCATGGCAAGCTGTTGTGCCTGATCGAATATTTCTGCACCCATTCCTGCGAGCCCATCGACAAGGACCGGTTCCGCATGCACGGGTTGCTGTACGAGGAAGAGGTGCTGGAACTGGGTGCGGTGGATGACGAAGGGCGCAAGGGCATCCGCGTCGGGCCGATGTTCCTGCAACGTCGGGGCTGAGATGGCCGCGATCATGACCATGGAAGGCCCGATCGGCGCGCGGATGCGGGTCGACGGGCGCGAGGTCGATTACTTTTGCGGGACCAGCTATTACGTGATGCACGGACGCGCGCAGGTGATCGAGGCCGCCTGCGACGCCACGCGGCGGTTCGGGATGGGGCCCGGGACGCTGGCGGCGATGCAGGTCTACGCCGACCTGCAGGAAGCATTGCGCGACTGGTTCTCGGCCGAGCACGTGACCTACATGGTCTCGGGCTATTCCGGTCCGATGGCCCTGCTGCAGGGGGTCTGCGAGCCCGACGACCTGCTGCTGATGGACGACGCGACCCATTACAGCATCCGCGATGCCCTGCCGACGCTGGGCGCGAAGGTGGTGACGTTTGCGCATATGGATCCCTCGGGGCTGGAGGACGCGCTGACCGCCCTGGCCCCCGGACAAAGGCCGGTGGTGGTGACCGACGGCGTGTTCCCGTCCAGCGGGGATCTGGCGCCGCTGGACGCCTACCGGGCGATCCTGGACCGGTATCCGGACGGCAGGCTGATCGTCGATGACAGCCATGGCGTGGGGGTCATGGGCGCCAATGGGCGCGGCGCGCTGGAACATTTCGGGGCCGAAGGGCCGCGCAGCCACGTGGCGGGGACATTGTCCAAGGCGTTCGGCGGGCTGGGCGGGATCATTCCCGGCGATGACGTCCTGCGCGACCGCATCAGGGACCGCGCGCTGATCATGCGGGGGGCGTCGATGCCGCCGCCGGCTGCCGCTGCCGCAGGGCTGGCGGCAATGCGGATGCTGAAGGCGGATCCGACGATCCGGGCGCGGCTGGGCGCGAACGTCAGGCGAATGCGCGACGGGCTGCGCGGGCTGGGCCATGACGTGGCCGACACGCCGGTGCCCATCGTGACGCTGAAGGACAAGGGCCCGGATTACGAGGCGATCGGCGCGGCGCTGGCCAAGCGGGACATCATGGTCAAGGCGATGGCGCCGGGCGGGTATTCCGATGCGCCGCAAGACCGGGCTTCGATGCGGATCGCGGTCTTTTCGGAACACACCACGGACCAGATCGACCGGCTGATCGCGGCCATGGCCGAACTGGCATGACAACAGGGACAGTATCATGAAGGTCTTCATCAGCGCCGATATCGAAGGCACCGCCGGCATCACCGACTGGAGCGAGGCCCAGAAGGACAAGCCGGAATACCCCGAGTTCCGGGACTACATGACCGACGAACTGGTCGCCGCCTGCGAAGGCGCGCGCGCGGCGGGGGCGACCGAGATCCTGGTCAAGGACGCCCATTCCAGCGCCCGCAACCTGATCCTGTCGCGCCTGCCGTCCTACGTGCAGATCCTGCGCGGGTGGAGCGGGCATCCAGACCTGATGATGTTCGGGCTGGATGACAGTTTCGATGCGGCGCTTTACACCGGCTACCACAACCAGGCCGGATCGGACACGAACCCGCTGGCGCATACGCTGACGGGCCGGGTGTCGCGGTTGCTGATCAACGGCAGGGTGGCATCCGAATTCACGCTGAACGCGCTGTGCGCGGCGCGCTATGGCGTGCCGTCGGTGTTCCTGTCGGGCGACAAGGGCATGTGCGGCGAGGCGGCCGCGCTGGTGCCCGGGATCGCGACGGTGGCGACGTCGGAAGGGTTCGGCCCGGCGACGAAATCGATGAGCCCGGCGCGCGCGGTCGAGGCGATCCGCGAGGGTGTCGAGGCGGCGCTGCGCGGGACCGCGGGCGGGGTGCCAGAAATAACGCCGCATTGGCACCTGCGGATCGAATTCACCAACCCGTGGGAAGCCTACGACGGCAGCTGGTATCCGGGCATGACGCACCCCGAACCCCGCGTGCTGGAATTCACCTCGGATGATTTCTTTGAGATCCAGCGCGCGGTGCGGTTTGTCGTGATCGGATAGAACGCCCCGGGGCGCGGCGCGAAACATGCGCCGCGCCTGCGGCGGGATCAGCCGGCCAGGTTGGTGTTCGCCGGGCGGGTCAGGCCCAGGTTCTCGCGCAGCGTGGTGCCGGTGTATTCGGTCTTGTAAAGGCCACGCTCCTGCAGGATCGGGATGACCTTGTCGATGAAATCGTCCAGGTTGCCGGGGTAATAGCCCAGCGGCAGCATGAAGCCGTCGCCGCAGCCGGCTTCGACCCAGGTCTGCATGAAATCGGCCACCTGTTCCGCCGTGCCGCGCATGACCCGGTTGCCGCGCCGATAGGTGGTGGCGATGTCGCGCAGGGTGCGGCCTTCGCGGATCAGGGCGCCGATCTGGTTGAAGTAGACGGTGTGGTGGTTCGACGCGGCGGGAATGCGGTCTTCGGGCACCGGTTCGTCCAGCGGCAGGTCCAACAGTTTCGCTTCCAGGTCCATGGACAGGTACATCACCGACAGTTCCACCGGCACCAGCGACTGCAGGTACTGGAACTTCTCCTCGGCCTCGGCCTCGGTCTCGCCGATGACGGCGTCGAAGCCGGACAGGACGTGCAGCTGATCGGTGGGCCGCCCGAACTTGGCCATCCGCCCTTTCAGGTCGTCATAAAAGGCCTTCGCCGCGTCCATGCCCGATCCGGTGCCAAAGACCACTTCGGCGTGCTGGGCGGCCAGGTCCTTGCCCTGGGACGACGCGCCGGCCTGGATGATGACGGGATGGCCCTGGGGCGAACGGGCCACGTTCATGCCGCCGTGCACCTTGAAGAACTTGCCCTGGTGGTCGACCGCGTGGAACTTCGCCGGGTCGAACTGCATCGCGGCAGCCTTGTCATAGACGAAGGCGTCGTCTTCCCAGGTGTCCCAGTAGGCCTTGACCAGTTCGACGCATTCGCGCGCCTTCTCGTAGCGTTCGCCATGAGGCGGCAGGCGGTCCAGCCCGAAGTTGCGCGCGGCGTAGTCGTTGGCCGAGGTCACCACGTTCCAGGCCACCCGCCCCTTCGAGATATGATCGAGCGACGCGAACTGGCGGGCGATGTTGAACGGCTCGAAGAAGCTGGTCGAGACGGTGCCGCCCAAGCCGATGTGTTTCGTGTTCAGCGCCAGCGCGGTCAGCAGCGTGATCGGTTCCAGCCCGTTGGAGTAGATCGGCGATTTCGTCCAGATGTCCAGGTTTTCGGTCCGGGTGGCCGGGGTATCGGCAATGAAGAACAGGTCGAACAGGCCCTCTTCCAGCCGTTTCGCGTAGCGGATGTAGTGGTTGATATCGGTATCGGCGCCCGGCTCGGCCTCGGGGGTGCGCCAGGCGCCCTTGTGGTATCCGTTTGCCTGGAACAGGCAGCTCAGGGCAATCTGCTTCTTCGCCATGGGACTTTCGTTGCCGTTATTGTTGCGCCCCATGGTGTGGCCCCGGGCCTTGCGGTTTGTAAACAATGGATTTCGTGGCTGACGCTTAGGCTATGCCTATGCACGGCTCGGGGACGACCGGGGCATGGGATGCCCCGGCCGGTCATCGGGGTCTGCGCGGGGTCAGGCCGTGGCCGTCCAGCGCCGGTTGCCGTTCGCGCCGGTGGCGACTTCGGGCGGCGACAGGGTCTCGGGCTCGGCGCCGTCTCCGTCGCGGGCCAGGTAGACGGTCGACGACGGGAAGGCGAATTCGGCGCCGTTGGCTTCGACCAGGGCGCGGATCTCGTACAGCAGGTCTTCCTGCAGCATGAGGAATTCGTCCATCGTGGACGCCCGGATATTGGCATAGACGTCGATCAGGATCGCGTAGTCGCCGTATTCCACCAGCCGAACGCGCAGCGGGTCTTCGGACACGCGGTCATGGGCGACCATGTAATCGTGCACCTGCGACGACACCGCCTTGAGCACGTCGGACGGTGTTTCGTAGCGCAGGCCGATCTTGTGACGGAACAGGAAGACGTCGCGCTTGGAATAGTTGACGATCTTGCGCTTGGACAGGTCGCCGTTGGCCACGGTGATCAGCGTGCGGTCCAGCGCCCGGATCCGGGTGGACCGGATGCCGATTTCCTCGACCGTGCCGGCAAGGTCGTCGAATTCACAGAATTCGCCCACCCGCACGATGCCGTCGGCATAAAGGATCAGACCGCCGATGAAGTTTTCCAGCGTCGGCTGGGCAGCCAGCGCGATGGCCAGACCACCGACACCAAGACCGGCGACGACACCATAGATCGGAATGCCGATCTGCGTGGCCCCATACCCCAGCACGATGATCGATATCGCCAGCGACAGCACCTTGAACCCGGTGCGCAGAAGGCTGGCATCAAGGCTGGTCTTGTTCAGCGACGGGTTGTGCACCGCCCAGATATAGATCAGCTGCAGCACCTGGTAGGTCAGCCAGGCCGAGGTGACCCAGAAGACCACGCCGCTGAGGGTGCTGAGATACAGCAGCAGCGAACCGGTGATGTTGATCTGTTCGTTGCAGACATAGACCGCCAGCCACACCGCCAGCAGCAGAAGCACCGGGTGGAGGATGCTGCGCATCTGCCGGCGGGCCAGGTTCAAAGGCACCGGGCGGAACGAATTCCACCGGATATAGGCGATGCAGCACAGCAGCAGCACGGCGATGGTCAGCGCCATCCCCATCCACTGCCAGACCGTCTGTCCGCCGAAATGCAGCTTCAGCCATTCGGGTCCGTCCATGATGTATTCGTACCATTGCGGCGGGATCAGGTTGCCCGGGGTGTAGATGTAATACGCATAGAAATCTTCGCCCTTGTCCGAGGTCATCGGCAGGGTTTCGATCGTGAAGTAATCCTCGGGGATGCGATCGACGGAGGCGGCGGTGAACAGGAATTCGCCCTGCCGGGGGCCATCGGCCATGCGCGCGATGGTCAGGCCGGTGCCGGGGATGATCCACTTGTCGCGCAGCGTGCCGCCATCCACCTGCACGCCCCCGGCATCGACGCCGGGAATGTCGGTCAGCTCGGGCAGGAAGATGCGGTCAAAGATCTCCTGCAGCTGCAGCACCAGTTCGATGCTGGTCCGGTGCCGGGTCGCCGCCGGAATGCCCGACAGGTCCATCGTCTGCGACGCCTTCTCGATCAGCGCCTTCACCTCGGCCACGTTCTCCATCTCTTCGGGAGTGAGCTTGAGTTTGCTTGTCTGCAGGTAGCTGTCGCGCGTGTCCAGCCAGAGGCGGTTGGCCTCCTGCATGATCAGAAGGAAGCTGCCCAGCGTGGCGCGCGGGCTACGGGTGTCGGGGGGCGCGATGGGGTTGTTGACGATGCGGTCGTATTCCGCCTTCATCTCGCGGCTTTCGCCGACCGCCTGCATCATCGTGCGGATCAGGTTCGTTGTCGTGGTCGTAGCGGGATCGGACGCCGGGTTGGCGTTGGCCGCCGGGGATGGGGCCGGGGCGGAGGTGCTGTCGGTCGCCTGTGCCAGTGCCGGGCCGACCATGCCGGCCAGAAGCAGGGCGGTCAGGGCCAAAATCGGGACCAGCTTGAGGGACAGTGTCGGGATCGGAAACCGGGTCATGGTGGCTTTGTCGCGTGCCGGACCGCGGCGGGTACGGATCGCAGGCAGGGAATGCCAGGCTGCGAAGATGTCTTTCACTCTTGTCCCCCAGAAGGTTCGAAATGCGTTTGCCGCCGGTGACTTGGCCCACATTCGCGCCGCAGGCCGGCAGATCGTGGGACCCTAGCACCCCGTTTTCGAGAGATCGAGTATCACGCCCCAACAGACCGCCGGACAGCGCCACGGCCGGGCAAAGTGTGTTCAACGGGCAGCAAGGTTTGGCAAATCCAACCGTCCGAAGGGATCGCAGGGCGTATTTCCGGCGCTGACCGGTCCCGGGGATCGGGCGCGCGCCCAACGGGTTGCGTCGTTCACGGACGGGACTCCCGCGCCGGCTGCGCCTGACGTTCGTCGAACAATTGCCAGGTGGCCAGGCGACCAGACGGCCAGGAACGCGATCAGGGCTGCCGCCAGCGGCGCCCGGCGCTGGTGTCCCTTTGGGACTGTGCGGCGATGGCTGTCAACCGGACGGCCCGGACGGCCTCTCCGGGATGTCCCGTCCCGCTGCATCCGATCGCGTCGCGTGGCCGGTCATGTCCAAAGCGCGTGCCGGTCGGCATCCGCCCATGTCACAGATTGACGCCCGACCGGCGCAGACCGTCCAGGAACATCTCGCGATGATCGGCCACGCGGAACGGATAGGACGTGGCGATGACCTCGGGGGTGAACTGCATGCCCTGCGCCATCAGCTGCGCCGCCGCGGCGCGCGCGGCGTCGCGGTCGCCCATCAGCCCCGACAGCGCGATCCGCCGCTGCAGGGCGCGCCCATAGGTCGGATCACACGACAGGGCGCGGTCCAGGCGGCTGTCGGCCTTGTCGAACTCGGCGTCAAGCATGTGCCACAGGCCCAGGTCCGCCTCGATCACCGCGCGGTAGGCATAGACCGGATCGACCCGGAACAGCCGTTCCTGGTAGCTCCGCGCCTTGGCGGGTTCGCCCGAGAACCCGGTGATGCAGCCGCCGAAATGATAGTTCATCGCCGCACTCGGGTTCAGTTCGATGGCGCGTTCCACATGCAGCAGCGCCAGGTCGTGATTGCGGTTGGTCCAAAGCTCGCCCACCGCCGACAGCGCATGGGCGATCCAGGCGCCGCGATCTATGGTCAGCGCCTGGCGCGCCGCCTCCAGCGTGGATGTGAAGGCGGTGGAACTGTCGGACGCCGAAAACCCGCCCATCGCCTGCTGGAACCGCGCCACCGCCACAAGGCACAGGGGCACGGACCAGTCGGGGCTGCGTTCGGCGGCGCGGGCGGCCAGCGTCTCGGCCTCGATCAGGCCGGCGTGATCACGCTGGCCCACCAGCCAGGCGGCGCGCATGCACAATTCCCACGCCGTCATGTCGTCGGGGCCCTTGCGCAGGACGCGCCGCGCCTCGGCGCCTTCCAGTTCGGGGGCGATGACCGTGGCGATCCGGGCCGCGATGTCTTCTTCCATGTCGATCAGGTCGCCCCTGTCGCACAGGATCCGGTGGCTCCAGATCTGGCATCCCGCTTCGGCGTCGGTCAGGCTGACCTGGACCTTCACGCGTGTGCCGACGCTGCGAAATCTGCCGTCGACCAGGTAGCGCGCGTTCAGCGCCTGGCCCAGGTCGCGGGCGCCAAGGCCCGCTTCGGCGAACTTCTGGGCCGAGTTGCGCGCGATCACCGGGAAATACCGCCAGGCCGACAACGCCGCGACCAGCTCGTCGGTCAGGCCGCATGCCAGCGCGTCGGACCTTGTGCCGTCCGAAAGATCCCGAAACGGCAGGACGGCAACGGCGGGCCGGTCGAACGGATGCGCGTCCGGGCTGACCGGTGGCGGGGGATCGGCGGGGGCGGTCGCAGCCGCCGGGGGCCGTTCCTGCGCCTCGCCGACGAAACGGACGCCACGGCGCTGGACCGTGCGGATGAACCGCTGGGTGCTGCCATCGTCGCCCAGCGCCTTGCGGGCATCGCGGATCCGGCTGGACAGGGCGGCGTCGGACACGATCCGGTTGCCCCAGATCTGTTCGAAGATCTCGTCGCGGGTGACCACCCGGTCGCGCGCCGACACCAGCAGCCGGATCAGGTCGAACACCTGCGGTTCGATCCGCACGACCTGACCGCTCCGCCGCAGCTCCGCGCGGTCGGCGTCCAGTTCGAAATCGGCGAACACGTAGGTCATCGGGATCCCTGCCTGCCGGACACCATACGCTGAAACGGCCATTTCTCCAATCTGCATGCGCGTCCCGGGGGCATCGCCACCGGGGCAATCCCGCGCAAGCGGCGATCTTGGCCATAATCCACCGGATCTGCAGGCATCTCCACCTTCTCTGCACCCCTTCTGCAAGCAACGCGGCGCCCGTTTCGGCACAACGGCGTCACTACCGTAAAAAGACATTGGAGACCCAAATGAACATTGCAGCAGACACCGCGCAGGCGCCCGACCGGGCCCCCGATCTGGTCGCGGTCAAGACGAAACAGCAGGTCACATGGTCGACCGGCGATTACCCCGCCATCGGCACGTCGCTTCAGATCGTGGGCGAACGCCTGGCCGAAGCCATGGACCTGCGCCCCGACGCAAGGGTGCTGGACGTCGCCGCCGGCAACGGCAATGCCACGCTGGCCGCCGCCCGGCGCGGCTGCAACGTGGTCTCGACCGACTACGTCCCGGCCTGGCTGAAGGCCGGCATGGCAAGGGCCGAAGCGGAACGCCTGACCGTGGCCTTCCGCGAAGCCGATGCCGAGGACCTGCCGTTCGAGGCCGGATCCTTCGACGCCGTCATGTCCACCTTCGGCGTCATGTTCACCGCCGACCAGGAGGCCGCCGCCGGGGAACTGGCGCGGGTCTGCCGGTCTGGCGGGCGGATCGGGCTGGTCAACTGGACGCCCGAGGGCTTTATCGGCGAGGTCTTTCGCACCATCGGCCAGCATGTCCCGCCCCCGGCCGGCGTCCGGTCGCCCCTGCAATGGGGCACCGAGGCCCGGATCGAGGAACTGTTCGGCGACACCGCCGCCGAGATCACCCTGACCCGCCGCACCTTCGTGTTCCGCTACCGGTCGCCCGCCTTCTGGGTCGAAAGCTGGAGCCGGATCTACGGACCCATGGCAAAGGCCTTCGAAGCGGTGGGGCCGTCAGGCGCCGCCGCGCTGGAAGTGGATCTGGTGGCGCTGGCCGCCGCGCGGTCGCGCGACGCCACGCAGATGATCGTTCCGGCCGAATACGCCGAGATCGTCATCCGCCGGGCCTGAAACGCCCTGTGTGTGCCCCCTGCCCCGGCCGCCCGTCGCGCGGCCGGGGCCCCCTCGTGTCCGATCGGAGAACGCCATGACCAGCCCGGCAGCCCACCTTCCGCAGGGATCGCTTTTCACAAGGTACGGCGGCATCAGCGCGCTGCGGTCGGTCATCATGATGTTCTACGACGCGGTCCTGGACAGCGACGTGATCGGGCATTTCTTCGACGACGTGGACATGGCGCGGCTGATCGACCACCAGACAAAGTTCTTTGCCATGCTGCTGGGCGGTCCGGCCGAGTTTTCCGACGACCGTCTGGCCCGGGCGCATGCCCACCTGTGCCTGACGCATGCGCATTTCGACGAGGTCGGGCGCATCCTGGCCGAAACGCTCGACGCCGCGGGGTTTGCCCCCGACGACCGTGACATCGTCATGGCCGCGATCGAGGCGCGGCGGTCCATCATCGTTTCATGAGGTGCATGCCATGTTTCCCGAAGATCTGAGCGCGCGGCTGATCAAATCCATCGGCGTGGGCGTCTGCCTGGTCGATGCGGCGGATCACGCCGTTCTGTTCGCCAACCCCACCTTCCTGGGCTGGTTTCCCGACGCCTGTGCCGGGGCGCGCCTGCCGGAGGCGGTCGCGGGGCTTGATGGCGCGCGGCTTGCCCCCGGCGCGCCGTTCGAAGTGCAGACCAAGGTCAAGCGCCGCACGCTGGTGATCGACTTGCAGGTCCGCGTCGCCGATCACGATGGCCGGCCCCTGCTGGTCATCGAGGCGCAGAACGTGTCCCGCCTGCGCGAGACCGAGGCGATGATCGACAGCTATGCCGCCATGGTCGACCGGCGCACACGCGACCTGGAACGCGAAAAGACCCAGGTGGAAAAGCTGTTGCTGAACATCATGCCCAGGTCGGTCTACGAGGAATACCTCACCTTCGGCTGCGTCGCCCCGCGTCTGTTTGAACCGGTGTCGGTGCTGATGCTGGATTTCGTGGGCTTTACCGAAATGGCGGCGGCGGCCGATCCGACCGTGACGGTGGGCGAGCTGAACGACATCTTCACCGCCTTCGACCGGATCGCCGAACGCTTTGGCTGCGAGCGGATCAAGACCATCGGCGATTGCTACATGGCCGTCGCCGGCCTGCCCCATGCCAACCCGGACCATGCCCTTGCCGCGGCCCGCTGCGCGGTCAAGATGATGCGCTATCTCGACCGGCGCAATGCCACGCACCAGCACCGGTGGCGGGCGCGGATCGGCATCGCGTCGGGGCCTGTCGTCGGGTCCGTCGTGGGGATCCAGAAATACGTCTATGACGTGTTCGGGCCGGCGGTGAACCGGGCGTCCCGGCTGCAATCCATATCCGAACCGATGGAGATCACCATCTGCGGGACCCTCGTCGGATCGCTGATCGATTACTTCGAGATCTCGCCACAGCGCACCGAGACCTTGCGCGGGTTCGGCGAGGTTTCGATCGCGACCCTTTCCGAACGCCGCCCGGTCACGTCGCTGGCGTCCTGATCCGGATCGCCGCGCCGAAGGTGAACGATGTCGCGCTGGTCCCGCTGTTCCGTTTGGCCGGCTGGCAGTTCGGGCCGGCCATTGGCAAGCCGCACCTGGAAGCCTGGCTGCAGGGCCCGGCGGCATCCATGCAATCCGTCACCGGGCCCGGTCAGGCCCCGGTCTGCGGGTGGGGTGCGTCCGTTTCCATCCGCGCGCGCTGTTCCTCGACCCAGACATAATAATCCCGGTCTTCCAGATTCGTCGCGGCGGCGGCATCGACGATGACCGTCGCGTCCGCATGCATCTGCAGCATGCTGGCCGGACACCGGGCCGACACCGGGCCTTCGACCATGGCCGCGACGGCCTGCGCCTTGGTCGCGCCGGTGGCCAGCAACACGATCCGCTGGGCATCCATGATCGTGCCGATACCCATGGTGATCGCCAGCAACGGCTGCGCTTCGGTTTCGCCGAAGAACCGGCTGTTGGCCTGCACGGTATCCCGCGTCAGCGTCTTGACCCGGCTGCGCGAGGTCAGCGAGCTTGACGGTTCGTTGAACCCGATGTGCCCGTTGGTCCCCAGCCCCAGAAGCTGCAGCCCGATCGGCCCCTTCAGCGCGATCAGCCGGTCGTAATCCCGCGCCGCGGCCCTGGGGTCCGCCGCGTTGCCGTCCGGCAGGTACGTCGCCCCCGGCGGGATGTCGATGTGGTCGAAAAGATGGGTCTGCATGTAGTGCCGGTAACTTTGCGGGTGGCTTGACGGCAGGCCGACATATTCGTCCAGGTTGAAGGTCCGGCACGCCGCAAAGCTCAGCCGTCCGGCCGCGTGTTCGGATCGCAGCGTGGCATAGACCGGCTCCATCGTGCCGCCGGTGGCAAGGCCAAGGGTGATCGCGGGATGCAGCCGGATCGCCTCGGTCAGAAGCGCCGCGCAATACGCCGCCGCCTCCTGCGCGCCGTCCTTGATCACTATCCGCATGCCTGGCCTCGATTCCCGCGTGACTTTAGCTTTGCTTGCATGGAATATGCGCTTAAATCAATCATGATTTTAGCCAAGCTAAACAATACGGCCACGGAACCGGAATGACCCAGGCAGACAATCTGATCGACACGCTCCGGCAGGCAGAGCCCGGCCTGTCCCCGAAGCTGCGCCGGATCTGCCGCCATGCACTGGATGATCCGGTCGCCTTCATCCGGTCGTCCTCGCGCCAGCTGTGCCAGGGGGTCGGCACATCCGAACCCACGCTGATCCGGTTCTGCCAGATGTTCGGCCGCAGCGGCCTGGCGCAGTTCCGCATCGACCTGGCCCTGGCGCTGGCCGCCCGCGGGACGCATTCCGTGGAACCCAGCCGCGAGGACAGCCGCAGCCTGAACTTTCGCGACAAGCAGGAGATCGCGCGCGCCGCCCTGCCCGAACTTGCCGGCGCCAAGGCGCTGATCTTCGACAACGGCTCCACGCTCGAGGCGCTGGCCGGGGAGTTGCACGCCGCACAGCCCAGCACCGTGATGACAACCGGCATCGACGTCGCGCGGATCCTGCTGCGGCAGGGCGTGCACGACGTGCTGCTGCCGGGCGGGCGGTTGCGGCCGGAAACGGCGTCGGTGGGCGGCAGCCTGGCGGAACGGACCCTGTCCGAGATGCATTTCGACATCTGCGTCCTCAGCGCCGACAGCATCGATCCGCATTTCGGCATTTCGACCTTCAGCGAGGCCGAGGCCGAGCTGAACCGCAGGATGATCGATTCCTCGGCCCGGCTGATCATCCTGGCCGACGTGCGCAAGTTCGGCCAGCCCCGGCTGCACCGGATCGCCCGGTCGGACCGGATCGACGTGCTGGTGACCAACCTGCCCGAGCAGGCGCCGGAACTGGGCGCGCTGCGCGACGCCGGGGTGCGCGTGGTGTCGACGGTGGCGGGATCGCCGGATCCGGGGTGACGACAGGCCGTGACGGCAGGTCGGGCCGTGACACGGCGTGGCTGAAGATGTTTCGGAACGACAAAGATGCGAAAGACCAGGACGGATGATGTCCAGTGTCCCAGCGGGCCTTCCCGGCCCGCCGCAACACCCCCGGGGGCGCCAGGTTTCCCTGGCGGCGGATGTGCATCACAGATCGTCCAGCGCGATCGTCATCACCGCCTCGTCCTTGCCGCCCACGCCACTGTCGCGGAACCCCAGGTGGCGATAGAACCCAAGCGCATTGGCGTTTCGCGGGCTGACGCCCAGGTGCAGGCCCGGCGCGCCGGTGTCGTGCAGCGACCGCATCAGCGTGAAGATCGCCGCGCGGCCCATGCCGCCGCCCTGCGCCCTTGGCAGCAGGTCGATATGGCCATGCGCCGGAAACCGCGCCAGGTCGATGGCGGGCATGGCGGGCGGGCGCAGGATATGGGCGCGGGCCCGGTCGCTGCCGGTCCACGTGCTTTCGTCGGTGCCGGGGTCCTTCAGACCGGGGCGGAGCCGGGCGAACCAGTCGTTGTGCTGCCAGTCGTAGAAGACCCGCGAATCCGGCACGCCCAGCACGTAGCCACAGACGCCGTCCGCGTCTTCCAGCACGAAGGCGTGTTCGGGGGCGAAGACCTGGTAGGGCACCGCGAAGATGAGGCCGACGAGGTTGGGATCGTCCTCTGTCGCGGTGGCGTCCTCGCCGTGCAGGGCGGTCTTCAGGCAGATATCAAGCAGGGCATCGTGATCGCTTTCACGGGCCTGGCGGATGGTGACGCCGGTCATGGCAGAAGTCCTTCGCGGGGCAGAAGGCGCGGGATATCGGATCAGATCCCGCGCCGGTAGGTGGTGGGCAATAGGTCGACGCCAAGGCCGGCCTGGACCGGGACATGCGGGTCGCCTGCGACATGGCGCGCACCAGGATCCACGGCTTCGGCCAAAGCGGCACGCGAAACGCGTCGCGCCGGTCTGGGGGGCCTGCCATGGCCCCGGCATCAGAACCGGAATTCGATCCGGGCCGTTCCGCCGTAGTCATAGCTGTTCCGCGACATCGAGGTCTGCCCCAGAAGGGACATCGACAGGTTGTCGCGCACCATGATCTCGACGCCCAGGGACAGGTCCCCCTGGTAGCGATCCGTGGTTAGAACGCTGTTCAGATCCGACACCGAGGCGTCCGCGCCCAGCAGCGAACTGCTCAGCGATGTGGCGGGGTCGTTCAGCGCCATCGTCACGCCCGCCCGCACGAAGGCCAGCGATGCCCGGTTCTGCATTGTGAACGCCTTGCCCAGTTCGACCATCGGCGTGAAGGTCAGCCAGCTGTCGTCGGTCGCGGACACATCCCAGTTCTGGGACCCGGTGCCGCTTTCGGTGAACCCATCCTGCCAGGTATGGGTATAGGCCAGCGCCGCCGACGGCTTGGCATAGAACCCGCCCTGGCCAAGGTAGACCGCCGACGCCCGCACTTCGGCCCCCAGGTAGCGTCCGTCGATATCCGAATTGGCCGTGTAGCCCGCTCCGCTTGCGGTGTAGCGGCGGTCGTAATCCAGCCCGTACAGACCGCCGGCGACCGTCGTCGACACCGTGACGCGGCCGATTTCCTTCTTCAGGGCAGCGCCGAAGGAATAGCGATTGCCATCCTGGCCGAAGTTGTCTCCGCTGATCGAAAGGGTTTCGATCTGGCCGCCGAATTCCAGGAACAGGTCCTGGCCGATCTCGTGCTGCGACCCGATCGCCAGGCCCCAGGCGGAGGTATCGTAATCCGGGCTTTCGCTGGTGGCGTCCTGATGGCGCTTCGACCCGGTGGCTTGGACCCAGGTGCATTCGTTCTGATGCAGAAAGTCGAGCCCGGCGGTGGGGTCGATGGTCGGGCAGCTTTGCAGGAGGTTGTGCAGGGCATGCGCCGACTGCACCGCTTCGGCCACGCCGATCAGCGCCTCGTCGGGCATTTGATGCCGGTACATCGTTTCAAGTGCGTCATCGGACGTGGCGTTCAGATAATCGGCCCCCAGCGCCTGAAGCACCTCCCCGGTCCCTTCGTCTGTCGCACCGCCGCCGATGGACGTCAGCGCATCGCTAAAGTAGCGCCCGTATTCCCGCGCATTGTCGCTTAGCACGGCGCCCGTCGCCTGTCCGGTATAGTCGATGGAATAGCTCATGTTCAGCTGGCCGGACCTGTTGTCGGCATCCAGCGTGTAAGACGCCGCCGAGGCCGTCGCGACCGTCGCGCCGGTGGCGTCGAACGTGCCGGTCGTGTCGCTATCGGCGATCTTCACCGTTCCCGACATCAGCGAACTGTCCGTCGGCGCCGTCAGCCAGCTTGGGGTGACCACCGCCGAAAAGGTCACGTCCGGGGCCGCAGACGTCTTGTCCTGGATGCTGATCAGGTCGTTTATCACCGAATTCGTGCCGGTGCTTTGATCCGTGACCTGGGACAGGCCGACGCTGTAGGTCCCTTCCTCGGAATAGCTGCCGCCCAGGAAGAAGACCGTGGTGCCGATATACTTGTCCGCATGCGGCGATATCGTGCTGCCGGACGCGCCGGTGTAATACCCCTTGCTGCCCAGGTTGACCGTATTTCCGGCTTCCAGGGTGGCCCCGGAATTGTTCGAAAGTTCCGTCCGATAGTCGCTGTCATAGGTATCCGCGTTGCCCGTCAGGACGATGGATCCGATGATCTTGCCGCCCGACTGGTTGTCGATCCTCAGCGACGCTGTGCCGTCCGACGCGATCACCGCGTGGTCGAGATAGCCGGCCGACACGGTGCCGTAGTTATCCAGCAGGTTCGACACGTAGATCGACCCGTCACTCTTGTAACTCTGCAGGCCGCTCATGAAGGCGATGGTGCCGTAGGATCCCGAATTCGTGGTCTGGACCGTGGCGCCCGCTTCGACCAGGACATGGGACGTGCCGTTGCACATGGCGGTGGTCGCGTTGCTTCCGGTGCAGGTCCCGGAATTGCCGTCGTCCAGCGTCTGCCCGTCGGCCTGCACCAGGATCGCGCGGGCGTTCCCGCCCTCGGCCTTGATGCTGCCCGACACGGTGATCCGGACCCCGCCCGACGTGTCCCCGCCCGAGCCGCCCGACGCGCTCTGCGCGAAGACGCCGTGGGATCCGTCGCCGGTGACGTTGATGTCGCCGTCGATCGTCAGATCGATGAAGCCGCTGTCGCCCGCGTTCCCGTAGCTGCCGATCGCAGCCGACGCGGTCTCGGCCTCGTTCGACAGTTCCCCCATCGCGCCGCCGCCGCCGCCGACGGACTGGACCCAGATGGCATGCGCATTCTCGCCCGTGGTCGAAATCGACGACCCGCTGTCCAGCGTGACCGTGATGTCCCCGCCATCCCCGCCGCCGCCGCCATCCGCGCCGCCGAAGATCTGCGAGCCGAAGGTTTCGGCCAGGTCGGTGATCTCGTGCACGATCGACCCTTCGATGTCGCCCGCGCTGCCGCCCCCGCCGCCGACCGCCTGGGCATAGATCCCCAGCGCCCCGTCACCCGTCGTGGTGATCGTGGCGCTGTTGGCGATGGCGATGTCGCCGCTGTCGCCGCCTTCGCCGCTGGACCCGGAAATCGCCAGCGAGGTCATAAGATCCTGCGAACCGTCGCCGCCGGAACCGCCGCCGCCCCCGACCGACTGGGCATAGATGGCCGTGGCGCTGTCGCCGATGGTGGAAATCGTGCCCGCGTTCGACACCGTGACATCGCCGCCGACGGCGCCATCCCCGCTTGACCCTCCGATGTCCAGCGTGAAGCTTTTCAGGAGGTTGAAGATGTTCTCCTTGGCTTCCTTGATCTGCTCGTACTGTTCCTTGACGGAATTCACGTCCTCGTAGACGTCGTAGATGTCGGCGACCCAGCCTTCGGCATCGGGTTCGCCATTGCCGCCATTGCCGCCGTTGCCGCCGACCGACTGCGCGTAAATGCCGTACGACGCCAATCCCTGGGTCGAGATGGACGCGCTTGCGTCATTGGTCACCGACACGTCGCCCCCGGTCGACCCGCCGCCGCCGTCACCGCCGATGGTCACACTGTAATTCAGCTCAAGAGGATCCGTCCCCTTGGTTTGCGAGGTATATCCAACGGTGAAGGCGCCCGCGTTGCCGCCGTCGCCGCCGCTGCCACCGATGGAATGGGCATAGATCCCGTAGGACGTATCCTGCCCCGTGCTGATGGCGGCGCTGTTTTCGACGGTGACCTTGCCGCCGGTGCTGCCCGTGCCGCCGGAGCCGCCGACATAGACGTTGCCGCTGAACGACACCTTGCTGTTCTTCGTGGATCCGAAATTGAACAGGTAGGACACACCGGACCCGCCGGTGCCGCCACTGCCCCCGATCGAGTTCGCGTAGATTCCGTAGGCATTGCCGCCGGTGGTGGTGATGTCGCCGGTATTGGTCACCGTCACGTCGTCCGCGGTGCCGCCGTTGCCGCCATCGCCGCCGACCACGACCGAGGCCTCGACGTTGGTTCCCGTGGTCACGGTCATCGATCCGGAATAGCTGGACCCGCCGTTGCCGCCGCTGCCACCCGCGGAAATCGCGACGATCCCGTAGGAATAGTGCCCGCTGGTGGTGATATCGGCCGCGTTGCCGATCTGGACTTCGCCCCCGGTCCCGCCATCGCCGCCCGCCCCGCCGACCGTGACCGAGAAGTTCCCCGAACCATCCTCGGACGCATTCAAGGCGCCCGCGATGGCCGTGCCGCCGGCACCGCCGTGGCCGCCATAGGACAGGGCCTCGATCCCGAAGGAACCAAAGCCCGTCGTGCTGATCGTGCCCGCCGTCGTGCTGATCAAGACCGTGTCGGCCGTTCCCCCGTCGCCGCCGACGCCGCCGACCGCCAACGAAACCGACCCGGAAACCGGACCCGCATCCCCGGAGCCATTGACGGTCAGCCCGGCCGCGCCGCCCTGCCCGCCAATCGACAGGGCCGCAATGCCGGCGGCCAGGTTGCCGGTTGTGGACACGTCCGCGGAACTGGACAGGGTTACCGTGGACGCATTCCCGCCCACGCCACCGGAGGAACCCATTGTCATATCCGCCGACGCGACGCCGGCGGATCCCGAGACAACAACGCCCCCGACGCCGCCACCGCCGCCGACCGAGGTGGCCAGGATCCCGAACGCAAGATCGCCGGCCGTGGTGATCGATCCGTCGTTGGTGACCGAAACCGCGCCCGACGAACTGCCAGCCCCTGCGTTGCCGCCGAAGGTCATGTCGATCGCGGCGGCGGACAACGTTCCGCTGACAACGGTCGACGACCTGCCGCCGCTGCCGCCGACCGAAGCCGCCAGGATCCCCATGCCCAGATGGCCGCCGGTCTCGATGACACCGCCATTGGAAATGGTCACGGCACCGGCATCGCCTCCGGAACTGCCCGCCGAGCCCGTGGTGACACCCAGGTTCAGCAGGCTGACGTCCGCATCCACGACCGTCCCGGCATTGCCGCCCGCCCCGCCGACCGACAGCGCCACGACACCGGCCGAACCGTCACCC
Organism: Marinibacterium anthonyi; assembly: GCA_003217735.2. Classification (GTDB taxonomy): domain Bacteria; phylum Pseudomonadota; class Alphaproteobacteria; order Rhodobacterales; family Rhodobacteraceae; genus Marinibacterium; species Marinibacterium anthonyi. Next base: position 700,772 of record CP031585.1, on the reverse strand, counting down.
TTGGTCTTGATGCTGCTGCCGTCGTCCAGCTTGACGGTGACATCGCCGCCCGCCCCGGCGGCCCCGCCCGATGCGCCGACGCCGCCACTGACCGTCAGGTCGCTGACGTCCTCGCCGACCGTGACGTTGGTCACGTTGCTGGAATGCCCGCCCCCACCGCCGACCGAAGCCGCGACAATGCCTTCCGACAGGTCCTCGGACGTGGAAATCGTCGCCGAAGAGGTCAGATCGACCTTGCCGGCGTCTCCGCCCGAACCGCCATCGGCGCCGACATCGCTGTTGAGCGACACGCCCACCGTCACGTCCGTCTGGTTTCCGGCCACACCGCCGCCGCCGCCCACCGACAGCGCCAGCACCCCGGACGAGGCCGTACCGGTCGTCGTGATGGTCCCGGCCACCGTCCCGGTGATATCGCCGCCCTTGCCGGCGGCCCCGCCCGTAGCGCCCATCGCCTGATTGACCGCATTCCCGTCGTTGATCACGTCGACCGTCGTGACGGACCCGCTCTTGCCGCCGCCGCCGCCGACCGAGACCGCCAGGATCCCTTCCGAGGCATGCCCCGCGGTCGATATGGAATCCGCGTCCGACATCGCGAAGGTGATATCGCCGCCGTCGCCGCCGATCGCGCCTTTCGCCCCGATCCGCTGGCTGCCGCCAAAGACGCTCAGCTTGAAGGACGCGCTGGCCTTGCCGCCGCCGCCGCCGACCGAGATCAGGGCGATTCCCTCGGATATCGATCCGCTGGTCGATACGGTGGTTCCATTGCCGCTGTCGCTGTCCCCGGTCGAGGTATAGGTGACCGTGCCGCCGCTTCCGCCGTCGCCCCCCGAAGCGCCGATGGCGTCAAGCCCGGAGGAGGAATGCGCATTGCCGCCGCCGCCGCCGACGGACGCCACCAGGATTGCAGCGGCCTCGGCGTCCTTGGTGCTGACTGTGCTGCCCGATATGTCCAGCGTGGCAGACTGGCCGGCGCCGCCTTGCCCGTCAGTTCCGCCTGAACTGATGATGCCCGACGATCCGCCCGAATTGCCACCGCCACCGCCGACGCTCAGCACGACGACGCCATCGCCATATTGCCCTTCGGTCGTAACGGTCGACGCATCCAGCGAAAGGGACACCTTTCCACCATTCCCGCCGGCGCCGCTGGACCCACCGATCGCGTCCAGGCCCGAAGACGACCCGCCGGATCCCCCGCCACCGCCGGACGAATTGACAATGATGCCTATGCCCGCATCGCCGGACGTCGCGACCGTGCTGTCGGCCACGCTGACGGTGACGTCGCCCCCCGCCCCGCCGCTTCCGCCGCTTTCGCCGTAGGACACGATGCTGCTTTCGTCGGTGCCGGCATTTCCCATACCCCCGACACTGTGCGCCAGGAGCCCGAAGGCGGATGCCCCATCCGTGCTGACGCTGGCGCCCTGCAGGGTGACGGTGACGGCGCCCCCCTCACCCGGATCGCCCGAGGACGCAGGTTCGGTTTTCTTGAACAACCAGCCGCCCGAGTTGCCCTCCTGCCCCTGGATTCCGCCGTGGGACTGGACATAGATGCCGACATTGTCGTCGCCTGTCGTCGTGACCGATCCGCCCCAGTCCAGGGTGATGTCGCCGCCACTGCCCGCACCTCCCCCATTGCCCGGATAGGCGTGGCCCGATGTCGTCGCCTTGCCACCGTCCCCGCCATCGCCGCCCTGCGACACCAACATGATCCCACGGCCCGTGCTGACCGAAATCGCATTGTTGGCCGAGGTGGCGGTCACGTGAATGTCGCCGCCGTTCCCCCCGGCACCGCCGTCACCGCCATGGGCCGGCGGGGCGCCGTTCGACCGCCCTTCGCCGCCGTTTCCGCCTGTGCCGCCCGTCGTCAGCATCGTTGAACCGTTCGTAAGGGGCGTGGTGATCCCGTCCAGATAGACGTCGTCCTTCAATGTGACGGTAATGTCGCCGCCAACCCCGCCGTCCCCGCCTTTGCCGCCGGTCCCCTGGTGGATGCCCGACGTCGTGTGGCCCTCGCCACCGCCGCCGCCCATCCCGCCCGTGTAACTCAAATCGAACAGCTGACGAGAGCCCGCTTTCACGGCAGCCCCTTCGCCGTTCACCTGCGTGCCGCTGATGGTGATCGTCAGGGCCGGCGCATCGCTGCCGTCACCGCCCGCAGCTCCGGTCCGCGTGTCGTAGCCCTCGTTGTCCTTGTCGCTGTTGTCCGTCCCGTCCACACCCGTCACATGCGAGTAGATCGCCCCGGTGGAACTATCCAGACTATAGCCGCCGTCCAGATCCACCGTGATCGTCCGGTCGTCCGAGGCCTGGTCCCGATCCAGCAGGATGAGCGCATAATCGTCACTGTCACCGGTCATGTCGGACGTCAGCGCATTCACCGTGATTGAGATTACGTCCTGATCGTTCACCCCGTAAAAGATCTCGGACACGTCACCGGTGCAGGTCACCGAAGCGGGGCTGTTCCCGTCCGATGTGCAATCCGCCAGCGCCGGCGATATCGCCGTGGTCGACATCAGGATCGCCAGAACAGATGCCGGCCTGGCTGTTTTGAAAGACGTGATGCCGAACATGGACACTCCGTAATTGCTGAAGCCGATTGCGCGTCCCCACGCGAAACGACCTTTGCCCCACGGCCAAAGCGACCAACCGGCTTTCCGCCCCCGCGTCCGGACCCGCGTCCGGCCCCGCAAAGATGCCAACGCGATTGCCGCTCCGAACGCTCGGCGTCCGGCCCGTGGGAAGGAACCGGTCGAGCCGCGACGGCCTGACCCAGATCACAATCCTGTTACGGCCGGGCACACGTATAACAAGATGAAAACAAGCGCTGTTCACCGAAGCCGTTAACACTGTGGTATATCCGAAACATCCGGCGCAGATTGCGTTGAACCCGCGACAAACGCAGCATCGGGACCCGGCCTGGGCGGCAGGTCGAGGATGACCGAAAGGGAGAGCCAGCCTTCGCGCGTCCACACACTGGACTTGCCCGGAATTGGTGCAAGGCGCATGGCGCACGCCCTGCGCCTTTCGCTCGAAACGCAGCCGGGATCAGGACGTCGAGCGAAGAAGCCGCCCGACAGGATGGCAGACGCCGTCGATGTTTCTGGCGATGGCGATTTCGGCCGCTTTGCGGATTTGCGATGCGAAGGGCCACCGCATCTCCGGTGTGATGGCCTTGACGAACGCGTCCGTCACCACGTTCAATCTTCCATGTCTGTGACATCGCCTGCTTCAACCCTCGGCGCGACGCAAGGCGCCAGGCTTTCGCGATTGATGTATCTCTGATGCAGCGGCCGGTGGCGTCGGTCCGATGCCGATAGCCATAGAATACCTTCTGGTCCCTCAGTCGGTGCTCTCCACTGTTTCGCGGAAAGCCCAGGTTTCATTCGCGCGCCTCCAGACGCCGCGCTAATCGGCTGCCTTCATGATATCGGCGATCGTCCCGTAAGCCTTGCGCCAGGCAGCATCATCTTGCGGACCAAACTTGCCTCCGGCGGTGTCCCGCAAGGTCTTGATCAGGGTCGCACCGACGATGTCATAGTGTTCGGGCCGCACACCAAGCGCGGCGTGGGTCTTTCCCAGGTGGCGCAGAGTCGGCAGGAGCGCATCGAACTGATCCAACCCGTCCACCACGATCGCCAGCGTTTCCATCAGTTTGCGCCCCTGGACCCGAGCCGACGTGTTGAACATCGATTTCGTCTCGGGCGCCGTGCGGAACAGGTTGTCATAAAAGACTTCCCCTGCACGATCACGATCCGTCGCGACAGCAAGCCAGCTGGATCGGATAGATGCGATTTCGGTCTGTGTCAGCATGTTGGATCTTCCTCGCTTTCTCTCATTTTCAGAACCATTCGAACGCGTCCTCGCTGTCTTCCTCGGTCCCCGCGACGGGGGCCGGAACCGGGACTTCGGTCGATCCGCCGCACAGCATGTCGTGGATCTCGCGTTCCTCGGGGACCGAATAGAGCGCCCGCAGCGCTTCGGAGGCCTCTCGCGCCCGCGGATCGTTCAGCAAGGCGGCCGCGTCCGAGAATGACAGGCCATCCGACAGCGTCTCGGCGAGGAGCTGCACGGACCGCGCCGCCGACCGCTGCGCGCGCATCTGTTGGGCGCAGCGTGAGAAATCGGCGATCGCGGAAGGGCCTATGTCCGTCAGCGTCTTGAGGTTACTTTCGAAATCCCGCCACAGGCGCATCATCCGGCCCAGTCCCGCAAGCCGGTCTCCAATGCTTTCCAGATCGCCCGCGACACTGCCTTCGTTCTTCTCGATCGTTCCCATGATCGTCGTCCTGACCGTTTCAAGGCAGTCGACAATCTCGTGGCGGGCGGCAAGGCAATGATCGACCAGTTCGCCGATCTGCTTGGCGACATAAGCCATCGCCGCGCCCTTCTCGGTGGACGCACGGCTGCGCAGGGACACATTGTAGCTTCCCAGCTTCATCTCGATGTCGACAGCCGATTGCTCGGCCATGACCCGCTGCATGTTGCCCGTGATGTGCCGCAATTTGCGCAATTGCCCGTCCAGTATGCGCCGTTCGGCCTGCGAGCCATAAAGCTTGGCCAGGCTGGATCCGCACAGATCCTGCAGCGACCCCAGCAAGTCCGCCGTGTCGGACCCGGCCAGGTTCGACCGCCCCCATTCGACCAGCCCGCCGGTTTTCGCCGACACCTCCGACATTGCGGTCGCCACGCGGTCCAGATCGGCGTCCAGTGCCCGTCCGGCCGCGGAAAGCTGCGCCGAAACGAGCAGCACAACCAGGTCATGCGCCTCTGGTGCTTCGCTTTTCGGGGGGCAGGACGCGATGCCCGCGCGCGCGTGTTCCAGCCTCTGGCGGAAACTGTCGCCGACCTGAAGGGCCGAGATTGCGCGGGACATCAGATCGGACAACTGCGTGATCACCACGGCCACATGGGCGGCGTCCTGCTTGGCGGCATGCAGCCGCGGCACGACCGTCTCGGCCAGGTCCAGCAGCTCGTCGCTCAACCTGGCGAGCGCGTCGAGCCCGGACCCGGCGAAACTCGCCTGCCTGGCCCGCACTTCAACGGTCTGCCCCAGGATCGCCTGGCTGTAATGGTGCAATTCCTCGTATCCGGTCCTGCTGCTGGCGGTCAGTTCCCGGATCTTGTGCGAGAACGCGTGTTCGCCATCCACGCCGAACTCTTCCTCGACCACCCTTGCGGTGCTGGTGAAGACCTGCAGCGTCTGAACCCGGTCCTGAAGCCGCGCCAGAGGCTGCAGCGCGGCCTGCAGGTTGCTTTCGATCTTGGAAATGGCGGCGCATTCGCGGCCAAAGGCGTCACGGGTCTGAACGAATTTGCCTGCCATGGCCTTGACGCCGGCTTCGATATCTTCACCGGACATGGCCACCAGGCCGTCGCGATAGGCATCAAGCACACGGACGAGATCGAACAGCTGTGCCTGCCCCGAGGCAAGGGCGTCCGCCGCCTCCGTAAAAACGGCCTCGACCGCGCGAATTTCTTCGTCGCACCCCGCAGGAACGTCAGGTGGGCCGGACGCCGGGCTGGCCGAGTTCAGCATTCGGTCAAGATCCTTGTTCTTGCTTTGCCAGCGCAATCGGCCCGATAGGCGTCGGATCGCTCTTGAGAGGGCAGGATAGAGCAGGGGTCTTAACGGTTGGTTAGACCGGATCGATCAATCCGGTGCCGGATTCAGAAACAGGTAAGGATTTGCCGCTAGTGACTCCGCATCCTTTTCACACAAGGAGGGATTCCATGGCATCGTTCGCAATTGGCGGGATCGAGGAGTGCCGTCTGCGTCTTGCCGCTCTTCTGGATGAAGGGGCTGAGGTGATACGCCTCTCCGGGGCGGATTCATTCGACACATCTGGCGCGCAGGCGCTGGCAAGTGCCGTACAGACGGCCAGGTCGCAAGGCAGGGACCTGGCGATCGAGATGCCCGAGGGAGGCGAAGCGCTGCGCCTGTGGCGCGCGCTTGGTCTCGATGCGTTCTGCCGCGCCAAAGCCGTTCCCGACGCCTGCGGCACCACAGGGGGCGGCACCACAGGGGGCGACACGCCATGAGCGACGAGATCCTGGTCATCGACGATTCCGATTCGGTCAGGCGTCTGGTCACCTCGGCGCTGCGACTGGCCGGCTACCAAACGGTCGAGGCATCGGACGGCCGGATCGGACTGGACAAGGCGCGCTCGAGAATGCCGTCTGCGGTGATCACCGACCAGAATATGCCCAACCTTGACGGAATAGGGTTCATCCGGGCCTTCCGGCAATTGCCGGGCAGCGCTGGCGTGCCGGTCATCTTCCTGTCGACGGAAAATGCGGACATCTTGAAGCAAAAGGCCCGCGATGCGGGGGCGATCGGCTGGATGACCAAGCCCTTTGACGACCGCAAGCTGATGAGTGTCGTGAAGAAGGTGCTGGGCCGATGACCGACGAGACCGACGAGCTGTTTCAGATCGAGGCCCACCAACTGGCCGAAAGTCTCGAAGCCGGGCTTCTCGACATGAAATCCCGGCCGGACGACAAGGCGCTGATCGACAGCGTGTTCCGTGATCTGCACACGCTCAAGGGCACCGGGGCCATGTTCGGCCGGACTGAACTCGCTCAGTTCCTGCACAATTTCGAAACCGCGTTCGAAGCGGTGCGCGACGGTCAGTTTCCGGTCACTCCGGTCTTGATCAACCTTGGCCTTCGGGCCCGGGATCACGCGGTCAGCCTGCTGGATGGCGGACCGCCCGGCCCCGGAGCCCCCTTGCTGGCCGAGCTCGAGGCGCTGGTTTCCAGCGCAGCGCCCCCCGACACCGACGTGCCGGTCGATTGGCGGCTGAGCTTCCGCTTGGCGCCCGATTGCCTGGTCCTGGGGGCCAAGCCGCACGCCCTGCTCGATGAATTGCGCGAGATGGGCGCATCGGACGTCGAACCGCTGGTAGACAGCCTTCCGAATATCTCGGACCTTCGGCCCGACCTGCTGCACATCGGCTGGCGCATGTCCCTGCCCGGCACGTTGACCCAGGACCAGATCCGCGAGGTCTTCGTCTTCAACGAAACGGACCTGATCTTCGACCTCACCCGTGCGGAAGACGATCCGCCGACCGACAGGAAGGAGACGCCGAAGCCTCCGCAGGGCGGCTCGGTTGCGCCGGAACGCGCCATGATGCGCATCCCGGCAGAGCGGCTGGATGAAATGATGGACCGGGTCGGCGAACTGGTGATTGCCGAGGCGCGCCTGTCGGAGCTGGTCGCTCAGGCGGGCAATCCGCAACTGGTCGCCGTCGCCGAGGAGATCCAGAGGCTGGCAACCGGCATGCGCGAAACGACCATGTCCATCCGGATGACACCGATCGGGTCGATCACCGGACGGTTCCGGCGCCTGATCCACGATCTGAACACCAAGCTGGGCAAACAAATCGAGTTCGAGACCGACGGAGAAGAGACAAAGCTCGACAAGACCGTGATCGAGATGCTCGCCGACCCCCTCATGCATTTGATCCGCAACGCCGCTGATCACGGCCTTGAAGACGTCGAAAATCGCCGGGCGATGGGCAAACCCGATACCGGCACGGTAAGGCTCGCCGCCCGCTATTCCGGGGCCGAGGTGGTGATCACGCTGTCGGACGACGGAAGAGGCCTTGACCCCGACCGTATCCGCGCCCGGGCCGTGGCGCGCGGCCTGATCGCGCCGGATGCCGAAATGGATATCGCCGCGATACAGGCCCTGATCCTGGAACCCGGGTTTTCCACCGCCGAAACCGTCACGGAACTTTCCGGGCGCGGTGTCGGAATGGACGTGGTCAAGCGCACCATGGAACAGCTGCGCGCCACCATCGACATCGAAAGCGAACCCGGCCACGGCACCCACATCCACATGCGCCTCCCCCTGACGCTGGCGATCATCGACGGGCTTCTCGTCGAAATCGGGGAGGAAAGATACACGATCCCCCTGCTGGCGGTCGAGCACATCATCGAACTGCCCGAGGATCATGCGGCCCGCGACGACGGCACGAGGTTCCTGAACATTCGCGATCAGCTGGTGCCATTCCTGCGAATGCGTGACCTTCTGGACAGTTCCGGCACGCCCGGTCCCTTCCAGAAGGTGATCGTGGTGACAGCCGGCGAGGTGCGCGTCGGCCTGACCGTCGACCGGATCATCGGCTCCAGCCAGACTGTCATCAAGCAGCTTTCGCCACTGCACAGCGGACTCAAGATCTTTTCCGGGGCGACGATCCTTGGCGATGGGTCCGTTACGCTGATCCTCGACGTCCCTCAATTGGTCGCCTTCGGGCAGAACCGGGAAAGCATGGAGGCCGCCTGATGAAGCCGAGAGCCGCCGCCGCAGCCCAGGGTTCGGGCCGCAGCGACAGGACCATGGTCACGCTCAGCCTGGGCGGCGGGCTTGTCGCTGTTCCGACCGCCATCCTGCGCGAAGTGATCGAACCCGGGACGATCACCCGGGTGCCCAATGCGCACGGTTTCGCGAAGGGCCTGATCAACGTTCGTGGGATGGTCGTTCCGCTGACGGACCTGCGCATCCCGCTCCGGATGCCGATCCGTCCACCGGACGACGACACCCGCATCCTCGTGCTCGAACTCGTGCTGGACGGCCGGCCCTCGGTCGTCGGCATCCTGGCCGAGCAGGTGCATGAGGTTACGGATGTTTCGGGGGCGAACCTCGAAGACGTTCCAAGCGTCGGGGCCCGCTGGCCCCGCCAGTTCGTCCACGCGGTCGGCCGCAAGGACTCCCGCTTTTTCATCATTCCCGATCTCGATGCGATATTCGCGGACCACCTGGCTGGCTCCGACATCGCGGCACTCCAACATTAAGGACCAGCCATGCGCCTTACGCTGAAACTCAAGCTTTCCATTACCCTCATCGTGCTGGTCGCCGCGTCCGTTGGCGCCAGTTTCATGACGTTGAACAGCCTGGCAGGCATGCAGAACAGGATGGACGACGTCGTCAACGTGCAGGCCGAACGTGTCAGGCTGGCCGAAGAGCTGGGCCGCGAGCAAATGCGGGTCCAGCGGGACGTGCGCGAGTATATTCTGGCCGAAACTTCGGCCACGAAGCGCGAGGTGAGCGCGGCGATGGAGTCCGCGCGATCGGCTCATGACGAGATAATGCAGCATATGCGGTCCATCGCGTCCGAGGAGGGCCACCGCGCCCTCGACAAGTACGATGCCGTCCTCGCCAACATCCGCGATATCAACGTCCGGGCGATGGAAATCGCCGACCGGGGGGAGGCGCTGTCAGCATTTCGGCTGGTCAACGGCGAGGGCAAGAGCGCCTGGCGCGATATGGAAGGGGAACTCGATTCCATTCTTGCCACCAACCGTGAAGGTTTGGCGAACGGTGCAAAAACCGCGAAAGCGAACTACCTGAAGGCGCGCAACCTGACGTTCATGATCATGGCCGCAATCTCCGCGGTGAGCGCCGCGGCAGGTCTTTGGATCGTGATGACCATTTCCCGAGGCCTTGCCCGTGCGATTGCTTTATCGCGCAAGGTGGCCACCGGCGATCTGACCGAAACCGCGAGCATCAACAGCAACGACGAGATTTCGGACCTTCTCGGCTCGATGAACGAAATGACCCAGAATCTGCGCCGCGTCGTGGGCGAAGTCACCAGCGGCGCCGGGCAGGTTGCGTCCGGGTCTGCCGAAATGGCCTCGACCGCCGAACAGCTCAGCCAGGGCGCGACCGAACAGGCCTCGTCGACCGAAGAGGCGTCGAGTTCGGTCGAGCAGATGACCGCGAACATCAAACAGACCGCAAATAACGCGACCCAGACCGAGGAAATGGCCCGCAAGTCGGCCTCTGACGCCCGCGATAGCGGCCGCGCCGTTACCCAGGCCGTCGAGGCGATGAAAACCATCGCCGAACGCATCATGGTGGTGCAGGAAATCGCTCGCCAGACCGATCTTCTTGCGCTGAATGCCGCTGTCGAAGCGGCGCGCGCCGGCGAACACGGTCGCGGGTTCGCCGTTGTCGCCTCGGAAGTGCGCAAGCTGGCGGAGCGTAGCCAGACCGCCGCCGGCGAAATATCTTCGCTTTCGGGCGACACCGTCCGCGCAGCCGAAGAGGCCGGGAAGATGCTGGAGGGCCTGGTGCCGGATATCGAGCGGACCTCCGAACTGGTCAGCCAGATCAGCTCGGCCAGCCAGGAGCTTGCCTCGGGCGCGACACAGGTGAACCTGGCGATTCAGCAACTCGACAAGGTCACCCAGGAGAACACGTCCGCCTCCGAGGAAATGTCCGCAACCGCCGAAGAACTGTCCGCCCAATCCGAGACACTTCGCGCCGCCATCTCGTATTTTCGCATCGACAACAACATTCGGGCCACCGCGGCCCCGGCCGCAAAATCGAAAGTTGCGTCGAAAGCACCGCGCAAGTCCACCATGCTCCAGGACGGCGGATTCGACTTTGACATGTCTGGCGCCGAAGACGACCTCGACGCGGATTTCATGCGCCAGTCCTCCGGCAAGACCAACGCCGCGTAAGGGTGGCGACATGGAACGCGTCAATACGGTCTTGACCTTCGCGGTCGCGGACTCCCTCTTCGCTGTCGAGGTCGGCATCGTGCAGGAAATCCTGTCACCACAGAAGCCATCGCGCCTGCCGAAGGCACCGCCATATCTGCAGGGGCTGATCGATGTCCGGGGAACATCGGTCGCCCTTGTGGACCTGCGGTGCCTGCTCGACGAGGAGTCTCGCCCCGATGACGAGGACACCCGCATCATGTTACTCTGTTTCGAGGCCGACGGCGAAAGGCACTATATCGCATTGCGCGTCGATCGCGTGATCGAGGTGGCGCAATTGGACGACGATGGCCATGTCGCTCCACTCAGCGAAGCGAAAATGCTCGATTGGGATCCCAGAATGCTGCTTGGCATCGGTCGCCGCGACGGTGTGATCACGGCACTCCTGGATATACGGGCGATCTTTGATCCCACGGTCATGGCGGCGACCCGGACGCGAAACAACCTGGGCGGGACCACCCCTTGCCCGAGTTGACCGCGCCAGGGCATCGGCAGCGGCTCCGTCAGCTGATCTACCGGGAAACTGGCATCAAGATGCCGGAAAACAAGGATCATCTTCTGGTTTCTCGTCTGCGTCGACGGTTTCTCGAAGGTGGTTTCCGCACGTTCGACGATTATCTCGGCCATCTCTTCGACGCCGGCGCCCTGCGCGACGAATGGGACTTGATCGTCGACCAGGTGACCACCAACAAGACAGACTTCTTCCGCGAGCCGCGCCATTTCGATTTCCTCCTTCACCAGGCCGTCCCCGAAGCCCTGGCCCGTGTCCGTCCCGGTGCGGCCGCCCGTTTCCGCCTGTGGAGCGCGGCCGCCTCCACCGGCGCCGAAGCCTATACGGCGGCCATGGTGCTGGCGAATGCCGCGCTGATGGATGCCCGGCTGGATTGGGCCATCCTGGGGACAGACATCTCGAAGAACGTCCTCACGCAGGCGGAACGTGCCATCTACCCGGCCCAGCAGCTCCAGCCGGTTCCGGCGGATATCAGGGCGCGGTACGTCATGACCGGGCGCGGTCGCGCCGGGAGCGGACAGGCCCGCATCGTGCCCGAACTTCGCCGCAGAACGCGGTTCGCGGAACTGAACCTGATCGACCCGCCGTACCCGGTTGCCCACAACATCGACGTGATCTTCCTGCGCAACGTGCTGATCTATTTCGACACGGACCGGCAGGCCCGGGTCGTGGCCGAGGTGACGAACCATCTGCGTGCCGGCGGATGGCTCTTCGTCGGGCATGCGGAGTCCATGATCGTCGAGGATCCGCGGCTGAACCAGGTCGCGCCGGCCGTCTTTCGCAAAATGGAGGCGAACGCATGAGCCCGAACCGCGCGCCGATCCGCGTGATGATCGTCGATGACAGCGCTGCGGCGCGCGCCGCGTTGAAGCGATTGCTTTCCGCTGACCAGGGCATTGTCGTGACCGCTACGGCAAGCGACCCTTTCGAGGCGGCCGAGGAAATGCGCGTCGCCCTGCCGGATGTCATGATACTGGACCTCGCCCTGCCGCGCATGAACGGGCTGGTCTTTCTGCGCCGGATCATGGCACAGCACCCCCTGCCCGTCGTCGTCTGTTCCAGCTTCACCGCGCAGGGGTCCGAGAACGCGATGCGCGCGCTTGAATCCGGCGCCGCCGAAGTCGTCGCCAAGCCGCGCCTAGCCAGCGATGCCGACTGGGCCGAAGCCGAGGTCAGGCTGTGCGACGCGGTCCGGGCCGCGGCATCGACCCATCCGCATCGCAAGGCCAAACCGGCCCCGAAGACGCTCAGCCCCGGCCCCAAGCTGACCGCCGATGTCATCCTGCCGCCCTTGCCCCCAAGGCCCAACGCCGGTCCGCCAAACGGTGAAGTCATCGCCATCGGCGCCTCGACCGGCGGAACCGAGGCGCTGGTCAAACTTCTCTCGGCTCTGCCGACGGGCCTGCCGCCGATCCTGATCGTGCAGCACATGCCCGAACATTTCACACGGACGTTTGCACAGCGGCTCGACGGGCTATGCCGGCTGACAGTGTCCGAAGCGCAATCCGGCGACAGGCCAGAAAAGGATCGGGTGTTCATCGCCCCGGGCAACCACCACATGCTGCTGCGTCGCAGCGGTGCGGGATACATTCTCGACATCGTGGCCGGAGAGTGTGTGTCGCGCCACCGCCCTTCCGTCGACGTCCTGTTCCGGTCAGTCGCCCAGAACGCAGGGAACAAGGCCTTGGGGATCATCCTGACAGGCATGGGGGACGACGGCGCGAAAGGGTTGCTCGAGATGCGCGAAGCCGGGGCATTCACCTTGGTCCAGGACGAAGCCTCGTCGGTCGTCTTCGGAATGCCCAAGGAAGCCCTTGCCTGTGGTGGCGCAGATACGGCCCGTCCCCTGAACCGCATCCCCACGGACATCCTTACTTGGGCAACGAAACGCAAAAGCGCCCACCCGATCTGACACGTCCCCGGCACATTCGGCAAAGACAGAACTGAATTGGCCGTTACAGGCCGCGAAAGCGCATGATCCCGCAACAGCGCGCCAGGGCAATTGCTTGCCAGATACCCTTCCACATTCCCATGACGAACCGTATTCGGACAGCCGCCATAGCAAACGCCTTCAGAGCGCAGAGGATAATGCCCCAGCGCGTTCTCCAATCGCCTTGGTCAAGTGCTGATCTCCATCGCCTGTGATCTTGCGTGCCGGGTTCTTGGGTTCGCCAAGGTGGATATGCCGGCCCGCGCCGGTTTCGCCGGCGGCGGCGCGCAGGCCGCGCAGCAGATCGGGCGAAGGCATGGGCATCCGGTGCTCTGGCCCTGCCCAGCCGTGCTCGCACGATGTTCCCTGGACAGGGCCACAACGCAAGACAAACCACCTGCGATGGTCTTACCGACATTTCGTCGCAATACCCGTGCCCGGCGCTGGCCTGCGAACAGGCAGCATCCTGTCCCTCGGACGGATCGCCGGCGACCGGACCATGAGACCGCCCCCTCGTTAGTTCAGCTGCGCCACATCCAGCACCTCGATCTCGCGATACCCGAGCCGGATCACCCCAGCCTGAGCAAGCGCTCGCAGCGCATCCCCCGCCGCATTGCGCGAGAGGTCGGCGATCTCGGCGAATTCAGCCTGCGAGATCGGCAGCACCCTCGGATCGAGCGGCGCGCCGGCGGCAAAGGACAGCCCCTCGCCCAGAAGGATGCGCAGGGTCAGTCTGGCCCGGGCGAGCGGCTGGTGAATCCGGCTTGCCGCCACCGCCGCGAAGGCATGGTCGATGACACCGACCGAGATGAAGGCGATGCTGCGCCAGATATCCAGTCCGCCACGTGCAAGGCGATCTGCCGCCTCTGCCGGCAGATGCGCGATCCGGCAGGGCGTGCGCGCGACATGGGCGCCGCGCTTTGGGGTCCGGGTGATCAATGCACTGTCGCCAAACCACCAGCCGGTCGTCGCGACGTGAACCAGCGTAGGCTCCAACGGACCGGGCGAGATCAGGACATCGATCCAGCCATCGATCAGCCCGAAAAGGCCGCCCTCCTCCCCGCCAAGATGGATAGCGCTTTGGCCGGCGTCGATTTCCAGCGGCTGGCAGGCATCCAGAACCGCCATGCGGATCGCCTCGGACTGGCCCCATAGCCAGCCTCGGCCCTCCAGCTTGGCCCTGTCCCCGACCGTGACGCCTGTATGCCTTAAAATGCCCATCGGTGGGCAATGTGACCGGCTTTGGCCGGATAGTCTATGCCCGGTCATGATACGTGATCATGTGCTATTCTGACGGCACCGGCGCCCCTGGGCCCAACCCGAACGAGGACCAGTAACGATGACCCATGCAAGACTGTTAACCCTTATTGGCGGTGTTCTGGCCGCCTCGCCGTTGATCGCGCAGACGTCCGAGGCCGACGCGCCCGCGAACCCGCTGAAGGAGGCATATTTCGGCGAGGAACACGTCCATACCGGCGTGTCGATGGATGCCTTCATCGCCGGCAACCGCCTGACGCCCGACGACGCCTATCGCTTCGCCAAGGGCGAAGAGATCATGGTCAACGGCAGCCTTCACAAGATCAAGCGCCCGCTGGATTTCGTCGCCGTCACCGACCATTCGGAGTTCATGGGCGAGGCTTACAGCCTGATGAACGCGGGGGCGCCGGGTTATGACGACGAGATCGCCGTGGCCTTCCGCACCGCGCCCGACCTTGAAACGGCTCTTGGGCTTTACAACCAATACGTCCTGATCCCGTTGGCCGGCGGCGGCGATCCGCATCCGGCCTTCTTCCAGGGCGAAGAGGCGATCAAGTCCACCTGGCAGAAGAACTTCGAGGCGACCGAGACGCATTACGCCCCCGGCACCTTCACCACGATCCACGCCTATGAATGGACCTCGGCGCCGGGCGGGTCGAACCAGCACCGCAACGTCTTCTTCCGCGACACCAACGTGCCTGACCTGCCGTTTTCCTCGAACGAAGGGGACGATCCCGAACAGCTCTGGGCCTGGATGCAGACGCAACGGGACGATGGCAAGAAGGTCTTTGCCATCCCGCATAATTCCAACGAATCCAAGGGCCTGCTCTTTGCCGAGGCGAGCCTGACCGGCGTGCCGATCGGCAAGGACTACGCCGAGACGCGCGCCTCGATGGAGCCGCTGATCGAGATGATGCAGGTGAAGGGCAATTCCGAGGTCATCCCGAACTTCTGGCCCAACGACGAATTCGCCGATTTCGAAAACGCGGTGTCGATCCAGCAGTTCAGCGGCCGTGGTTTCGTGAAGGAGAACTTTGTCCGTTACGGGCTGGGACGCGGAATCAAGTACAACGCCGAGATCGGCGTGAACCCGTTCAAATACGGGTTCGTCGGCGGCACCGACAACCACAACGGCACGCCCAGCAACGTCGAGGAAGACAATTACACCGTCGGCAGCCACGGCTACGCCGACCAGACGGCCGAGATCCGGTCAACCTCGGTGCTGGAGGGCGAGATGCTGATCTCGGACGCCAACCCCGGCGCGCTGACGGCGGTCTGGGCGGTCTCGAACACGCGCGGCGCGATCTGGGATTCGATGCTGGCCAAGGAAACCTTTGCTACCTCCGGCCCCCGCATGAAAGTGCGCGTCTTTGCCGGCCAGGGATTCGCCGACAGCTATGACAGCTACGACGCGCTGGTCACCGACGGATATGCCAAGGGCGTGCCGATGGGTGGCGATTATACCGGGACGAAGGCGCCGCAATTCCTCGTCTGGGCGATGAAGGATCCGATCGGGCCGAACCTCGACCGGATCCAGATCATCAAGGGCTGGTACGAGGACGGCGAGATGAAAGACATCGTTTACGATGTCGTGGCCTCGGGCGACCGCCTGCAGGCCGATGGCAGCGTCACACCGATCGACGCACCGATCGACATGTCCACGGGCGCCTTCAACCCGGACAAGGGCGATCCCGAGCTGGCCGGCGTCTGGACCGATCCGCAGTGGGATCCGCAGGTCGAGGCCTTCTACTACGCCCGTGTCCTGCAGCTGCCGACCGCGCGCTGGACGCTGTATGACGAGCTGCGCGACGGCGTCACCTATGCCGAGGACGTCAAGCGCGAGCTGGTCGAGCGCGCCTGGGCCTCACCGATCTGGTACGAGGTGAACTGAGGCTCCCAGATGCTGAAGACCATCGCCCGCGAGCCGCTCGTCCATTTCCTCGTGCTGGGCGGGCTGCTCTTCGCGGCCTGGAGCTGGCTGGCCCCGCAACCCGACGTGGGGCCGGAGGTGATCATCATCGACCAGGCCCGGCTCGACCACCTGGAAACGCTCTGGACTGCACAATGGAAACGCGCGCCGGCCGACGATGACAGGGCGGCGATCATCGACCGCCACTTGCGGCAGGAAGTCTTTTACCGCGAAGCCCTGCGCATGGGGCTGGACCAGGACGACGACATCATCCGCACACGGTTGGCCCAGAAGATGGAGGCCGTGTCGAGCGATCTTGGCCTCCTCATGCAGCCCCCGACCGAAGACCAGCTGCGCGCCTTCCACGCCGCACGGCCCGACCTCTTCACCCTGCCCCAGGCCTTCGCCTTCCGTCAGGTGCTTTATCTTCCGGCAGAGGCAGGCGACGCGGTCGAGACCACGCTTGCCGCCCTGCAGGGCGGCGCAGAGATTCCCCCGGACCGGCGCAACAAGCTGTCGGTCCCGCTCGACTGGGCGCTGACCTCGACCCAGGCGCTGGAGAACGCCTTTGGCGGCGGCTTTGCCAAGGCGCTTGGCACGCTGCCCGTGGGCACCTGGTCCGGCCCGGTGCGCTCGGGGCTGGGCCTGCACCTGGTGCAGGTCACCGAAGGTCAGCCCGAACAGCTGGCCTCCTTCGACGAGATCCGCGATTATGTCGCCCGGCAATACGAATATTACACCGTGCTCGACGCCCAGGATCGCATGTACCGCGACTTGCTGGACCGCTACGAGATCCGGTTCGAGGCCGACGGCATACCCGACTCCATCCTGCAGGACTACGTCCGGCCATGATCCTGCGCCTGCTCTCCGCACGGGCATTCAGCGCTCGGGCATTCTGCGCTCGGGCATTCTGCGTTCGGGCCCTCTGCGTTCTGGCTCTGCAGGCAACAGCACACGAGATCCGCCCGGCCTTCCTGCAGATCGACGAGCTTGCGCCGCATCGATACGAACTGCTGTGGAAGGTCCCGACCAGAGACGGAATGGTGCAGGACATCCGCCCATCCTTCGACCCGGCCCTCACCCTGACCCAGCGCCCGGGCGAAGCGCTTGTCGACGGCTTCGTGATATTCCGCTATGGCCTGACCGGCGCAACAGGCCTGCCAGGCACCACCCTGCGCATCGACAACCTGGACCGCACGACAATCGAAACGCTGGTCAATGTCTCGCTGCTGGACGGAACGCATCACAGCTTCCTCCTGCGCCCACGCGACGCCTCGGTCAGGATCCCGCAGAGCCCTTCGACCTGGTCGGTGGTCCAAAGCTACACCCGCCTCGGCTTCCAGCACATCCTCGAGGGCGTCGATCACCTGGCCTTTGTCGCGGCCTTGATGCTGGTGGTGCGCGGCTGGCCCATGCTGCTAAAGACTGTGACGGCCTTCACCCTGGCCCATTCCATCACCCTGGCGCTCGCGACCTTCGGCTTCGTCTCGCTGCCGCCACCCCCGGTCGAGACGCTGATCGCGCTCAGCATCGTGCTGGTCGCCGTCGAGGCCATCCACCTGCGCCGCGGTCGGACCAGCCTCGCCACCCGCTGGCCCTGGTTGATCGCCTTTGCCTTCGGCCTGCTGCACGGCTTCGGCTTCGCCGGGGCACTGGGCGACATCGGCCTGCCGCAAGGAGACATCCCGCTGGCACTGCTGTTCTTCAATGTCGGGGTAGAGCTGGGCCAGCTGGCCTTCATCGCCGTGCTGCTGACGCTGGTGGCCCTGCTGCGCCGCCTGATCGCTCTGCCTCGGACGGCCCCCATCGCCGCGGCCTACGGGATCGGAACGATCGCAACGTTCTGGGTCTTCGAACGGCTGAACGGGACGTTCTTCTGATCTGACCTGCAAAGATCACGCCACGCGAAATACCCGCCTGACACGAGCGAGGTCGCCTCGCTGTCGCGACTGCCTTGACCATAGAGAACACATCACGATGCTCTTGGCCCCCTGCAGCATTCGCTTCCAAGGGGAAGGCCAATGGCAGCGGAGGAGGGACTTGCCCCCGGCACGCGGATTACGATTGTCCCTTAAAGTCAGCGCCTTGCTTACGCCGCGAGCAGATCATGCTTCATCTTGGCGAAAAGCCCGATACCGTCTTCGGGGCTCTCGAAGAGGTGGCCGCACACGTCCAGCGTCATGTTGACCGACGAGCGCCCGAGCAGCGCCTGGATCTTCTTCGGCGGCCAGTTCTGCTCGATGAACAGCGACGCCGGCGCATGATCGCTCCTGCAAGCCAATCCCAAGACCAGCTCGTGCCCCGGCCATCCCGGGGCACACGCTTGATGCAGTTGATCCGTCGACAGCCTATTCCTTGATCTCGGTTACCGTCAGCCTGCCCTGGACGCGATCGGCAACGAACGCGATGTTCTGGCCTTCCGACAGGCCTTCGATCATCGCGGGATCGGCCAGTTCAAACACCATGGTCATGGCGGGCATCGAGAGCGCCTGCAGCGCCTCGTGGTCGATCGTCACCCGGTTCCACTGGGTGTCGACCTTGGTCACCGTGCCGTTGACATAGTGGCTGTCGGCCAGGGCAACCGTGGCGGACAAGGCGACGGGCAGTGCGAGAATGAGGGATTTCATGTCAGGGATCTTCCATTCAGGGGTAAAAACGAAGAGGCACCACGCCCCTTCGCAGGGCATTTCAGCCGTTGTCGCGGGTGGGCCGCGGGGTCAGGCGGGTTTCGGGGCTGTCGTTGCTGGCATGGTCGGGCAGTTCGCCCGTCCATTCCCAGGCCTGGGTGCCGGGCGGGTTCTGATACCAGCCGGGATCGGAGTAATCGTCGGCGGCCAGGCCCGCGCGGACCTTCACCACCGAGAACATGCCGCCCATCTCCAAGGGGCCATAAGGCCCCCAGCCGGTCATCATCGGCACCGTGTTGTCGGGCAGCTCCATCGACATCATGCCCATGTCGGCCATGCCGGCCGTGCCCATCGGCATGTAGCCGGGCTGGCGCTCGCGGATCATGCCCGTCAGCTTGCGCTTGTCGGTGCCGATGAAGGTGGGCAGGTCATGGCCCATGGCGTTCATCGTGTGGTGCGACTTGTGACAGTGGATCGCCCAGTCGCCTTCGTGCACCGCGTCGAATTCATAGGCCCGCATCGCGCCCACGGGGATGTCGATCGACACCTCCGGCCAGCGCGCGCTTTCCGGGACCCAGCCGCCATCGGTGCAGGTGACCTGGAAATCGTAGCCATGCATGTGGATCGGGTGGTTGGTCATCGTCAGGTTGCCACATCGCACCCGCACCCGATCACCTTTCGACACCGCCAGCGGATCGATGTCCGGGAAGATCCGGCTGTTCCAAGTCCACATGTTGAAGTCCGTCATCTCGGCCACGCGCGGGATGTAGGTGCCCGGGTCGATGTCGTAGGCCGCCAGCAGGAAGGCGAAATCGCGGTCCACCGGCATGAAGGCCGGATCGCGCGGATGCACGATGAAAAGCCCCATCATGCCCATCGCCATCTGCACCATCTCATCCGCGTGGGGGTGGTACATGAAGGTGCCCGACTTGGTCAGGTCGAACTCGTAGACATAGGTCTTGCCGGGTGGGATCGCAGGGTGAGACAGCCCGCCCACCCCGTCCATGCCCGAGGGCAGGATCAACCCGTGCCAGTGCACCGAAGTGTGCTCCGGCAGCCGGTTGGTGACATAGATCCGAACCCTTTCGCCCTCCACCGCCTCGATCGTGGGGCCGGTGGACTGGCCGTTGTAGCCCCACAAACGGGCGATCATGCCGGTGGCCATTATGCGCTCCACCGGCTCGGCGACCAGGTGGAATTCCTTGACGTTGCCGTTCATCCGGAAGGGCAGCGACCAGCCGTTCAGCGTGACCACCGGGTTGTAATCGACGCCGACGGAGGGCCGGGGCGGCACCTGGGTCATGGGGCTGTCGGTGCTCGCCGCCTCGGGGAGGTCGCGAAACCGGGTCTGGGCTGCCGCGCCCGCGGCCACCATCGTGGCGGCACCGGCACTCAGCATCTGTCTGCGATTGATCATTGCGAACCTCCCACGCTGCCCCAGATCACGGCGGACACATCCGCCTCGGCCAGCCAGTAATCCCGTTTTGCCTCGGCCGCGCTCAGCTCGGCCTCCAGCCCGTCGCGGGCATCGCTCAGAAGCTCGAAGGTCGAGGTGAGCATGCCGTTGTAGCTGCGCAGCGCCTCGGCATCGATTTCGCGGCGCAGCGGCAGGACCTCGGTCTGCCAGTGCCGCGCCACCCGGTAGGACCCGGTCACGGCGGCATAGGCCGACCGCGCCTCGGAACGCGCATTCACCGCCTCCTGCGCCAGCGTGTTGGCCGCACGCATATAGGTCATCTCGCCCCGGCGCCTGTTCAGGTTGCCGGTATCGTAGACCGGGATCCGGAATTCGATGTCCACCACCGGAGAGAGGCCGTTCGCGCCATCCTCGCGCTCCATCTCGGCCCCGGCCATGATCTCGATATCCGACAGCATCCGGGTGGCCTGTGTCAGGCGGTAATCGCTGGCGATCCGCTCCAGCTCCAGCCGTCCGGCGGCCAGGTCGATCCGGTGGGTCAAGGCCAGCCGTTCGATATCGGGCCGGGCCGTCACGCCGTGGGGCAGGTCCGGCAGCCGATCGGGCACGTTGACGTTGATGTCGCTGCCCCAGAGCCCCATCAGCCGGATCAGCCGTTCCTTGGCCAGCTGCGCTTCGAGCTTCCTTTGCGCCCGTTCCCCGGCCAGTTCAGCGGTAAAGACGTGTTCGCGCGCCTGGTCGGCCCGGTTCATCGCCCCGGTCCGCCCCAGCTCCGCCGCCAGCTCGGACCCGGCATCCGCCGTGCCCTGCGCCGCGCCGATCAGCGCCGCCGCCTCGAAGGCCCCGACCACCTCGATCCAGGCGCGGCGGGTCTCGTAGGCCAGCGCCAGCGTGGCTCCGGTCGCCTCCAGCTGGGCCTGACGGAAATCCATCTCGGCCATGCGCTTGCGCGGCTTCAGGGTGGCAAGCTCCAGAAGGGACGTCGTCAGCGTCGCCTCCAGCGTGCGGGCAAACCCTTCCTCGCCGAGGTTGGTGACCGACAGGTTCAGCGTGGGGATCGAGCCAAGCGCGGTTCCCCACAACTCGGCGCCCGAAAGGCCCAGCTCGGCATAAGCGGCCTGCAATGCCCGGTTGTTCATCAGCGCCACCTGCACGGCCCGGTCGGGACCGATGGTCTTGCCGTTGACCAAAGCCGACACCCGGGCCGCGTTGGCATCGAGTTCAGCCGCCGACAGGTGCCAGACACTGTCCTGCCCGGTGGCGTGCCTTGTGCTGTCCTGCACCAGCGCGAAACCGGGGCGCGGGGCAGACCCCTGCCGGATCAGCGCCTGATCGCAGGCCGAAAGCAGCAGCGCCGTACCGAGGGTCAGAAGGATCGGTTTCATAGGCCAGATCCTTCCGGCGCCTGGGCGTCATTCAGGCTGCGCCAGTCGGCGGGGTCGGTGATCTCGTGCCGTGTGAAGATCAGCGCGGGCGCGGGGTTGACCGGGGGCACCGGCGCGACCGCGTCGGCCGCAGCGACAAGCTGGGGCGGCCGCGATAGCTCGCCCACGGGCGCGCAGCCCGCGACAAGCAGCGGCAGGAAAGCCGCATGGATGGGTTTCATGGGGATATGTCCGAAAGATGATTGATGGGTCGGACGCGCGGCGCCCGGCACGAATGGGATCGATCAGATCTTCGGAGGGTGTCCCATGCCGTCACCCGCACGCGACGTCAGCGCTTGCGTCTCGGTCGGAGCCAGCACCTGCAACAACGGACGCAGGGAAGGATGCAGCGGGGCGGCAGTGGGCAGGTCGAAGACGCAGGCATGCATGCCGCAATCGGCCATGCCTTGGTCAGCCGCCCCCATATCCGCCATCTGCGCCGGATCACCGGCCATGTCCATGTCATGAGTTCCATGGGCCGAAATTTCATGGGCCGAGGCCCAATTGGCCGGATGCATGTCGCAGCCGTCCATCTCCATAGCCATGACGGCCCCGCCCGACACAAGCAGGGATACCGCGGTGAGCACCATCGCGGCCAAGGTCACCAGCTTGTGCCAAAGCGTTGTCATGGCAGCAATAGAGCCCCAGCCCGCGACTGCTGGCAAGCGCAATCACGACGCGTCAGCGCCCCGCCGCCCACGGTCCCGTCAGATGCCTTGGACACAGCGATCTGCCCTTGGCGCTCCTGTTTCAAGAGCCGTCCTCCGCCGCATCGCGGTCGAGCAGATAAAGCGCGATGGCCGTCCGGTCCCCGGCCGAGATCCAGCCCAGCCCCTGCTGCACGACCTCGCCCATGCCGCCGCCGAAGGTGTCACCGTCCGGGGTGACCCCCGAGCCCAGGGCATAGCTCAGCGACGCCACCGTCCAGCCCGCCTCCGTCAGACGCAGGGGCCTGATGTCCGGTGCCTTGCCGCCTGCGGGTAGGTCGTCGCTGCCGGCAAGGTGACGCGCTGGGATGCGGCCGCCCAGCTGGTTCCGGTCGGTATGGCAGGCGCCGCAATGACCCGGACCGTTGACCAGCCATTGCCCGCGGTTCCGGGCCTCGGACCGCTCCGGATCCGGCGCCGTGGCAGGCGCCCAGGCATAGGCCGCGCGCCAGAGCTTGAGCCCGGAGCGCAGGTTGAACGGGAAGGCGATATCATGCCCGGCCGCCGGCTCCGGGTCGGCGGGCACCGTCCGGAAGGCCGCCCAGAGATCGGCGATCTCCTGGTCGGTCAGGCCGGCGTAGAAGGCATAGGGAAAGGCCGGGTAATAGGGCGCGCCATCGGGCGACACGCCCTGCCGGACCGCATGAGCAAACTCCTCCAGCGTCCAGTCCCCGATCCCTGCTGCGGGATCGGTGGTGATGTTGGGCGGCACGAAGGTCCCGAAGGGCGAGACGATGGGCGCACCCCCGGTCAGGGCCGGACGGCCTGACGACGGATCCGAATGGCAGGCGATGCAGCCGCCCACCCGGGCCAGGTAGGCGCCGCGTTCGGCGTTGCCGATGACCGGAGCAATGGCCGCCGGTGTCCCGACCGGCCAGAGAAACAGCGCGCCGGCCCCCACCGCGGCCAGTCCGGCCGCGGCGAGAAGCGGTTTGACGAGGATGCGCACCCCTCAGTGTTCCATCCGGAACCGGTCGTGACAGGCCGAACAGGTCTGGGTCATCATGGCAAAGGCCCCGTCCGCCGGCATCTGGCCGATCTGCTCGGCCGTCATCGTCCCGGCCATGGGCATCGTGCCCCCCATCGTGCCGGAGGTACTGCCCATCATCCCGGACGTATTGCCTCCCATCATGCCGGAGGTCCCGCCCATCATTCCAGTCGCGCCATGCATCCCGTTCTCCGCCGAAAGACCAAGGCCCTGCGCGGTCAGCGCAAGCTGATTGGCCAGCGCCTGGAAATCATCCCAGTCGGTCCAGATCTCGGGACGAGCTTCGGACGGATGCCCGGTCGTGCCTTCCGGAAACGTCGAAGTCATGGCCGCACCCGCATGTCCGGCGATCTCGGCTGCGGCACTGCGGACCGCCGCTGCATCGTAGTTCGCCTGGCCCGAGAACATCGGCGTGATGGTCTTCACGGCCTCCTGCATGCCCTTCATGGCGTCCATGCGTTCCTTCACCACGCCCGTGGCCCCGGAATGCGCCAGCGCGGACATTGCAAACCCGGCAGCCATCAAGCCACCCGGCACGATCTGCTGATACTTCATCTCATCTCTCCATTGTCTTGAACCTTGCGACCGACCCAAGGGCCGGAGCGGGTCAGAGACGCGGAGGAGGCGGCTCGGCGGCGGGTTTCAAGGAATCGGGAACCTGCCTGCCAAGACGGTTCGACACCTTCGTCCCGAGATGGCCGATGGGTACTTGCACCTCTGTCCCGGGCAGGACCTTTCCGATGCAGAGGCCATCAAGATGGCAGCATGCGTCCACGATCATGGGGATCATGTCACTGTCGGCCATGCTGGAGGAATTGGCGACCTCGTGCTGCAGATCCCCGTGGGCCGCTGCCGAGCCAGGGAAAACACTGACCAGCACCCCCAGCAAGAGCGCGAGACAAGTCGCTTTCAGCAGATTGAGACATGGGTGCCCGTGGACCATAACCCAAGGTTGTGCCTTGCCCGGATCATTTGTCAACGGGTCACGGCAATCGCGGTCAATGGCTCATCCCCTGTCCCGACGCGATCGCCAGGTGATGCGCGGGGTGATGGTTCCCCACCGCCATCAGACCGAAGACCCCCAGCGCCCGGATCTGATCGCCGTCCCGGGCATCCTCGACCACCCATTCGATGACACCGTCCTTCACCTCGACCTGCGATGACCATCCGGTTTCCCCGGCCAGCACCGGGCCATGGGCCGGGACCATGCGGCCAGCGGCGTCCCCGCCCGGCTGATCTGTCGGAATGGTCAGGGCGACGCCCGTCGCGGTATCGGCCTGGATCACGTGCTCCAGGTCAAAGACCGCCTCCATGTCCAGCAGATGCGCCCGCAGCCCCGGGATATCGACGCGCGACCAGTCGGTCCCGGGATCCGCGCGCAGGATTGCCACGATCTCGGCCAGAGCACCGAATGCGTCATTGCCGGGTTCCATCGGCATGGCCATCAGGGCGCCGCCCATATGCGCGGCATGGTCATGTCGCGAGGATTGCGCCAGAGCGGCCAGCGGGGCCATCAGGGCGCAGGACAAGAGCAGGGGTTTCAGCATTTCCGCCTCCGGGGATGACATACGACGTTGCACCATCATAGATCCGCAGGCCCCGCAAAGTCATGGTGCGGATCGGCGCAGGGCCCCGGGCAAGCCCCGTGCAGCCCGTGCAGCCCCCGTGCGCACCACAGCCGCGCCGGACTATCCTGCCCGTCATGGTCCTGATCCGCGCCATCTGCCTGCCCCTGTTGCTTGCCGCCCTTTGCCTGTGGCCGGCGGCGCCGTTCGCCGCGCCCATGGACCATTCCGTGCAGCCGTCGCACCATGTCCCGGCCTGCCCGGGTTGCGACAGCCAGACCCGCTGTCCGGACGGGATGACGGCGGGGTGCGCGGCCTGTTCGGCGGCCATCCCGGTTCAAATGGACGCGCTTCGCGGGTGCATCGCTGCGCTCGCCCATCGGTCAGGGGTGACCCACCCGGCCCGTTGCCCGCTCACATCCCCCGATCTGGATCCTCCGCCGCCGAAAGCGTGAAGTCCCACCCGACATCCCTCAATCGACACGGAGACCGTCATGAAAACCCCGCCTCTCACCCGCCGCACCTTCCTGGCCACCGGCGCGGCCGCCCTTGTCGTGCCGGGCCTGTCCCGCGCCCAGCCGATGAGGCTTGTCGCGGCCCCGGTCACCGCCCGGATCCTGCCCGCAGGCGACCCGATGACCGCCATGCTGGGCCTGAACGGCGCGACGCCCGGCCCCGAGATCCGGCTGCGGCACGGCGACCGGCTGACGCTTGGGTTCGAGAACCGGATCGGCGCGCCCTCGGCGCTGCACTGGCACGGGATCCGCATCGACAATGCCATGGACGGCGTGCCCGGCCTGACCCAGGACGCGGTCCCCGACGGTGCCGGAATGGAATATGCCTTCGATCTGCCCGATGCCGGAACCTACTGGTATCATTCGCACAACCGGTCGTGGGAACAGGTGGAACAGGGGCTTTACGGCGCCCTGATCGTCGAGGAACGCGATCCGCCGCAGGTCGATCACGACATCACCGTGCTGATCGACGACTGGCGCCTGCAGGAGGATGGCACGCTGATCGGCGATTTCGCCAACATGCACGATTTCGCCCATGGCGGACGGCTTGGCAACTTTGCCCGGGCGATCCCCTCTGTGGATGAGGTCCGGGCCGGGGATCGCATCCGCCTGCGCCTGATCAATGCGGCAACGGCCCGGATCTTCCCCGTCGCGCTGAAGGGTGTCGAAGGGCGCATCGTCGCGCTGGACGGCATGCCGCTGCCCGTGCCGCGCGCCTTCGCGAACCTGCAGCTGGCCCCGGCCCAGCGGATCGACGTCATCGGCGATGTCACGGGGCCGGTCGTCTTCGATTTCCCGACCGGCGGCGGCCCCTATGAACTGGGTCGAATCGCGGCCAACGGCAAAAATCCCAACCCTGTCGGCGGCCCCGTCCCGACCCTGCCGCCCAACCGCGTCGCCATGCCCGCCCCCGACCCGCGCGTGCTGGAACTGCGCATGGAAGGGGGCGCCATGGGCGGGCGTCACGCGGGCGACGACATCTGGGCCTTCAATGGCCGCTCCGGCCTGGCCGACACCCCCTTTGCCCGGTTCGGTCCCGGGGAAACCGCCCGGATCCGGCTGATCAACGACACGGCCTTTCCGCACGGTATCCACCTGCACGGCCACCACTTTCACCACGTCACGCCCGAGGGTGCCCCGGGCGATCTGCGCGACACCACCCTGGTCGGGGCCGGAGAAAGCCGCGACATCCTCTGTGTCTTCGACAATCCCGGCAAATGGCTGCTGCACTGCCACATGCTGGGTCATCAGGCATCCGGAATGAAGACCTGGGTGGAGGTCACATGACCCGGATCCCCTTGCTGGCGCTGGCGCTTCTGGCCGGCCCCGCCTTCGCCGGGCACGCGTTTGACGGTGCCGATCCGGCGCAGGGCGAAGCGCTCTACCAGGAGCATTGCGCCGCCTGCCACGGCGTGACCCTGGAGGGCCAGCCGGACTGGCGCAGCCCCGGTCCGGACGGGGTCTACCCCGCGCCGCCCCATGACGAAACCGGCCACACCTGGCACCATCCGACGGCCATGCTTCTGGACTACACCAAGCTCGGCGGTCAGGCGGCCCTGGCCCGGGCCGGCGTCACATCGTTCACAAGCGGAATGCCCGCGTTCGGCGATCAGCTCTCGGACAGGCAGATCCTCGACATCCTCGCCTGGATCGCCTCGACCTGGCCGGACCGCATCGCCGCCAGCCAGCGGTCCCGAAATCCGGAACACTGAACGGGGGCAACAGGGCGAAGGCACCATCCGGCGCGTTTGTTGCAGAGGGGATTACGCGCAAGAACGCGCGCTTGCAGCGCGTTAACATGGATATGATGGGAAGACTTGGTAGCGGAGGATGGATTTGCCCCCCGCGACACGCGGATGATGATCATTGAACCGCCCCCGGGTTTGCCGGAGGCTGGTGACGGATAGTTGCGCGGCCAACTCTTCACTTTCCAGCGCCGCATGGAAGTTGGCCTCTGCTTCGGCTGGGGGGATATTGCCGATGGGCTCGAGAAGGCGACGGTTGTTGAACCAGTCGACCCATTCCAGCGTCTGTGAGTGCCGGACGTAATCTCTCCAAATGCGCAGGATGAAATTTCCCCGGTTTGGCACTGTTGCCGATGGTCCGCGGGGCGGAGGCGTCGATGAAGAAGGCGACACAGACGACCCCCTTCCAGGATGCGATGTAGGTGAAATCGCTGACCCAGCGCATGTTGGGCGCCGGCACGCGAAACTCGCGGTTCACCTTGTGCAGCGGGCACGGCGCCTTCTTGTCGGGGATCGTCGTTCTGTGCGGCTTGCCGCGGATGATGCCCTGAATGCCCATGTCCTTCATCCACTGTCCGGCAGGGCTTGCGCAGCAATGTCCCGAGAGGGAGCCTTGCCACGGTGCAACGGGCAGGATCTCGCGCGTGCCAAGCGTGCGGATCTCGCTGCGCGCCTCCTTGAGCCTGTCCCAGAGTTCGGGCTCCAGCCGCCCGGCCATGTCGCATCGTCCGTGGTCCAAGGCGGCATCAGGCCGCAACCGGACCGCGTCCGCCCCATCCCGATGCACGCCCCCCTTGCTTGCATCATCGTTCACTGCCTGTCCTCCTGTTGCGATCCCGTCCTCTCCGTGAACCCGGGGCACAAGACCGTCCGGCCAGCCCCCCGCGCCGAATCCGGCCGAAATCGGGCCCTGTGCCGGCTCACCAGTCCCCGACAGCCCGGGCAGACCGTCGGTGAGTGCCACAAGACACTGCCGCCCACCGGCTCCGTCTGGCCAGAACATCCAGGATCAGCGCGGGTCCACCTTCGGCTGACGCATATCACGACGCCGTGTTCCGGAAGCGACAGAACCCGCCTGCCGGGGCCCGGTGGGTCACTCGATGGCGGGCCGCCGCCTGCGCCGCATCGGCCAGGAACTTGGCGCGCCCCCCCTCCGAGCAGAAGTGAAAAAGGTGCCCGTCGTGCTCGGCCGTGGGTTTGCCGGCTCAGGGGTCGACGGTCATGCCGCAGACCAGGTCGCAAGTGCTCCTGCGGCTCTCCGAGGCATGGTGGTGATGGTAATGGGAGGGCATGGGTTGCTCCTCGCTGGTCCGGCTAGGGCTCGGAACACAAGCCTTCCAGTAACCGGAAGGTATAGAGGGGAAGACAAGCTTAATTCACCGACGCCGGCAAGCCGGCCCCGCAGCGCTTCCTCGCACGTGAAAACCCCCAACGGGGAACTGCGCCGGTCTATTGGTCCTTGCCGCGTCGGGGTCCGGGGAAAGAATGCGACAGCCGTTCCGCCACCGACATCCGGGCCGGTCGGCGCGGCCGTCCAAGGTGGCGGGGAGGGGGATATGGCCGCCCGGAAGGTTTCAAGGACGGCTCAAGCGGACATGCGATCGTTCCACCGGATCGTTCACTTCATCCTCCGAACGAATTCCACTCGAAATCAATATTTAATTAATATATAAAATCTCCTTCAGCATGTGTTTAGAAGAATGCCGTTGTGCTGTATGAAGATTTCCGCAGCAAATTTTACGCACCGCCCCGTCCCGCAAGCGAACCAAAGTCAGCCGGTGCCTTTAAGGTTGAAAAAGAGAAATAGATCAGCGTCTTTGCCAGGCATCTGAAACACCATGATACCGAGATCCAATTTATGCCCTATTCCGGATTGGACAGTCACCAGGACGCCGAAAGCCAGGAAACCAAGTTCAGGCTTCTGGTCTGTTCGCAATGCCGGCTATTCTGGGGTCACAAGGAGGTTATTCCACCGGGCCAAAAGACGCGCGCCCTGCTGAGTTATCTGGTCCTTGAAAGCCACAGGGAACATTCCAGAGAAGCCACATCCGGTCTCTTCTGGGGAACGGGCGATACCCGTTTGGCCCGCGCGTCTCTCCGACAGGCGCTTTTGCAGATAAATCGGGCATTCGGCGATCAGGCCCCATTTGCCTTGCGGCAATCCCGCAGCGACATTTCCGTGGATCCCGTTTTTTTCACCACCGACCTCGATCTGCTGCAGGCCAACCTTCGATCGGACGTGCCGAACCTTGGCCACGACAGTCGCATCGCGGATGTCCGCCACATCTTGCCGGGCCTCGACGGCATCAGCTAAGAGTTCGACGACTGGCTGCTCTGGTTCCGCCAGCAGGCCATGCAGCGCACCTTGGATACGCTGGCCACACGCTTCGAAGACGGATCGATCCCGCCTGAAACCCGGTTTTCCCTGGCGCAGGCCGCCTATGGGCTGGACGAACTGAACGAAAGCGCCGTCAGGGCGATGATGCGCTGCCACGCGGAAAAACAGAACCGACCGGCGGCGCTGGCGCTGTACCGCGATTTCTACGCCTTCCTCGAAACCGAAATGGACACCGAGCCGTCCCTGGAAACCCAGAACCTCGCCGTGGAGATCAAGCTTGCCGAGGGCAGCCGCGTCAGCCCCAAGCAAGGCCCCGCCCGCAGCAGACAAGTCAGAACCCCGGACGTGATGATCGCCGTTCTGCCCCTGCAGAACCTTGGTCCGCAGAACATTCCCTCTTTCGTGCTGCTCGGATTGCTCGATCAATTGACCTGCCATCTGGCGAATTTTCAAGCGCCCGCAGTCATTTCAAGCAACACCACACGACAGTACCTCGACCACCCGCCGCCCCTGCCGACGTTGCAGCGCGAATTGAACGTCAGTTACGCCGTGTTGGGCAGCGTGCGGGCCGCTGGAAACGACGTCTGCATGTCCATGCAACTGGTCGAGACGGAAACCGGCAGGGTCATCTGGTCCAAGATCCTGCATTGCGGGCAGGAGGAAATGTACGATCTCAATGCCCCGATTGCAGCCGAGATTGCTCAAGCCGTGGTGCCCTTCGTCAACATCGCCGAACTCAGCCGGATCCGGTTCGAGCCGGTCGAGGCGCTGGAGCCGTTCCATCTGGTCCTGCGCGCCAAGGAAGCCATCTTCAGTCTCGCGCGGGACAGTTTCTTCGATGCCGGCCGCCTGCTTGACCGCGCTCTCCGGTTGTCCCCCCATCTGGCCCAGGGGCATACCCTCATGGCGGAATGGCACAGCATCTGTGTTTGGCAGGGATGGAGCGACGATCCCGCCGGCCATTACGAGGCCATCGAGCGCCATGCCCGGCAGGCCCTCACGCTGTCCCCCAACACGGGCCGCGCCATGGCGTTGCTGGGGCACAGTCGCGTGATCTTTCGCCGGCAATACGATGATGCGCTTCGACTGTTCGAACAGGCCCTGGACAGCAGTCCGAACGACGCCGAGACCCTCGTGTGGACCGTGCCAACGCTTGCCTACACCGACAACGCGCGGCGTGCCGTCGACAACGGGCAACGGACGCTGGACCTGTCCCCGTTCGATCCTTTCCTGTTTCGCAACGAACATTTCCTGAGCCTCGCCCATTACGCCGCCGGCGATTTCGATGCGGCGGTCGATCTTGGCCTGTCCTGCTTTCGCCGCAACCGGAATTACAGCGCCAACCTCAGGGTGACCATCGCCGCGCTCGGCGCGTCTGGCCGCGCGGCGGAGGCCGGGGAACTGGTGGCGTGCCACAAGGAAGTCGAACCGGGCTTTTCCATTGCGCGGTACATCGAACGGCAAAGTTTCCGATCGGCAAAGGACCGGGCGGCGTTGGCGAAGGACATGCTCAACGGCGGCCTTCCATCGTAGCTGCAAATGGCGCTGACGTTTCTTTGACGCGGGCTTGTCCCAATTGCCGCGCATCAAGGGAGTGATCACATGATTCTTTTTTCGTCCGGACACAGCGGATCGCACAGCGGGTCCCATAGCGGGTCTCACAGTGGGTCCCACAGCGGGTCCTTCGTCGGCCACGGAACGGGTGGCGGCGTGGGGGTTCCCACGTCGAAGCCACTTCTGCCCCCATCGGAGACGTCCTTTATCGGGCCCGGTCAGTACGACATCGGCATGATGGACCCAAAGCTTTGGGTCACAGCAAAAATTCCTCTGATATTCCAACAGATCGACGTGACCGGCGCCAACTTCGAGCAGGCCGTGGGCGTGTGGCCGGACAGCGACCCGACCCCCGAAATCAAGGCAATCCTGACCAACAGGGTCAAGAACATCGACGACTACGGAGCGGAAATCCAGGATCAGTCCGGGTACTTCGGCCACTACTTCCACGCAGTGCTTTCCACCAATCCGATCACACATCCACAGACCGCGCGCCTGATCGAATTGGGCACGCAGGTCGCCGGTATCATTGGAATGCACTATAAGCTGAAACTCAAACGCCCGCGGCCGTCCCAGCTGTTTCCCGGCCTGCTGCCGTTCATCCCTGTCCCTCCGCATCCGTCATACCCCAGCAACCATTCCACGCAGGCCCATACAGTGGCCGAATTGTTGGTGCTGGCCCTGCCGAACGGCGGGGCGGACGAGCCGATGACCAGGTACCTCAGGCTGATGGCCGCACGTATCGCGAAGAACAGGGAACGGGCCGGCGTGCACTATGAGTCCGACACCCGGGCCGGACGGGACCTGGCGCACGAAATCGTCGCTGCTCTGGCCGCCCTGCCCCCGGATGCCGAGGGCAACAGCCTGTTGCCCGACGCCCGCACCGAATTGAGCCACCTCAAGGCCGGCCCGGGGCAACTCTCGGTTCACGGTATCACCGGATGAGGTCCGGGCGAGGGGAGCAGTGAAATGACAAACTCGGACGACTTTGGATTTGGCGGAGCCATCCCCGATGGCTGGTCCACGGGAAGCCTTCTGGACTACATCCGGCGCGGCCTGCAGGAGCCCTCCCAGGCTCTGGTCTTTCCCGACATCAACCTGATCAACGGGGCACCCGGCGCCTGGCCGATCCGGGACCAGGGCAAGATCCGCAGCACTTGCAATGCCTTCGCGGTCGTCGCGGCAGAGGAATTGTACCTCTGGCGTCAGACCGGCGAAAGCCGCCCACATATGCTGTCGGAGGAATTCGTCTACAACCGCATGCGGCTGGAGTATGAGCCGACCTTCAGCGATCCCACGAAACCGCCCGACGCGGGCGTTGAAGCGGGCGGCACCTTCCTGGACGAAGCCGCGCAGGTTCTAAAGAACGACGGGATCTGCGCGGCGTCCCTGATGCCTTACCAGCGCCACATCGACTTCGGCCCGGCCCACACGGTCGAATTGCACCCGAACGCTCTTGACGACGCTGCGGCGCGCAAGACCGAAGTCGTGGTGAACGGCTGGACGGGCCCCCGGTTCGACATGGATCCCGACAAATGGCGCAAGCCCCTGAACGGAAGGATCCTGTCGGCTACCGCGATCGCGCCCTCGATACCCGTCTTGGCACATTGAACCTGCGGGTACCGAAGCTGCCGCAGGGCAGCTATTTCCCGGGCTTCCTCGAGGCCCGGAAGACGTCAGAGCAAGCCTTGGTCGCCGTCATCCAGGAAGCGTGGATCGGGGGCGCCTCGACCCGGCGCGTCGACGATCTGGTGCAGGCACTGGGACTCAGCGGCATCTCCAAGAGCACGGTGTCCAAGCTCTGCAAGGACATAAAAGCGCGCGGCGGCAAGTTCCTGAACCGCCCGCTCACCGGAAAATGGCCCTGTGTCTGGCTCGCCGCCACCTACCTCAAGGTCCGCCAAGGCGGGCGCATCGTGCCCGTCGCGGTCATAATCGCCGTCGCCGCCAATACCTGGGAACGGCGCGAAATCATCGGCTTGGGCATCGGCCCCACGGAAGCCGAGACTTTCTGGACCGAGTTCCTGCGCTCCCTGAAGGCGCGCGGCCTTGGTGATGTCCAGCTAGTGATTAGCGATACCCATACGGGCCTCAAAGCGGCCATCGCCCGAGTATTCGAGGCCACGTGGCAGCGCTGCAGGGTTCATTGGATGCGCAACGCCCTCGCACAGGTGTCCCGCGGCCAGCACACCGTCGTCGTCGCCGCCATCCGGCAGGCTTTCGACCAGCCGGACCGCGCCCATGCCGGAGAAAGCTGGCGCAAGGTGGCAGAGCAGCTGCGCCCGCGCTGGCCCAAGCTGGCGGACCTGATGGAGGCCAGCGAGCACGACGTCCAAGCCGACATGACGTTTCCCCGCCAGCACCGCACGACACTGCACAGCACGAATCCTCTGGAACGCCTGAACGAGGCGGTGAAGAGGCGCGCCGACGTCGTGGGTACCGCAAGATAACAGGGATGTGGCGACAGGCTACGGTCAAACCTGCCAGACAGGTGTGCCGAGCCCCTGACCCAAGGGCACCCCTTGCACCATGCAGCTAGACCGCAAATGGCAGAAGTTACGAACACGAACCGCGCAGCTCCCTGCGGGCCTGCGGTCTTGATCCTGATGGTGGGAAGATTTGGTAGCGGAGGAGGGACTTGAACCCCCGACACGCGGATTATGATTCCGCTGCTCTAACCAACTGAGCTACTCCGCCAGAAGTGAGCGTGGAGGTAAGGAATGCACCGGGTGGCGTCAAGTGGGAAAAATCGCCCTCGTGGCAATTCCTCCCCCAGACCGCGACCGACCTCGCGGCAACCGGCAAGCCATACCGATTGCTGCTTCTTTCTCTTCGAAAATACCCGGCCCGGCGCCAACCGCCCCGCGCGCCGCCGATCAGGCGCGCCCTTCGCGCACCGTCTCGATCATCAGCGCCACGTTGTCGGGATCCGCATCCGGCGTGATCCCGTGGCCCAGGTTGAAGATGTGCGGCCCCTTGGAAAACGCCTCGACGATCCGCCGCGTCTCCTCCACCAGCGCCTGCCCCCCGGTGACCATGTGCGACGACGCCAGGTTGCCCTGCACACAGCCGTCCACCTGCACATGCTTGGCCGCCCAGCTCGCATCCACCGAATTGTCCAGCGCCACGCAATCCACGCCGGTGGCCCTTGCAAAGCCCACATAGCCCTCCCCCGCCTCGCGCGGGAACCCGATCACCGGCACCCCCGGATGGCGGGCCTTCAGCGCGGCTGTGATCCTGCGGCAGGGTTCAAGCGCGAAGTCGTGGAAATCGGCGCCCTTCAGCGATCCGGCCCAGCTGTCAAAGATCTTCACCACCTCGGCCCCGGCCTCGACCTGGGCCGACAGGTATTCGATCGTCCCCTCCGTCAGCCGGTCGATCAGCGCCTGGAACAACGCGCGATTGCCATCCTTCAGCGCATGGGCCGGGCCCTGGTCGGGCGTGCCGCGCCCGGCGATCATGTAGGTCGCCACGGTCCAGGGCGCGCCGGCGAAGCCGATCAGCGTCGTGTCCCCGGGCAGCTCCCGCGACAGGATCCGCACCGTTTCGTAGACCGGGTTCAACGTCTCGTGGATGGCCTCCACCGGTTTCAAAGCGTCGAAATCGGCCTGGCCGGTGATCATCGACAACCGCGGT
The DNA here is from genome assembly GCA_003217735.2 of Marinibacterium anthonyi. Classification (GTDB taxonomy): domain Bacteria; phylum Pseudomonadota; class Alphaproteobacteria; order Rhodobacterales; family Rhodobacteraceae; genus Marinibacterium; species Marinibacterium anthonyi. The sequence continues at coordinate 666,146 of CP031585.1, read as the reverse complement.
CCTTCGCCGGTGACGAACCACAGATCGGCGCCCAAAGCCTGGGGCAGCAGCAGGATGTCGGCAAACAGGATGGCTGCGTCAAAGCCATAGCGGCGGATCGGCTGCAGGGTGACCTCGGCCGCGAGGTCGGGGGTGTAGCACAGCGACAGGAAATCGCCGGCCTTCGCCCGCGTCGCCCGGTATTCGGGCAGGTAGCGCCCGGCCTGGCGCATCATCCAGATCGGCGGCACCGGCAGCACGTCGCCCGCCAGCGCCCGCAGCATCGTCTTGTGTTCTTTCATCGGCCCCTCCTGATCGCCCTTGGGTCCGTTTTGTCGGGGGCGATGTCAAGCACTGGCCGAAAGTCAGGGCAAAGTGACGCGAAGCGAAGCGGCTCCGAAGCGGCCCCACCCGACCGGGCGGGGCCGCAAGGGATCATTCGGCCGCGTCCAGCTTGTCCTGGGTGCGGGTTTCGAAATCGGACGCGTCATGGCGTTCGCGCAGTTGCATCGACAGCTCTCCGGTCGCCTTGTTGACCATGCGGCCCCGCTGGACGGCGGGGCGGGCATCGATCATCTCGGCCCAGCGCAGCACGTTGGCATAGCTCTTCACGTCGAGGAATTCGGCCGAGTCATACTGACGGCCCAGCACCAGCTGGCCGTACCAGGCCCAGATCGCCATGTCGGCGATGGTGTAATCGGACCCGGTCATGAACTCGCGCTCGGCCAGGTTGCGATCCAGAACATCCAGCTGGCGCTTGGTCTCCATCGCGAAACGGTTGATCGGATATTCCCACTTTTCCGGCGCATAGGCGTAGAAATGGCCGAACCCGCCGCCCAGGTAGGGGGCCGAGCCCATCTGCCAGAACAGCCAGGACAGCATTTCGGGCCGGTCCTCGGGCGCGCCCAGGAACATGCCGAACTTCTCGGCCAGGTGCAGAAGGATCGCACCGCTTTCAAAGACACGGATCGGTTTTTCACCGGAATGATCCATCAGCGCCGGGATCTTCGAATTCGGATTGACCGCGACAAAGCCCGATCCGAACTGGTCGCCGTCACCGATGTTGATCAGCCAGGCGTCGTATTCCGCCTCCTTCACCCCGGCCGCCAGCAGCTCTTCGAACAGCACGGTGACCTTGACCCCGTTGGGCGTGGCCAGCGAATACAGTTGAAACGGATGCTTGCCGACCTGCAATTCCTTGTCATGGGTCGGCCCGGCGATGGGCCGGTTGGTCGAGGCGAAGCGGCCGCCGCTGGCCTTGTCCCAGGTCCAGACAGCGGGGGGCGTGTAGGTATCGGTCATGTTTCCCAGTCCTGTTGCAGCAATTTGCCAAACAGCTAACGATCCCGACGGGCCGGGTCACGGGGCATCACGGTCTTGTGCGACGGTTTACACCCATTTCGCCATCGGCGGCAGGCTCATGAGCACGGCATTGGCATCGTGCCCGGTCTCCAGCCCGAATTTCGTGCCCCGGTCGTAGACAAGGTTGTATTCCGCATAAAGCCCGCGATGCACCAGCTGGGCGTCCTTGTCGGCCTCCGACCAATCCTGCACCCGGCGTTTTTCCACCAGCGGCACGAAGGCCGGCAGGAACGCGCGGCCGATGTCCTGGATCAGGGCGAAATCCGCCTCCCAGTCGCCGGAAGTGTGGTCGTCCAGGAAGATGCCGCCGACGCCGCGGGCGCGCTGGCGGTGCGGGATGTAGAAATACTCGTCCGCCCAGGCCTTGAGCCGCGGGTACAGATCGCCCCCATGCGGATCCAGCTTCGCCTGCTGCTGGGCGTGGAAATGCGCGGTGTCCTCGTCGTATTCGATGCAGGGGTTCAGGTCTGATCCGCCGCCGAACCACCAGGCGTGGGGGGTCCAGAACATGCGGGTGTTCATGTGCACGGCCGGAACATGCGGGTTCTGCATATGCGCCACAAGCGAGATGCCAGAGGCCCAGAAGCGCGGATCGTCGGACATGCCGGGGATGCCCTTTCGCGCGGCCATGGCGGCCTGGGCCCGTTCGCCCAGCGTGCCGTAGACGGTCGAGACGTTGACGCCGACCTTCTCAAAGACCCGCCCGCCGCGCATCACGCTCATCAGCCCGCCGCCGGCATCGCCGCCATCCGGCGCGGCGCGCCGGGTCCGGGTCACCTCGAACCGGCCGGGATCCGCCTCGGACAAGGGCCCCTCGGCATGGCTGTCCTCCAGCCCCTCGAAGGCGCCCACGATCTTGTCACGCAGCGCGCGAAACCACCCCGCGGCCCGAGATTTTTCGTCCGAAAAATCTTGCCCCATGTCTGATGACATCTTCAAATTCCCCACCCTTCCAACGCGCGGCACAGATTTTTCGGACGAAAAATCTCGTCTCTCAATGCGCCGGCGCCGCCACCGGATCCAGCAGCGTACGGCCCCCGTCCAGCGTCAGGATCTGCCCGGTCATGAACCCCGCCGCGTCGGACGCCAGGAACTGCACCGCCTCGGCCAGCTCGGTCGGCGCGGCGATCCGCGACAGCGGCGTATGATCCTCGATATCGCGCCGGTACTCCCGGTTGTCCTTCAGCGTCGACATCAGCGACGCGCTCATCACCGATCCGAAGGCCACCGCGTTGACCCGGATCCGGTTCGGCGCCAGCGCCACCGCCAGCGACCGCGTCATCTGGTCCAGCGCGGCCGAGGACACCGAATAGGCCATCAGGTCCGGATGGGTCCGCCGCGCGGCGATCGACGACAGGTTGATGATCGATCCCGCCGGCCCCGTGCCATCGGGTTCGGACTGCTTGATCATCCGTTTCGCCACCACCTGCGACAGGCGCAGCGACGGCATCAGGTTCTGCTTCAGCAACGCCATCACGCTGTCATCATCCGGGTCCAGCGGATCCGACGGCACCACCTGCCGCGCCCCGTTCACCAGGATATCCACCTTGTCGAAGGCGTCGATCGTGGCCGACAACAGGTTGGCGATGGTCAGCTTCTCGCGCAGATCTCCGGCGAAATAGCGGACGTGATCGTCCTCCTCCGCCTTGCCCAGCTCTTCCTTCAGGCGTTTCTCGTCCATGTCGGCGAACATCACGTTCGCCCCCTTTTCCAGAAACAACCGCCCGATGGCGAGCCCGATGCCATTGGCGGCGCCGGTCACGATGGCGGTTTTGCCGGTGATGGCGAAGGACATGTGGCGCTCTCCTTGGTCCAGATCAGGTTCAGGTCAGGTTTAGGTCCGGATCACATCCGGTTCAATCTAACGGGGTTCAGCGGCGGCGGCGAGAGGGTCGCTCGGCCTTGAGGATCTTGAAACGTCCATCGCCTCCGATTTCCTCGCAATGGGCAAAGGCCTCGGTCAGCAGCGTCTCGTAGGGCAGCTGCCGGTTGGCCACCAGGAACAGACGCCCCGACGCCGTCAGCATCCGCGCCGCCGACGCGATGAACGCCCGCCCCAGCTCGGGATCGGCCGCGCGGCCCACGTGGAAGGGTGGATTCATCACCACCGTATCGACGGCACTGCCGGCCTTCCAGCTGCGCGCATCCGCCCAGTGGAATCGCGCGCGGGGGTCGGTGACATTGGCCTCCGCGCAGCTCAGCGCGCGGCGGTCGGCCTCGACGACATCCAGTTCGCGCACCGCCGCATCCTGCAGGATGCGCGCCGAAAGATACCCCCATCCCGCGCCCAGATCGACCACGTGCCGCCCCAGCACGGGCGGCAGATGCGCCGCCAGCAGGGCCGAGGCCGGGTCGATCCCGTCCGCCGAAAACACCCCGGGCAGCGTGCGGAACCCGTCGACATCGCCGGCGACCTCCCGCCAGTCGTCGAAGGCGGGCGTGGCCGTGAACCAGCCGATCTTGCCATGCGCCTTGGACAACACGGCACCCAGCTCCACCCGCTTGCGCAGATCCTTCAGCAGCGATTCGATCCCGTCGGTCTTGGCGCCGTCCAACACCACCGGCCCATCCGTCACCTCGGCGGCACGGGCGATCAACGCGCGGGCCAGATCCTTGGCGCGGGGCAGGAACACCACCGTGGCCGCGAACCGCGCATCGCCCGGAACCTCGGTCGCCAGGGCCACCCCCTTGCGCTCCAGCGCCTCCCAGTCGGGGCGGAACGGCTGGACGGCCAGCAAACGGTCCAGCGGCAATTCGGACAGATCCAGATCGCCCGGCGGATGCAACAGCAGGACACGCCCGTCCCCGGGCAGCTCCAGCTGGCCGGCCTCAAGGGCAAGGTTCAGGCGCAGGGACATGTCACACCCCGGGTTCGAAAGGCAGGCATCGGCTTATCCGGGCTATCATGCGGCAAAACGGGGCGTGACGGGCAAATGCCCGTCATCACGGACGGTTCAGGTCTCACCCGTCGCGGCCCGTCACTCTTCTTTTTCCATCGTGCATTGCAGCGGATGCTGGTGGCGGCGGGCGAAATCCATCACCTGGCCGACCTTGGTCTCGGCGATCTCGTGGCTGAACACGCCGACCACGGCGACCCCCTTCTTGTGCACGGTCAGCATGACCTCGAACGCCTGGGCATGGTTCATGCCGAAAAAGCGTTCCAGCACGTGCACGACGAATTCCATCGGCGTGTAATCATCGTTCAGCAACAGGACCTTGTACAGCGGCGGGCGCTTGGTCTTCGGACGCGTTTCGACGAGGATCGAGGAATCGGAGTCGTCATCTTTCTTGTCCGACATCATCAATGGCGCGGTCAGCATCGGCAAATAACCCGGGGTCCGGTTTCACAGGAGTAGTCGTGGTTATATAACTCATACGCGGGAATGGAAAACAGAAAGCTAACCTGATGGGTAAACAGGTCACCACGATCGGCTTCGATGCCGATGACACGCTGTGGCACAACGAACGATTCTTCCGCCTGACCCAGGATCGGTTCTTTGCCCTGCTGGCCGATCACGCCGACGCCGACCACCTGTCGGACCGCCTGCTGCAGGCCGAACGCCGTAACATCGGCCGCTATGGATACGGCATCAAGGGCTTTACCCTGTCGATGATCGAAACCGCCATCGACGTCACCGACAGCCGCGTCCCCGCCACGGTCATCGCCGAACTGCTGGCCGCCGGGCGCGACATGCATGACCATCCCATCGACCTGCTGCCCCATGCCCGCGACGCGGTCGAGACGGCGGCGCGGACCCACAAGATCGTCCTGATCACCAAGGGCGACCTGCTGCACCAGGAACGCAAGCTGGCGCAATCCGGCCTGGGGGACCTGTTCGACGGGGTCGAGATCGTGTCGGAAAAGACCCCAGACATCTACCGCCGCATCTTCGACCGGCATGGCACGGGGCCCGATCAGGCGATGATGGTGGGCAATTCCATGCGCTCGGACGTGGTGCCCCCGATCGAGGCCGGCGGCTGGGGAGTCCATGTCCCGCACGGGCTGGTGTGGGCGATCGAACACGCCGACGCGCCCGCCCATGCGCCGCGCTATCGCCAGATCCCCGACCTGGGCGCGCTGCCGGCGCTGATCGCCGACATCGGCTGACCCTGCAGGCTTGCCCCGTTGGTCCCCTCCGGCTACCGTCAGGGTAGAATCCGGTCGGGACCTTCGGATGACATTGCCCACGCGACTGCTCTGGAGCCTTCTGATCGTGGCCGCCGTCGCGGTCGCCGTGGCCCTGATGATCCTGGCGCTGCGCCCGCCCAACCAGCTGACGATGGCGGCCGGCCCCGAAGACGGCGCCTATCACCGCATCGCCGTGAAATACCGCGCGATCCTGGCCCGCGACGGCATCGCCCTGCGCATCCTGGAAACCGCCGGATCGGTCGAAAACGCCCGGCTTCTGGCGGACGGCACCGCCGACGCCGCGCTGATCCAGGGCGGCATCGCCGTGCCATCGGACACGGCCGAGGCGATCGGCACGCTGTTCTACGAACCGCTCCTGATCCTGTACAACACCGACACCCCGGTCAGCCCCAACCCCGCCACATGGTCCGGCCTCCGGATCAACGCCGGCGCCGAAGGCTCCGGCACCCGCGCCGCCTTCACCTCGTTCCTGGCCACCGCCGGCCTCGCCCCCGACGCCAACAGCCTCACCGGCCTGGGCTACGGCGACGCGATCCAGGCGCTTGGTGCCAACCGCATCGACCTCGCCGCCTTTGTCGCCCCCATCGACGCCCCCTACCTGCGCCGCGCCTACGACAGCGGCCGCTTCGGCGTGCTGCAGCTGGACTATGTCGAAGCCCTGTCCCGCCGCATGCCCGGCGCCGAACTGGTGCGCATTCCGCCCGGCGCCGTCAGCCTGTCGCCCCCGGTGCCGCCCGGCCCCCGCGAATTCCTCGCCCTGCAGGCCCGCCTGGCCGTTCGCGGCCACCTGCACCCCGCCCTGGTCAACCGCCTGACCATGGCTGCGCTGGACATTCACGGCGGCCGCAGCATCCTGGAAAACGACGGCGAATTCCCGTCGGTGAACGGCACCGTCCTGCCGGTCAACAACGCCGCCCGCCAGCTTGTCGTGAACGGCCCCACCGCCTGGCACGACTGGCTGCCCTACTGGATGGCGGCCCAGCTCAACCGCGTGCTGATCCTGCTGCTGCCGCTGTTCTTCGTGGTCCTGCCGCTGGTGCGCGCCCTGCCCGGCCTTTACGCCTATGCCCAGAACTACCGCGTCTGGCAGAACTACCCGCTGATGCGCGCGATCGAGGATGAACTCGAATCGGGATCGGATGTCGAAACGCTGGACCACATGGCCGACCGGCTGCGCGCGCTCGACGATCACCTGGCCCACCTGCGCCTGCCCGCGGCCTTCCGCCAGACCGCGTTTCAGGCCCGCATGCACATCGACCTGCTGCAAAGACGCATCATAACCGAACAACAGCGTCTGACCGGGCGCACCGACTGAACGCCTCCATTGGGGGTACGCCGAATCTCACCGCTAGATATTGATTCGTTAACCTTTCGGCTGAATACTTGCGTGCAAGTCACAGGTTTATTTCAAATTTCCACTGTGTTACCTTGGCTGCAAGAATTCCAAACAGGTGCCGATCAAACGGGCGCCACGAGGCAGACAGAGGCAAATATCGTGCAGGTTCGGCTACATTCGCCGGCCCGTCTGGGGTTCGTGCTGTTCATGGCGGTGGCGCTTCTTAGCGCGCTTCCGGCCATCGCAGCCCCCTACGCGGCCATGGTTATCGACGCACGCACCGGCGAGGTGCTGCATTCCAGAAACGCGGATGCCCGGCTCCACCCGGCATCGCTGACCAAGATGATGACGCTCTACATCGCCTTCCAGGCGATCGAGAACGGCGAGATCGGGTTGGACGACCAGGTCCGCATCTCGGCCCACGCGGCGGCGGAACCGCCGTCGAAGCTGGGCCTCAGGGCCGGGCAGACCATCGCCTTCCGCTACCTGATCCGGGCCGCGGCGGTGAAATCCGCCAACGACTGCGCCACCGCCATCGGCGAGGCGATATCGGGCAGCGAAGAAGCCTTCGCGCGGCGCATGAACGCCACCGCCAAGCAGCTGGGCATGACCCGGACCACCTTCAAGAACGCCAATGGCCTGACCCGCGAAGGCCACCTGTCGACCGCCCGTGACATGACCACGATGGGCCGGCACCTGCTGTACGATTTCCCCCAATATTACAACCTGTTCTCGCGCCGGTCGACCGATGCGGGCCTCCGCGTGGTGCCCAACACCAACCGCCGTCTGCTCGATTCCTACCAGGGCGCCGACGGGATCAAGACGGGCTACACCTCCGCCTCCGGCTCCAACCTGGTGGCCTCGGCCAAGCGCGGCGACGAACGCATCATCGTCACCGTCTTCGGCGGCACCTCCTCGGCGGCGCGCAACGCCAAGGTGGCGGAACTGCTGGACATGGGGTTCAAGCGCGCGCCTTCGCATGCGCCCCTGAACAAGCCCACGCCGCCGGTCTATGCCGGCAACGCCCTGGCCAGCGTCGGCGCGCCCGCCGGCACCGCCGGCAAGACCGTCCGCGTCAGCGGCGGCGTCGCCAAAAGCCTGCGCCCGATGGTCCGCCCGCTGCCCGTGGTCACCGCTGCCGCCGCCAGCGCGCTGCAGGACCAGATCGATTCACTGGTCGCCACCACCGCCAGCCCCGGCGCGGCCGCCCCGCTGGAAGAAGGCGATGCCAGCGACGACGCCACGGTCCAGCTGGCCTCGCTGGTCCCCGAAGCCCGGCCCGAAGCCGAACCCGAGCCCGAGCAGGAGGTCGTGACCCGGCTGTCCACCAAGGGCGACGCGCATTGGGGCATCAACGTCGGCCGCTACAACAGCCGCTACCAGGCCGAAAAGGTCCTGCTCAGCACGGCGCTGTCGGAAATGGCCACTCTGGACGGCGTCGACCGCCAGGTCGTCAAAAGCGCGCGCGGCTACGACGCCACCTTCCAGGGCATGACCCGCGACATGGCCGACCTGGCCTGCCGCCGCCTGCAGGCGCGCAACGTCACCTGTTTCATGATGGGGCCCAGCTAGGCGCGCCCCGCCAACCGGATGAAACGTCTCAACCGGATGAAACGTCTCACGGGGCGGCCTCACGGGCCGCCCTTTGCCTGTCCCGGGCCGCCTCCGTCCGGACCCACTGGGAAAAGGCCCTCAGCGATCCGCGCTGCACCCCCGGCCGCGTCACCAGGTAATACCCCTTGTGGGTGTCCTCCTCGAACAGCAATCGCAGCCGTCCCGCCGCCACATCCTCGACCACGGCGATCCGCGTGGTGATCGCCACCCCCTGCCCCTGCCGCGCCGCCTCCAGCACCAGGTTCCCGGGAAGCGACGTCACGCCCCCCGACAGCACCCCGTCGCCGCCGTAGCTCTGCAGCCAGACCGACGCCTCGTTGGTGCCCAGCTCCTGCAACCAGGGCAGGCTGCGCAGGTCCTCCGGCCCCTCGATCGCCGCCGCCCCCACCAGCTCGGGCGCCGCGACGATGGCGATGGGCGACGCGACGATCAGCTCCGCCTGCAGCCCCGGCCAATTGCCGTCGCCATGGCGCAGCGCCGCGTCGAACCCGCCCGGCTCCAGCGCGCGCAGCGATACGGCGGGATCCACCATCAGGCTGATCTCGGGATGGGTCTGGCGGAATCGCGGCAACCGCGGCACCAGCCAGACGGCGGCGAACATCGCGGTGCTGGTGATCTGCAGCGGCCGGTCATCCTCCCTGCGCGTCAGTGCCGCAACCCCGCGCCCGATGGTCTCGAACCCGTCGGCCAGCGCCACGGCCAGCTCCAGCCCCTCCGCCGTCAGCGCCAGCTTGCGGCCCGACCGGTCCAGCAACGCCACGCCCAGGTGCTCCTCAAGTCTGCGCAATTGCTGGCTGATTGCCGCGTGGCTCACGTTCAGCGACGCGCCCGCGGCCTCCACCGACCGGGTCTCGGCATAGGCGGCAAAGGCGCGCAGCGACGCCAGCGGAGGCAGGTCTCGCCAGTCCACATGTAACTCCTGCTTAACCGATTGGAAATTTCATGAGTCGCACGATGCCCGCGAGGCGCCTATTTCACAAGGCATCAGACCCAAGGAAGGAAACCATCATGTTCGGAATACTTGCACGCAGCCTGCACACGGCGACCCGGATGACCCCGCCCAGCCTGACGGAACGTCCGCGCCGCGAACCCAAGGCCTGGAACGCCCCCCGCCACTGGCTGCGCGCCTCGACACGGACCGCGAAAGAGCCCCGCCGCTCGTGAATGACGCAAACCCATGTCCCGATGACATTGCAAACACCAGGGGCGCGTCCCCGACGCGCCCCCGAATTCGCCTCCAACCCGATCGACAAAGGTTGCCAGACGGTAAATCCGCCTCTGTAACCCCTTGATCCCAAACACCCCGACATGTGTCCCACGCGTGGGACATGCCCGGCCCGCTCCTTCATCTTTGCCCAAGTACTCCCGCCGGAGGCTCCCCGGCCCACCGCGCGCGCCAACGCCGGACCCACGCCCGCGCCCCGTCTTCTTCTTGGCAAAAATACCTGCCCCAAACCCTCCCACGACCGCCCCGGCCGGGCCGCTCACACCGCCGCCGACAGAAGCTCCATCGTATAGGGATGGCTCGGGTGCTCGAACAACGTCTCCGCCGCGCCGCTTTCCACGATATCGCCCTGTTTCATCACCAGGATCCGATGGCTCATCGCCCGCACGACCTTCAGATCGTGCGAGATGAACAGATACGCCAGCCCGTGTTTCCGCTGCAGCCCCCGCAGCAGCTCCACGATCTGAACCTGCACCGTCATGTCCAGCGCCGAGGTCGGCTCGTCCAGCACCAGCAATTTCGGCCGCAGCACCATCGCCCGCGCGATGGCGATCCTCTGCCGCTGCCCGCCGGAAAATTCATGCGGATAGCGATCCATCGCCGCCGGATCCAGCCCCGTCTCCACCATTGCCTCGGCCACCAGTTCACGTCGCGACCGGTGCGGGTCGACCTTGTGGATGGTCAGCCCCTCGGCAATGATCTCGGCACAGGTCATGCGCGGCGACAGCGACCCGAACGGATCCTGAAACACGATCTGCATGTCCTTGCGCAGCCGCCGCAATTCGCGCGTCGACATCCCGTGCAGCTCGCGCCCCATGAAGACGATCGGCCCTTCCGAGGTGATCAGCCGCATGATCGCCAGCGCCAGCGTGGTCTTGCCCGACCCGCTTTCGCCCACGATCCCCAGGGTTTCACCGGCCCGCACCCCGATGGTCGCGTCGTTGACCGCCTTCACGTACCCCACCGTCTTGCGCAGGAAACCGCGCTGGATGGGGAACCAGACCTTCAGATGTTCGGTCCGCGCGATTTCCGGCGCATCCGCCGCCACCGGGTCGGGCGACCCCGTCGGCTCGGCACCCAGCAATTTCTGCGTATAGGGATGCTGCGGGTTGGCGAATATCTCCTCCGCCGGGCCGGTTTCCACGATCTCGCCGTTCTTCATCACGCAGACCCGGTCGGCGAACCGCCGCACGATCCCAAGGTCATGGGTGATGAACAGCAACCCCATCCCCTCTTCTTTCTTCAGCTCGGCCAGCAGCTCCAGGATCTGCGCCTGGATCGTCACGTCCAGCGCCGTCGTGGGTTCGTCCGCGATCAGGATGCCGGGCTTGTTGGCCAGTGCCATGGCGATCATCACCCGCTGCCTTTGCCCGCCCGACAGCTGGTGCGGATAGGCATCCAGCCGGGTTTCCGGATCGCGGATGCCGACCTTGGTCAGCAGGTCGATGATCCGCGCGTCGGCCGCCTTGCCGGTCAGCTTCTGGTGCAGCGCCAGCACCTCTCCCAGCTGTTTCCTGAGCGTGTGCAGCGGGTTCAGAGAGGTCATCGGCTCCTGAAAGATGAAGCTGATCTCGTTGCCGCGCACCTTGTGCAGCGTCTCGCGGTCGGCGCCGATCAGTTCTGTCCCGTTGAACCGGGCCGATCCCTGGACCAGCGCGTTGTCGCCCAGCAAGGACACGGTCGACAGCGCCGAAACCGACTTGCCCGACCCGCTTTCCCCCACCAGCGCGACCGTCTCGCCCCGGTCGACCGAAAACGACACGCCCTTGACCGCCTGGTGCAGCGCACCGTCCTGGCGGAAGGACACGACCAGGTCCTTCACCTCTAGCAGCGCGGTCATGAGAAGGTCTTTCGTGGGTCGAAGGCATCGCGCACGCCCTCGAAAATGAAGACAAGCAGCGACAGCATGATGGCGAAGGTGAAGAAGGCCGTGAACGCCAGCCAGGGCGCCTGCAGGTTCTGTTTCGCCTGCAAGGTCAGCTCCCCCAGCGACGGCGCCGAGGACGGCAGGCCGAAGCCCAGGAAGTCGAGCGAGGCAAGCGAACCGATGGTGCCGGTGATGATGAAGGGCAGCATGGTGACCGTGGCGACCATGGCGTTGGGCAGCATGTGGCGGAACATGATCGTCCCGTTCGACACCCCCAGGGCCCGCGCCGCGCGCACGTATTCGAAATTCCGCGCGCGCAGGAATTCGGCCCGCACGACCCCCACAAGCGAGGTCCAGGAAAACGCCACCAGCAGGAAGACCAGCAGCCAGAAACTTCGCCCCAGGATCGCGAACATGATGATGATGATGTAAAGCGACGGCGTCGCCGACCAGATCTCGATCACGCGCTGAAAGATCAGGTCCAGCCAACCGCCGAAGAACCCCTGTACCGCGCCCGCAAGGATCCCGATGGCCGAGGCGCAGCCGGTCACGATGATGGTGAACAGGATCGACAGCCGGAAGCCATAGATCACCCGCGCCAGAACATCGCGCTTGGTGTCGTCGGTGCCCAGCAGGTTCTGGCGGTTGGGCGGCAGCGGCGCGGCGCCCGGGCGTTCGACCGAAGTGTTGAAGGAATAGGGAATGGGCGGCCAGATGGTCCAGCCGCTTACGATCGGTTCGCCATCGACGACACCGGTTTTGGCCTGTTCCATGATGTCTTCGGGATCGTCGAAACAGGCGTCCAGCCCGCCCGACCGGATCAGGCATTCGACTTCGGGATCGCGGTAGATGGCTTCGGTCTGGAAATCGCCGCCGAACGCCGTTTCCGGGTAGAACCGGAAGATCGGCATGTAATAGCCGCCCCGGTACTGGATCAGGATCGGCTTGTCGTTGGCGATGAATTCCGCGAACAGCGACAGCCCGAACAGCACCGAGAACAGGATCAGCGACCAATAGGCCCGCCTGTTGCGCTTGAAGTTGCGCCAGCGGCGCTGGTTCAGCGGCGACAGGAAGGGGCGGCGTTTCGGGTGGATGGTGTCGGTCATGCTCATCCCTGACGGCTTTCGAAGTCGATGCGCGGATCGACCAGCACGTACATCAGGTCCGAGATGATGCCCACCACCAGGCCCATCAGCCCGAAGATGAACAGCGTGCCGAAGATCACCGGGTAATCCCGCGCCACCGCCGCCTCGAACCCCAGCCGGCCCAGGCCGTCGAGCGAGAAGATGGTTTCGATGATCACCGAGGATCCGAAGAAGATGCCGATGAAGGCCGCCGGGAAACCCGCGATCACGATCAGCATCGCGTTGCGGAAGACATGGCCGTACAGCACCTGCCGTTCCGACAGGCCCTTGGCGCGGGCGGTGATGACGTATTGCTTCTTGATCTCGTCCAGGAAGCTGTTCTTGGTCAGCAGCGTCAGCGTGGCAAAGGCGGAAATGGTCGAGGCCAGGACCGGCAGCGTGATGTGCCAGAAGTAGTCGCCGATCTTGCCCAGCAGGCTCAGCTGGTCCCAGTTGTCCGAGGTCAGGCCGCGCAACGGGAAGATCTGCCAGTAGGATCCGCCCGCGAACAGCACCAGCAGCAGCACGGCGAACAGGAAGCCGGGGATCGCATAGGCCACGATGATCACGGCGCTGGTCCAGGTGTCGAACTTCGACCCGTCGCGGACCGCCTTGCCGATGCCCACCGGGATCGACACAAGGTAGGCGATCAGCGTCGACCACAAACCAAGCGATATCGACACCGGCAGCTTTTCCAGCACCAGGTCGGTCACGCCGATCGACCGGAAATAGCTTTGGCCGAAATCGAAGCGGACGTAATTGCCCAGCATGATCAGGAACCGCTGCACGGGCGGCTTGTCAAAGCCGTATTCCTTCTCCAGTTCCTTGATGAACTCTTCCGGCAGGCCGCGGGCGCCGACATAGCGGTCCTCGAACGCATTCGCGCCGGCCATTTCGGTATCGCCCTGACCGCCGGCAAAGCTGCCGAATACATCACCCTGCCCCTGCGCGCGGGCGATGGCCTGTTCAACCGGCCCGCCAGGGACGAATTGAACCAGCGTGAAGTTGATGATCATGATGCCCAGCAACGTGGGAATGATCAGCAGCAGCCGCCTTAGAATATAGGCTCCCATGTGCGCGACTTACCTCAACGCGCCTTCAGCCTTCAGCTTCGCGGCCTTGTCGGCGTTGAACCACCAGAAATCCAGGTAGCCCAGGTCAAGCGGCGGCAGCGGATCGGGATGTTCGTATTCGTCGTAATAGGCGACCCAGTAGCTGGGGTTGTACCAGACCGGCACCATGAAGAATTCGTAGCGCAGCGCCCGGTCCAGCGCGCGCAGGGCGGTGTCCTCGTCGTGCTTGGTTTCCGCGAACAGGGCCTTGTCGATGATCGCATCCACCATCGGGCTGGCCAGGCCGGCGGGATTGAAGGTGGAAATCGCCGCGTCGGTCGATCCGAACCGCTGCATCAACCCGGTGCCGGCGCCCAGGAAGGACGCGTAGCTGTCGTAGATCATGTCATAGTCGAAATCGCGTTCGCGCAGCGTGTATTGCGACGGGTCGACCTTTTCCAGCACCACGTCGACGCCCATGGTCTTCAGGTTGGCGACGTAGTTTTCCACCACCGCGCCCAGCGTGCCCTCGGACGCCGTGTTGAACAGGAAGACGACGCGCAGCGGTTCGCCTTCGGCATTGTAGCGCTTGCCGTCCGATCCAACCGGCCAGCCCGCGTCATCCAGCAGCTTCATCGCGCGGCGCAGGTTGCGCCGGTCGGTCAGGCGTTCGGGATCCGAGGTATGCGGCATGCGCGCGTCTTCGGTCAGCATCTCGGGCGGGACGATGTCGCCCAGGCCCTTCAGCAGCGCCAGTTCGTCGCCCTCGGGCATGCCCGTGGCCATCAGGGGCGTGTCCTGGGTGAACGACGCCCGCTGCTTGAACAGCCCGTATTGCAGCGACTCGTTGGTCCATTCGAAATTGTACCCCAGCGCCAGCGCCTCGCGGATAAGCTTGTCCTGCATGAGCGGGCGGCGCAGGTTGAAGACGAAGCCGGTGGGCGTGGGCGGCGTGCCGTCGGGCAGGTCGGCCTTGATGACCTGGCCCTTTTCCACCTTGGGGAAGTTGTAGTTGCTGGCCCATTTCTTGGAATCCCCTTCCGAGCGGAAGGTCACTTCGCCGGCCTTGAACGCCTCGAACGCGGGGGCGTCATCGGCGAAGTATTCCACGCGGATGCGGTCGAAATTGTGCCGGCCCTTGTTGATCGGCAGGTCCTTGCCCCAGTAGTCGGGATTGCGCTTGTAGACGATGCGGTTGTTCACATCGACGCTTTCGATCATGTAGGGGCCCGACCCGGGCGAGGTTTCCAGCCGGCTTTCGTCCAGCCGCGCGCCGGTTTCCTCGTACCACTTTTTCGACCACACCGGCACGCCGCCGACCTGGTCGATCAGCGACCGCCGGGAAATACCGTCGGTAAAGTAGAACTTGACCGTGTGTTCGTCGATCACCTCGGCCTTGGGGATGCGTTTCTTGACCGCCGCGGCATAGGACGGCAGGCCCTGTTCCAGCAGCAGGTTATGGGAAAACACCACGTCCTCGGCGGTGACCGGGGTGCCGTCGGAAAACTTCGCCTCGGGGCGCATGTGAAAGATGACCCAGGACTTGTCGGCGGGGTATTCCAGGCTTTCGGCCAGCAGCCCGTATTCCTCGCCATAGGCATCGGCCGGGCCGTCGCCCAGCAGGCTTTCGTACATCGTCCAGCTCAGCGCCCCGGCGCGGCCCTTGATGGTGTAGGGGTTCATGGAATCGAACGTGCCCAGCTGCGCGAACGCGATCTCTCCGCCCTTGGGGGCGTCGGGGTTCACATAGTCGAAATGGTCGAAGTCGGCGGGGTATTTCAGGTCGCCGTAATAGGAATAGCCATGGCTGACGATCAGGTCGTCCTTCGCGTCGTCCTGGGCCCGGGCCGCCAGTGCCGATCCGACGACCATGAGCCCGCCCAGCAGGGTCAGGCGCAGGGTCTGCGGCAGATCGGCAGCGATGGCGCGAAGACCGGGGGAACGTCGATGCATGATGCTCTTCCTCTATCGGGTCGGAACCGAACTATTGTGGATTTCACCATAGGCTAAAAGGCCATGGTGCCAACATTCAAGTGAGATTCCGTGAATGTACGCGACCACTTCGCCGATGCCGCGCGCCCCGCGCGGGGTTCCGCGGGGGCAGGCACGAAACTCAACCCAAAGAAGAGAAAGCCAGGCGCACCTTAACCATGGGTAAGGTCACACGCCCCCGGCCGCCAGCCGTCGGAAAAGAAAAAGACCGCCGGCCCGGGGGCGCGGCGGTCCTTCGGAAACCGGATGATGGTGGCGTTCAGCCGCCGATGGTCTGCAGGTAGGCGACCAGGTCGGCGCGGTCGCCGATCTTGGGCAGGCCGGCAAAGCCCATCGCGGTGCCGGGCACGGCCGCGGCGGGCTTGGTGAGGAATTCGTTCAGCGCCTCTGGCGTCCATTCGCCGCCATGCGCCTGCATCGCGTCGGAATACCCGAACCCGTCGACCCCAGCGACAGGGCGGCCGACCACGCCGGCCAGGTAGGGGCCGGTGGCGTTTTCGCCCACTTCCAGCTTGTGGCAGGCGGCGCATTTCTTGAAGACCTTGGCGCCCTTTTCGGGATCGGCCGATGCCAGCACTTCGTCAAAGGACGGTCCGGCTTCTTCTTCGGCTCCGCCTTCGGTTGCGCCCGTGTCGATCACATAGGCCGCTTCACCGTGGCCGCCGACCGAGTAAATCCCCGATGCGGCCCAACCGACCAGAAGAAAGACCAGAAGAGCGCCGCATAGCGACGAAGCAACTTTCGTGACGGTCATCGTGTCCATGGATCGCCTGTCCTCATTGATAGGTGTCGCCAAAGTTGTCTAAGGCTTCCCCCTTCATCGCGCAAGGTATAGACACCGCGACCAAACGACCAATGCCAGATCGGACCACAACCATGACCCGTCGCATCGCCTTCCAGGGAGAACCCGGCGCCTACAGCCATGAAGCCTGCCGCGAGGCGCGCCCCGATCTCGAGGCCCTGCCCTGCCGCACCTTTGACGACGTCATCGCCGCGGTCCGTTCGGGCGAAGCCGAGCAGGCCATGCTGCCGGTCGAAAACTCCACTTACGGTAGGGTTGCCGACATCCACCGCATGTTGCCCGAATCCGGCCTGCACATCACCGACGAGGCCTTCGTGCGGGTGCATATCTCGCTCATGGCGCTGCCGGGCGTGCCGCTTGAAGACATCCGCACGGTGCATGCCCACGTGGTCCTGCTGCCGCAATGCGCCGAGTTCCTGACCCGCCACGGCATCCGCGGCGAGGTCGCCGTGGACAGCGCCGGTGCCGCCGCCGACCTGGCCCGCGAAGGCCAACGCGACCGCGGCGCGCTGGCCTCGGACCTGGCGGCGGATATCTACGGGCTGAACATCCTGGCCCGCCACATCGAGGACCACGCCCACAACACCACCCGCTTCCTGATCATGGCCCGCGAAGCCGACCAGACCCGCCGGGCGGACCGCATGATCACCACCTTCGTCTTCCGCGTCCGCAACATTCCCGCCGCGCTTTACAAGGCGATGGGCGGGTTCGCGACCAATGGCGTCAACATGACCAAGCTGGAAAGCTACATGGTCAACGGGTCGTTCACGGCGACCCAGTTCTACGCCGATATCGAAGGCCATCCCGACGATCCCAACGTTGCCCTGGCCCTGGACGAACTGCGCTATTTCACCACCGACCTGAACATCCTGGGCGTGTACCCCGCCGACCCAGGCCGCCAGTAGCCGCGAAACCGGAAGGAACAGCTTCGGCCCGGCCGGCGTTCTTCATCGACAAGGTTGCCGCCCGGTGGCCGCAACCCGGTGATCGAGGACAGCGCGATGAATGACTGCATTCAGCCCGAAGCGATGGCGGAGGTGATCGAGGAAATCCACGACGCCGTCGAAGAAAGTGGCGATACCCATGTGGGTGACCTTCTGGACGCCATGGGCAAGACGTCGTTCATCCCGGTGCTGATGGTTCCGGCGCTGGCGGTGGTGTCGCCCCTGTCGGGCGTGCCCGGCTTTTCCAGCGTCGCCGGTCTGGCCATCGCCCTGGTCAGCGCGCAATTGCTGATCGGGCGCGAACAGCTGTGGTTGCCGCGCTGGCTGACCGAACGGCGCATTCCGTCAAGATGGCTGGAACGGGCGACGCGCAGCCTGTGGCGCCCGGCGCGCTGGTTCGACAGCCATACCAAGCCGCGCCTGTCCTTCCTGGCGGCGCCCCCGTTCGACCGGGTGATCTATCTTTTCTGCACGCTGTGCGGGCTGGTGATGCCGTTCATGGAACTGTTGCCGTTCACCTCGTCGCTGATGGCGTTCGCGGTGGTGATGATGGCGCTGGCGCTGCTGGTGGGCGACGGGCTGTTCGCGCTGGTGGGCTACAGCCTGATCGGGCTGCTGGTCACCGGCGGGGCGATGCTGATCCTTTGACGGCGGTCCGGGTGTCCCCGCTCAGCTGGCCCGGGTCCCGGATCGTCCTTCCAGCGCCTTGGCGTAATCGGCCACCCGCAGCTTGAACCGCTTGGTCAGGGTCTTCTTGGCCAGTTTCATCGACTGCACCAGCAACCGCGCCGCCAGGGTCTTGGGCTTCAGGTCCACCTCGATCGCCATGCGCGTCCGGCGCGGCGACAGTTCGATCAGCTCAAGCGTGGTGAACCCGTGCAGGCCCTGGGTGTCGGATGTGAAATGGATGCTGTTGGGCGGATCGTAGGCCGAAACCACCACGTCGATATCCCGCTTCTTGCCGCGCAGGTCGAACAGCGCATGCCAGGACATGCCGACGCCCGGTTCGGTCCGCGTATGGGTGCGCTGAACCTCGATCCCGCGCCGAATCGCCTGGCGTTCGTGGGTCTCGAAGTCGGCCAGAAGGTCGAACACCAGTCCGATCGGGGCCTCGACGTCTTCCTTGCTGGAGAATTTCATGGCGTCCTGCTTAATTTCCGATCCGAATTAAGGGATCAATCCAGCGTGTCGGCAAGCCAGTTCTGCATCAGGAACTGTGCAATGGACCCCTTGCGTGCCGGTTTGATCACGGGATGGGTGCCCGCGAAGGCATCCATCATCTCGGATCGCGTCACCCACATCGCATCCTCGATCTCGACCGGGTCGATCGTGATCTCGCGCGTCACAGCCTCGCCACGGCAGCCGAACATCAGCGATGCGGGGAACGGCCAGGGCTGGCTGGACAGGTATTCGACCGCGCCCACCTTCACGCCCGCCTCTTCCCAGACCTCGCGGCGCACGGCGGCTTCCAGCGTCTCGCCCGGTTCGATGAACCCGGCCAAAAGCGAATACATGCCCTCGGGCCATTGCGGCGACCGGCCCATCAGGACGGAATTGCCATGGGTGATCAGCATGATCACCACCGGGTCGGTGCGCGGGAAGTGATGCGCGCCGCAGGCCGGGCAGGTGCGTTGCCAGCCGGCCTGCACGGTGTCCGACGCCACCCCGCAGCGCGAACAGAACATGTGGGTTGCGTGCCAGCCGATCAGCGCCTTCGCCGTGGCGGCCAGTTCCGCGTGGCGCGGGCTGAGCCGGGTCATCAGCTGGCGCAGCTCGGCAAAGACGTGATCGTCGGGAAAGCCGGGATAGACCTGCAGGCTGTCATCGGCAAAGCGGTCCAGCGCGGCCTCGTCCAGCGCCTCGGGCGACCAGCCCGACAGGTCGGTGGCGAACAGCGGCCCGGTATCGTCGCGGCCCAGCAGGATCGGCTGGCCGACCACCTTGTCATGGCCCGCCCCCAGCACCGGATGCTGCATCGTCACAAAGACCAGCTTGTCGCCCTCGGGTCCCGAAACCATCGGCTTGCCGCGCCACAGCAGGATCGACGCGGCGTCGGGATGGGCCCGCGCCTTGGCCAGCGCCGTGGCGTCGCCGCGCAGATGCGCCGCCCGGTCCAGCGCCGAGCCTCCGAAGGTTACCTGTTCCGCCCGTTTCATCATCCGCCTCGCCTGCTGCCTGCTCGCCCCCGGTCGATGGCACTTCTCGGGCGGCAATTCAATCGCCCCCCAAGACAGGGGTCCCGACGCGGGCTTGCTTGACACAGGTGGGGCAAGTGGATGTATTCCGGAGGGTCCGTACCGTTTGCGGACCAACGGTTCCCCAAGAGGCAATGCCGCAAATGGTCCGGCCCGAAGACGCTGAGGCTCGCACACTGGTCCGCAAGATCCCAACATTCGGGCTGCGGATTCTGGCGACGACCGATCTGCACATGCATTTGCTGGACCACAATTATTACAACGACACGCCCGATCCGGGATCGGGGCTTGTCTGCACCGCCACCCTGATCCGCGCCGCCCGGGCCGAAGCCGAAGCCGCCGGCCGGGCCGTGATGCTGGTCGACAACGGCGACTTCCTGCAGGGCACGCCGGTGGGCGACATTTCCATCAGCGACCAGATCCGGCCGCACCCGATGATGCTGGCCTTCGAACACCTCGGCTATGACGCGGTGGGGCTGGGCAACCACGATTTCGACTTCGGGATCGACCTGCTGAAACAAATCGTCGGCGACGTGCCCTTTCCGGTCATCAGCTCGAACCTGGAAGGCGTGTGCTTCATCGACGGGTCGGCCCTGCTGCGGTTTCCCACCCCCGACGGCTGCGTGACCGTCGGCGTGCTCAGCGTTCTGCCACCCCAGACCGCCCTGTGGAACGCCCATCACCTGGCCGGCCGCATCCGCATCAACGACATGGTCGAGGCCGCGCACCAGGTATCGGCCCGGCTGAAAGCCGAAGGCTGCGACCTGGTGGTCGCCCTGGCCCATACCGGGCTGAGCGACGGCAACGGCGGACCCCTGGCGGAAAACGCCGCCGGCCATATCGCCGCGCTCGACACGATCGACGCGGTGATCGCGGGCCATACCCACCTGCACCTGCCCGGCCCGGCCCATGCGGGTCTGAGCGGGGTCGATCCCTGCGGCGGACGGGTGCATGGCACGCCGACGGTGATGGCGGGATCGGCCGGGTCGCACCTGGGGGTGATCGACCTGGACCTGAGCCGCGATCCCCACAGCGGGGACGGACGCTGGACGGTGGGGGCCAGCCACGTGCAGCTGCGGACCATCGCCGAGGTGTCCCCCGACCCGGATCTGACCCGCGTCCTGGAGGCGCCGCATGCCGCCACCCGCGCCGCGCTGAACCGGCCGGTGGGGCGGTCCCGCCGGCGGCTGCACAGCTATTTCACGCTTTTCGGGCCCGATCACGGGCTGGCCGTCATCGCCGATGCCCAGTCCGCCGCCGTGCGACCGGCGATCCGGGCAGCGGGGCTCAGCCATCTGCCGCTGGTCTCGGCCGTGGCGCCCAGCAAGTTCGGGTCCCGCGCGGGACCCCGATCCTTTACCGACGTGCCCGCCGGGCCCGTCACCCTGCGCCACGTGGCCGACCTGCACGTCTACCGCAACGAATTGCGGGTGATCCGCCTGACCGGGGCGCAGGTGATGGACTGGCTCGAGATGTCGGCGTCGCTTTTGAACCACGTGCCCCGGGGCAGCCGCGGTCACGCGCTATTCCCCGACGAGGTCGCGGCCTACAATTTCGACGTTTTGCACGGGGTGAGCTATCGGATCGATCCGTCGCAGCCCGCCCGCTACGACGCGCGCGGTCGGTGCCTGGACCCTGACGCGCGGCGGGTGGTCGACCTGCGGCTGGACGGCGTGCCGCTGGACCCGGAGCGGGAGCTGCTGGCGGTGGCCAACAGCTATCGGGCCGGGGGGGGCGGCAACTTTGCCGCGCTGAGCGAGGCGGCGATGGTTCCTGTTTCTCCGGTCGAGCTGCGCGAGGCGATCGCCGCGTATTTCCGGGCCGGCGCCACCGGGCCGGGATATGCGCCGCCCTGGCGGCTGCAGCCGTTGCCGGGCACCAGCATCCGTGTGCGGACCGGGCCGGCGGCGGGGGCGTTGCTGGACGAGGTTGCGGAGCTGGCGCCAGAGGACCTGGGGATCGGGGCGGACGGGTTCCGGCACCTGGAGCTGCATCTTTAGGATCTGCAAGCCGGGTGGTTGCATTCCCTGTCGGGTCCGCCTATCTAGAGCGTCGAGAGGTTGGCGCGGGCGAGCACCTCGCCAACCCGGTCAGGTCCGGAAGGAAGCAGCCGTAACGAGCCCCGCTTGGGTCGTTGTCCAGCCTCTCACCTCCCCCCCCTTCCCCTTGGTTTTCCAGGTTTCGGGCCGCGCGAGAGCGGCGGCCGGGGGCTGGGGTATTTTTCAAGAGAAAGAAGCAGCAGGTGCGCCCTGTCCCACGCGTGGGACATGTGGTGTGGTGTGGGATTTCAAGGGCTTACAGAGGCGGATTTACCGGACCTTAACCTTTGAGCGGTGCGGGACCGTGACGCCGGGCGGGTGGTCCGGGGTCTGTTTCGCGGCCAGCGGGGCGCCCGCTGGCCGCGCCTGCGCCGGATCAGGCCGGGGGCGGGTCGACGACCTGGCCGGGGTGACGCGTGGCCCAGTCGGCCAGGAAGGCCGCCATCGCCGGGTCATGGGCCGCCGAGAGCGCCTTGGGTGGCAGGGCGGCGCCGTGGTGGAGCAGATGCGCCATGCAGGCGATGTGGTCGCGCGTGGGCCGGGCGGGGCAATTTTCCGACCCGTGCAGGATGGTACCGAACACCGTGCCGCCGAAGCCGTTCACGTGGGACAGGTCCGGCCTGCGCTCCAGCAGGTAGGCGAAGGTGTCGGCCAGTCCCTCCCATCCGGCCAGGTGCAGGGGCGGCAGGCCGGCTTCGTCCGTCACGTTGGGGTCGAACCCCATGTCGACCAGCTGCCGGACATGCGGCAGGGTGCCCGGGCGGCTGGCCAGGCGGCAGAGCAGGCGCCGGGCTTCGGGCGTCAGCTTTTCCATGTCGATCCAGTCCCTTGCGCCCACCTGGTCGTCGGCGGCCCGGGCCAGTTGCGCCTCGGTCCGGGTGAGGGAGGTGTCGCCCCCCGCCCCGGCGATCAGCCGCGCCACGGGGCCATTGCCGTGGATCCGGGCCAGCGCGTAGGCGGTGTGGCCGAAGGCCCGCGCCGAGGGGTCGGCGCCGTGGTCGAGCAGCAGACGGACGGATTCGGGCGAACACATGCGCCGGGCGGCGTGGTGCAGCGCAGAGGCCAGCAGCGGGGGTTCGCCGCTGTCGGGCATGGACCTGGCGGCGAGCAGCAGGGAGACCGCCGCGGCATCGTCGAAATCGAGCGCGCGCAGCAGGGCGTTGGTGCCTTCCGGCGTCGCGCCATGGGCCAGCAGCAGGCGCAGGCCGCCGCGATGGCCCAGTTCCGTCGCGTGGTAGAGCGATTCGTTGTCGTTCGGGTTCGCCCCGTGATCCAGCAGCCATTCGGCGAGGGCCATGTTGTCGCCATGCCCGATCGCGCCGTAGAGCACCGACAGGCGCGCATGGCCCTGCGGATCGGGGAGTGCGTCGTTCACATCCGCGCCCGCCGCCAGCAGCGCATCGGCCACCGCCAGCATGTCGGCTTCGGCCCCGCCGCATTGGTGGTAGCGCGAGAAGGCCAGTGCCGCGATCGGGCGGGGGTTGTCCTGTTGCCGCGTGGCGGCGGCGGGGTCGGCGGACAGGCGGCGGCGGACTTCGGCCACGTCAAAGGTGGCGCAGGCCAGCGCCAGGGTGTCGCGGCCAAGGTCGGGGGTGTCGGACAGAAGCCTGTCGATCTCCCCGGCGCGGCCGTGGTGCAGGGCGGCGGCGAGCCGGGCCGATCTTTCGGCGCGGTCGAGCGCGGCGGTCTCGACGGCGTGCTTCGCCCGGGGCCAGCTGTCGTAACCGGTCTCGCGGGCGATGACGTGAAGGGCGTCGGCGTGGCGCAGGTCCTGCACGTCGGGCAGGACGGCGTGGACGCGGGCGCGGGCCAATGACCGGGCCTCTGGGTCGGCGTCGGCGAAGGCGCGGCGCAGGGTCTTGGCGGCGCGGCGCAAATGGCGGGTGGGATCCCCTGCGGGATCTGTGGGGTCGGACATGTCGGTATCCCTCGCGGTACGCCCGATGGTCCGCCGGCCGGGCTGGAGATCAACCGATATGGTGTCTTCCGCAGTTCAGGAGGTGCCGATACGGCTGTCCGCGGACCCGGTTGCCGCCCCCGTGCGGCGCGATCAGGCATACTCCGATCCCGGGCGCGGGGCAAGCCCGGGGCCTAGATCTGCTGGCTGCCGAAGGTGTCGCAGGCGGCCGGATCGCCGGCGGTATAGCCTGCCTGGAACCAGCGTTCGCGCTGCTGCGACGTGCCATGGGTGAAGGTGTGCGGCCGGGGCACCTGCCCGGCCCGGCGCTGCAGCGTGTCGTCGCCGATCTGGCGGGCGGCGTTCAGCGCCTCGTCCAGGTCGCCGTCTTCCATCAGCGCACCGACCCCGTTGGCCCAGACCCCGGCAAAGCAATCGGCCTGCAGTTCCAGCCGCACGGTCAGGGCGTTGGCCTGGGCCTGGCTGGCGCTTTCGCGGACGTCGTTGACCTTGGACAGGATGCCGATCTGGTTCTGCACGTGGTGGCCGACCTCGTGCGCGATCACGTAGGCGGCGGCGAAATCGCCCGAAGCGCCCAGCTGGCTGCGCAGGGTGGCGAAGAATTCGGTGTCGAGATACGCCTTTTGGTCCAGCGCGCAGTAGAACGGCCCGGTGGCGCCGGAGGCCCCGCCGCAGGGGCTTTGGGTGACGCCCGAGAACAGCACCAGCGTCGGCGGCTGGTAGGTGGCGTTGAAGTCGCGGGCGAAGATGGCGGTCCAGACGTCTTCGGTGGTGGCCAGCACCCGGGCCGAGAAGTCGCCGGCCTGCTGTTCGGCGTCGGACAGGGGGCGGTCCTGGGTGGTCTGCTGGCCGCCGGTCAGCAGGGGCGTCACGTCGAGCCCGGTGAAATAGCCGATGGCCAGGACGATCAGCACGCCGCCGACGCCCAGCCCCCCGATGCCGCCCATGGACCGGCGGCCGCGCCGGTCCTCGATATTGCCGCTGCCGCGGGTCCTGTTCAAACGCATGTCACTCTCCACCAGACATTGTTCCCGGGCACCGGACCGGGGCACCAGACCGGGGCACCAGACCGGGAACATGGCAGGAAACGCCCTGCGGGTCCTTGCGGTTCCCCCGGCGGACCCGGTAGCCTGCGCGCGTCCCTGCGAAGGAAGTCCCATGACCGACCAGCCCGTCTACCAGGTGCTTGCCCGGAAGTACCGCCCCGAGACATTTGCCGATCTGATCGGGCAGGACGCCATGGTGCGGACCCTGAAGAACGCCTTCGAGGCGGACCGGATCGCCCAGGCCTTCATCATGACAGGGATTCGTGGCACCGGTAAGACGACGACGGCGCGGATCATCGCCAAGGGGATGAACTGTATCGGGCCGGACGGGACCGGGGGGCCGACGACGGAGCCCTGTGGCCAGTGCGAACATTGCCGGGCGATCATGGAAGGGCGTCACGTGGACGTGCTGGAGATGGACGCGGCGTCGCGCACCGGGGTGGGCGACATCCGCGAGATCATCGATTCGGTGCGGTATCGGGCGGCGTCGGCGCGCTACAAGATCTACATCATCGACGAGGTGCACATGCTGTCGACCAGCGCGTTCAACGCGCTGCTGAAGACGCTGGAGGAGCCCCCCGCGCATGTGAAGTTCATCTTTGCCACGACCGAGATCCGCAAGGTGCCGGTGACGGTGCTGTCGCGGTGCCAGCGGTTCGACCTGCGCCGGATCGAACCGGAGGACATGGGCGGGTTGCTGCGCAAGATCGCCAGGGCCGAGGGGGCGGAGATTGCGGACGATGCGCTGGGGCTGATCATCCGGGCCGCCGAAGGGTCGGCACGGGATGCGACGTCGCTGCTGGACCAGGCGATTTCGCACGGGGCCGGAGAGACGACGGCCGAGCAGGTGCGCGCGATGCTGGGGCTGGCCGACCGGGGGCGGGTTCTGGACCTGATGGACATGATCCTGCGCGGCGACGCGGCCGGGGCGCTGACCGAGCTGGGCGAGCAATATGCCGACGGGGCGGACCCGCTGGCCGTGCTCAGGGACCTGGCCGAGATCACCCATTGGGTGTCGGTGGTGAAGATCACGCCGGATGCGGCGGAGGATCCGACGGTGGGCCCGGATGAACGGGCGCGGGGCCAGGCGATGGCCGGGGCGCTGCCGATGCGGGTGCTGACGCGGATGTGGCAGATGCTGCTGAAGGCGCTGGAGGAGGTGGCCGCGGCGCCGAATGCGATGATGGCGGCCGAGATGGCGGTGATCCGGCTGACGCATGTGGCCGACCTGCCATCGCCCGAGGAGCTGATCCGGCGGATCCAGGATGCGCCGCCGGCGCCGACGGGCGGTCCGAATACCGGGGGGGGCGGGGTGGCCCCATCCGGCCCGGCAAGCCGGGCCGAGATGCGCCCGCCCGCCGTGCCCTCGGGATCGGCCACGGGGTCGGCCGGCGGCGGCTACGGGGCCGGCCCGGCGACCGCACGGGCCGTGAAGGCCGAGGCGGCGCTGGCGCATTACACCAGCTTCGAGCGGGTGGTGGAGCTGATCCGGTCGAACCGCGACGTGAAGCTGCTGGTGGAGGTCGAGACCGGCGTGCGGCTGGTGTCCTATGCGCCGGGGCGGATCGAATTCTGCCCCACGCCCGCCGCGCCCGCCGACCTGGCGCAACGGCTGGGGGCCAAGCTGCAGACCTGGACCGGCAATCGCTGGGCGGTGATCGTGACGAACGAGGGCGGCGCGCCGACCCTTGCCGAGGTGCGCGACGCCGAGAAGCTGGCGATGCAGGCCGAGGCCGAGGAGACCGAGCTGCTGCAGGCGGTCAGGGCGCATTTCCCCAAGGCCAGGATCCTGGAGATCCGCACCCGGGCGCAGATCAGCGCGCAGGTCGAGACCGAGGCGCTGCCCGAGGTGAGCGAAGAATGGGATCCGTTCGAGGACGAGTGAGCGGGCGGCCCGGGGCGCGCTGACAGCGGGCGACAGCGGGGTCCCAGACAGCAAGACAGGCGACCCCTGCGCCGGTCCGCGTCTTTCGGCGGCGGGTTCCGGGGTCCCTTGCCGCCCGGAAGCTGCCGCGCGCGGCGGGAACGGCGGCTTGCGCAGCCACTCGGTATTTTTCAGGTCCTTTATCGCGTTCGAGGTCTCGCACGATGAATCCCGGTGCCATCAGGCGGCATCAGATCGCATCGGAGGTATCATGCGCTTTTTCGTTCTTCTCATTCTTGCCCTGGCGGGTGGCGCGGCGGCTGCGGCCGACCCCGTTCCTGTCGGGTTCCGCACGCTCGACGTTCCCGGCATTCAGGCCGTCGCCTGGTATCCGACCGATCAATCCGCGCCGGTGACGATGGTGGCGGACAACAAGGTGTTCTTTGGCGTGCCCGTGGTCAGGGACGCCCCGATATCGGGAACCGCGCATCCGGTCGCGCTGCTTTCGCACGGGTACAGCGGGCTTTGGCGCAATCAGGCCTGGCTGGCCGAGCGGCTGGCCCGGGCCGGGTTCATAGCAGTCGCGCTGGACCATCCCGGAACGACCTTCGGCGACATGGATCCGGCCTGGGCCACGCATCTTGCCGAACGCCCGTACCAGGTGTCGCGCGTGCTTGACGCGGTGCTGGCGGACCCGCAACTGGGCCCGGACATCGACCCCGATCGCATATCGGTCATCGGCCACTCGCTTGGCGGCTCGACGGCGCTGTTTCTGGCGGGCGGCGTGTTCGACCCGGCCCGGTTGGACAAGGCTTGCGGCAACGACACGGCCAAGATCGTCTGCAATCTCTATCGCAAGGGCGGTCTTACCGCGACATCGGCCCCGGTCTCTGCCCGCGATCCACGGGTTTCAGCGGTGGTTCTGCTTGACATGGAAGGCATCCGCGCCTTCACGCCGGACAGCCTCGTCCAGCTTCAGGTTCCGGTTCTGGCGCTGGTCTCAGGGGTCGAAGACCCCGCCCTTCCGCTGGCGTGGGAAGGACGGACGCAGGCCAACCGACTGCCACCCGCGACAAGCCGGTATGCAGAGATTGTCGGCGCGACGCATTTCTCCTTCATGAGCACCTGCAAGCCAGGAGCTTCGGCGATGCTTGGCGAAGATGCCTTTGTCTGCGACGGGGAAACCGTACCACGGACGGATCTGCACGCCGAAATAGCCCGGACAGTCATCAATTTCCTGACAGCCGGTAAGCACTTGGCGTTTGCCCTGCAATAGCCTTGAACGCGCGATTGAAGTTGGACTTGGTTTGAAATCCACAGTCGAGCATGATCTGGGTTATGGGCAGATCGCTTTCGCGCAAGAGGCGCATCGCCTCGCGCGCGCGGTACCCGTTGACCATATCGGTCACGCTGCCCTCCCTAAGGCGGTTCACGGCGCGGGAGATCTTTCGCGCCGGGATCGCCGTGCGTCGCGCGAGCCGCTCCAGCGTCAGATCGTGGTCGCGGTAAAGCCCCTGTGCCAAGGCCGCTTCCACGGCCACAAGAATGGCCTGCTCTTCCTCCGTCGCCGGCGGGGCCTCTTCCGGGACACCTGGCAAGGGCGCATCGGTCTCCTCGGGCGTGACGCCCACCGCCCATCCCAGCAGACCGCCGGCCAGTCCCACCAGGATGACACTCAGAATGGCTGCAATGACGGGCGGCGCGGCCGCGTGGTCGCCATCTGCCAGTGCGACCGACACGATCAGGTCGGACAACGCGCTTAGAAGCAGCAGCGCGGCGGTTCCGATCCGCGCATAGGGGACCGCCCATTCATCCCCGATCCGCACATGCGTCATGGCCTCGTCAGGCAAGGGCAACGCCAGGATCGCGATGGCGTAGGCCGTGAACTCGACGATCAGCAACCAATCGATCGCGGCGGGCAGCGCCCACCAGCACACGATCACGGCGGCGGGCCAAAGGAGGTGCCAGCGCGATACCACACCACTGCGAAGCGACATGAACGCCGCAAGGGCAAACAGTGGCAGAAACGCAGCAAGCACCGGTTGAATGAAGCGAACCTCGCCGAGGCCAAGGCTCCAGCGCATGCCAACCAGCGTCGTCTGGAGGGCACAGGCACCAACGAAGATCAGGAACCAGAGATCTCGTCCTCGACGCGTCATCAGGCGCAGAACGAAGAGGACAAGTATGCCGGAGACGACGAACGGGAGGGGGATTGCGGGCATGGGCTACGGGTTCTGCGTGATGACGCGGCACTGTCGCAACATCGGCTCTGCCAAGGCAAGGCTTCGGTTCAGTGTCACACCCCGATCGCCGCCTTTGCCGCCGGGCGCGGCATCACACATGCCGGGCCCGGACCGGCCTTGCGGCAGCGCCTTTGCGGGGGCCCGGACCGGCCTTGCGGCAGCGCCTTTGCGGGGGCCCGGACCGGCCCCCGGTTCTGAATGCCGGCTCATGAATCCGGGATGATGCGGTCCGCGCGAAGCTGTTCGAACAAGGTGCGGAACGCGTCATCTGTCGGGACATAGCCGGTGAAACCGAGTTTGCGGGCCTTGGACATGTCGGTGACCACCTCGATCGGCCGGCCCAGATCGGCATCCGTATGCCAGGGCGAGGCAAGGCGGCCCAGGTCGCTTTCGACAAGCCCGTGGCGCTTGGCGATCCCTGCCCAGATCCCGGCGTCCCCGGCCATCTGCTGTTCCAGCGGGCGCACCGTCCCGTCGAACTCTTCCGCCTCGATGCCGAACCAGTCCGCGATCCGGTGCCACATCCAGCTCCAGCGGAAGACATCGCCGTTGACGACGTTGAAATCCTGGTTCCGCCCTGCCGCATTCGTCGCCGCCCAGACCGCCTGCGCCGCGAGCTGGCGGGCATCGGTCATGTCGGTCAGCGAATCCCATTGCACCTGCGATCCGGGAAAGCGGAAGGGCCTGCCGGTTTCGCGGCAGATGGTGGCGTAGACGGCCAGCGTCTGGCCCATGTTCATGGCATTGCCCAGGGCCTTGCCGATGACGGTGTGCGGGCGATGGACGCTCCAGGTGAAGCCGTCGCGCGCGGCCGCGGCGAAAAGCTCGTCCTCCTGGGCGTAGTAGAAGTTCTCGACGTCGAGCCGGCCCTGGTCCTCGCGGAAGGGCGTCTGAGGCAAGGCGCCCTTGCCGTAGGCCTCGAACGGGCCGAGGTAGTGCTTCAGTCCGGTGACCAGCGCCACATGCGCGACGGATCCTGCCGGACGCAGCGCGTCAAAGAGGTTGCGCAGCATCTGCGCGTTGACGCGGATGTTCTCGGCTTCGGTCTGTTTGCGCACCCAGGTGGCCAGAAAGACATGCGTGGGCTTGATCCCTTCCAGGGCGCGGCCAAGGGAGTCCGGCGCCAGCAGGTCGGCGGCCACCGGGGTAACCCCGGGCTGGTCCGAGGGGTGGCGGGCCAGGCCGAACACCTCGAAGCCTTCCGTGATCAGCCTGGTCGCCAGGGCGCTGCCCTGGATGCCGGTGGCTCCGACCACCAATGCGCGTTTGGACATGTCATGCTCTCCGTTTCATTCATGGGACGCCCTACCTAGACACGGGGGCGCCCGGGCGCTAGACGGCACCAAACTGGGACCTAGACACCAAGAGGTAACCATGCAGCCGGGCAGCGACGAAAGCGAATGGCGCGAGGATTGCGCCCCGCGGCGGGTTCTCGAGATCTTCTCGACGAAATGGACCAGCATGATCCTGCACACGCTGCACGCCCGCCACGACGGCGAGGCGCGGACCGGAGTGCTGCAGCGGAGCCTGCCGGGCATTTCCAAGAAGATGCTGGTGCAGACCCTGCGCGAGATGGAGATGAGCGGTCTGATCGACCGGCATGTCGAGAGCACCGTGCCCCCTGCCGTGCGCTACAGCCTTACCCCGCTTGGGCGCCGTTTCGTGGGCCTGGTCGATCTGGTCTATGATTGGGGACGCGATAATTCCGACGCGCTGGACGAGATGCAGGCCAGGGCGACATCGCGGCGGGAAAAGGCCTGACGCCGGGAGCCGCCGGGAACTGACGTGCCCCTTGTGCAAGGGACCGGCTGCCACGCGCGGTCTGCGACCGGCCGCCCGGGGCCCAGTCCGAGGCTGCGCGGCACCATGATGGAACGTCCATCTGAAGCCCGCGTCGGGTCACGGCCCCCCATGACCCTGGTTTTCCCCCCGCTCCTGCGCAAATCCCGCAGCACGGGCTGGCATCCCGCAGGGGATATCGCGTAAAACAGGCGTGACGCGCGGCCGGGTCCGGCTGCGGAACAGTTTTTCGGAGAACAGACAATGCTCAAGGGACTTGGCGGGCTTGGCGACATGGCCAAGATGATGAAGGCCGCGCAGGACATGCAGACCAAGATGGGCGAGCTGCAGGAACAGATGGCCGAAATGACCGTCGACGGGGAATCCGGCGCCGGGCTGGTCAAGGTGACGGCGACGCTGAAGGGCGAGCTGAAATCGCTGGATATCGATCCGTCGATCCTGGGCGGTGACGACAAGGAAGTGGTCGAGGACCTGATCCTGGCCGCCGTGAAGGACGCGCAGGCAAAGGCGGCAGAGGCAAGCCAGGCCGAAATGGCCAAGCTGACCGAAAGCCTGGGCATTCCCAAGGACATGAAGCTGCCGTTCTGAACGGCAGCGTCCGCGCCTGAATGTCATCGACACGCGATATCGATGCGCTGATCGAGATGATGGCCAAGCTGCCCGGGCTTGGCCCCCGGTCGGCGCGTCGTGCGGTTCTGCACCTGATCCGCAAGCGGGCGCTGTTGCTGACCCCGCTGGCGGACCTGATGCAGACCGTCGCCGTCACGGCGCGCGAATGCCTGCGCTGCGGCAATGTCGGCACGTCCGACATTTGCGACATCTGCGCCAGCGAGAAACGCGCCACGGGCGAAATCTGTGTCGTGGAAGACGTCGCCGACCTGTGGGCGATGGAACGGGGCGGGTCGTTCAAGGGACGCTATCACGTGCTGGGCGGGACGCTGTCGGCGCTGGACGCCGTGGGCCCCGAGGATCTGCGCATTCCGCAGCTGCTGCAGCGCGTCGAGGATGAAAACGTGACCGAGGTCATCCTGGCGCTGAACGCCACGGTCGACGGGCAGACCACCGCCCATTACATCGCCGATCAGCTGGAAGGCCGGGTGCGGCTGACATCGCTGGCGCAGGGCGTGCCGATCGGCGGCGAGCTGGACTACCTGGACGATGGCACGATATCCGCCGCGCTGCGGGCGCGGAAAGATATCTGACATACCGCGCACGGCGCATCCGGGGATTTGACGGACAGGATGCGCCGTACGCACCGCCGGCAGGGAACGGCCGGCGGCTTTCGCGATCAAATTCGCTTTACCGGATCGGCTTATTGCGCCGTAATCACGGTCATCACCAGGTTGCCGTCGATCTTGATCGGGCCGTCTTCCTTGGCGCCCAGCGTGTATTCGAAGGCGCCGGTCTGCATGCCCCCGGTTTCGCCGTGCACCATCAGCATCAGCATGTCGCCGGGCATGACGTCTTCGGTCAGGATGGCGGCGACGTCGATGTTTTCGCCCTTGCGCAGGGGGGCGTAGCCGACGACCGGGCCGGGCTTCATGTCGGCGTCGGTGCGGTGCACGACCATCCAGCCGTTTTCGCCGGCGGTGATCATGTCGGCGCTGACGATGCCGTTGGCGACGGACTGGTCCTTGGCGTCGACCATGGGCGCCATGGCGTGCGACGCGGCAAAGGCGGAGGTGGCGGCGCAGATCGCGGCGGCGGCGAGGATTTGGGTCTTCATGAGGTCTTCTCCCTGTCTGGCAGGCGGGCGGTGTGCCGCTGCTATGGTCAAAGGCACGAAGGCATCGGCGGGGAAGTTTCGCGGGATTGGTGAAAAAGTTTCAAAACGCTGGAAAGGTTCGGTAATTTTCGCACGATCCATGGCAGCGCGGGGGATTTCAGGTTTTCTGGACGCAAGCCGGACCGGTCTGCTACCAATGGTGTGACAGCAGTTGCGGGGCCACGGCCCGGGGGAAAGATGGAGACCGGGGACCGGGAAGAGCTTGAGCGTCTGCTTGGCCGCATCGCCCTGGGCGATCGGCAGGCCTTTGCCGCGCTTTTCGATACCTCGGGTCCGAAACTTTTCGCCCTGTCCCTGCGTGTCCTGAAGGACCAGGCCGAGGCGCAGGACGCGCTGCAGGACACGTTCGTCAAGATCTGGCGGCATGCGGACCGGTTCCAGGTCACCGATCATCACCCGATGAGCTGGCTGTTTACCATCGCCCGCAACACGGCCATCGACCGGCTGCGGGCGCGCAGGACGACGGAGGATATCGCAGACCACGCGCACCACCTGACCAGCCCCGGCGCCGGGCCCGAAGCGGCCCTGGTGGCCGCGTCCGAGGCCGGGCGGATCAGGGCCTGCCTGGCCGAATTGCCCGAGGATCGGCGTGCTGCGGTGCAGCGTGCCTATCTGGACGGCGACAGCTATGCGGATCTGGCCGATGCCTTCGGCATTCCACTGAACACCGTGCGCACATGGCTGCGGCGCGGGTTGATGTCGCTGCGGGAGTGCATGTCCCGATGAAGGAAGAGATGGAGTTCGACGACGACACCATGCTGGCAGCCGAGTTCGCGCTTGGCCTTCTCTCGGGAGCAGAGCTTGCCGAGGCGCAGCGGCGTGTGTCCGAGGACCCTGTCTTTGCCGCAGAGGTGACCCGGTGGGAGATCGAGCTGTCGGAGATGGCTGTCGAACTGACGCCCGAACCGGTGCCCCGGGGCGCGCAGGCCGCGCTGGAGGCGCGGCTGTTCGGGGCGCCCGAGGGCGCGGCCGGGGCGGTGCCACGGCGGGTGCTGGCGGCCCTGGCCTTCTGGCGGGCGATCAGCATCGTGGCGGTGCTGGCGGTGGCGATGCTGGGCTACCTGCTGGTGACGGACCGGCCCGCGCCCGAACCGCTGCGCGCGGCCGAAATCGTGTCGGACGATGGCGGTTTCCGGTTCCTGGCGGTGCTGGACGAAGGCGCGGGCGTGCTGCAGGTGACGCGGGTGGCGGGCGATGCGCCCTCGGGCCGGGTGCTGCAGGTCTGGGCGCACGGGCCGGACCAGCCGGCGGTGTCGGTGGGCCTGTTCGGCGACGGCGATACCGCGCGGCTTCACCTGCCGCTGGCGCTGCGCGGGGTTCAGGGCACCTTTACCATGGGTATCAGCGAAGAACCCCCGGGCGGATCGCAGCAGGACGGGCCGTCGGGGAATGTGATGGGCCGGGGCGAGATCCGGCTGTAAGGGCCTGTAGCGGCCCAATTCGCCAGCCCTATTCCGATATTCCGAGGGCCCTATTCGGCGGCTTCGGGCGCGCCGTGGACCGCGTCGATCTCGTCGGCGACGAGTTCCTGCAGTTTCCACATGTAGCTGTCGTGGATGCCCAGGTCTTCCAGGTGGGTGACCGTGTTGAACAGGTATTCGGCGCAGCTGCCCGCGTGACCCACGGCGCGGGCGATGCGATGGGTCTGGTCCTGCATGGACAGGCGGATCAGGCGGCCTTCGCCGTCGCCGTCGCCCTGCATCTTGGCATCGGCGGGGGTGCAGTAGAACACCAGCCCGCGGAAGCTTTCGCCGCCGGCGCGCAGGGTGACCCAGCGCACCCAGGGGATCATCTGGCGGAAGCCGCCTTCGCGTTCGATCAGGCGGATCATGCGGCCCAGCTGGTCATCTTCGGGCATGCGGTAGGCGACGCCGGAACAGGACCCGCCCCGGTCGAGCGCCAGCATCAGCCCGGGCTGATCGGGCGTGGCGCGCCAGCCGCGCATGTCCATGCAGAAG
This sequence comes from Marinibacterium anthonyi, assembly GCA_003217735.2. Taxonomy (GTDB): domain Bacteria; phylum Pseudomonadota; class Alphaproteobacteria; order Rhodobacterales; family Rhodobacteraceae; genus Marinibacterium; species Marinibacterium anthonyi. Next base: position 631,850 of record CP031585.1, on the reverse strand, counting down.
GACCGGTGCCAGCCGTGCAGAAGGCAGGGCAGCCGTTCGTCGTATTCGAAAGCCGGTTTCCAGATCAGCGACCCGTAGGCAAAGACCCAGAACGGCTTGCCGTCGTTCTCGGCCAGCAGGCGGTTCGCGAAATCGGTCTTTTCCTCGTCCGTCATCGGCGTGTGCGTGGGCGAGGTCAAACCGGGATCGGGGATCTCGCGGTAGACGCGCGCGACGTGTTCGGCGGTCAGGGCTATGGGGCGGCGGGTGGGCAGGGAGGGCATGGGCGCTCCGGCGGTGATGGGTGATGCGCTTAAAGTGTTGATCGGATCGAGAAACGTCAACCCGATGATCCGAGCTTACCGCTTCACGGTTACCGAATGCTCAGCGGATGGGCGGTGCGGGGCCGCCCTGCCCTGTTTCAACTGGTCCGCAAACGCGGGCGCAGGCGGCCGGTCAGCCGCAGCCCGTCGCGAAAGCCAAGACCCAGCAGCAGGATGTTCACCGCGCCGAAGCCCAGTTCGACGATCTGAACGGCGTGGAAGGTGGCGTCCAGCCGCCCCTGCCCCGCCCGCGCGGCCAGGAACAGGGCCGAGGGCACCAGGATCAGCAGGCCGTTGGCGGCGATCAGGGGCATGCGCCTGCGCTTTGCGTCGATCAGCCGCCCGCGCCGGGGGCCGGCGCGGGTGATGCCCGTGGCGCCGGTGACGGCCAGTGCCGGGATCAGCAGCAGGAACGCCCAGGGCAGATGGGTCTTGAGCCAGACGACCTGGGCGTCGGAGCCCAGAAGCTTGGTCAAAAGGGTCGACAGCCAGAAGGCCGCGATGATCAGCAGCGACAGGCTGGCGGCGGCGGGGTGAAGGGACTTTGGCACGGGTTACTCCATAGCTTGCTATATATATGAATGCGGATCTGGCAGAGGCACTGGGGATCCGGCATTGATATAGCATGCTATCCTTCCATTGCATAGCCTGCTATATGAATTACTGTCATCCCATGACCTTCACGCGCACCACATCGCCCGGATACCTGACGAACCACCTGGCGCGGCTGTTCGCGCAGGGGCTGCAGGCCCGGATCCGGCCGCTGGGCCTGTCGACGGGGACCTTCCCGATCATGCTGCAGCTTTGGGAAAGGGACGGGCGCAGCCAGCGCGAGCTGGTCGATGCGCTGGGGATCGAACAGGCGACGGTGGCCAATTCGCTGAACCGGATGGAACGCGACGGGCTGATCGCGCGGCGGCCCGACGATCACGACGGGCGGATCAAGCGGACCTGGCTGACGGAGCGCGGCCGGTCCCTGCACGCCCCGGCGGTGGCGGCGGCAGAGGCCGTGAACGAAGACGCGCTCGCCGGGCTATCCCCGCACGAGCGCGCCGATCTGGTTCGATTGATGACCAGGGCCATTGCCGGGTTCGGCAAGGCCCAGGTTTGACGTGACGGGGGCTGACGGTCAGCGGGGCTGATCGTCTTCCTCGTCGTCGTCATCCCCGCCGGAGGGCAGGTTGAAGAAGCTGTCCGCGTCCACGATCGGGCGGCTGTCTTCCTCATCGTCGTCGTCGTCGGACAGCGAGAACGTCTCGAGCCCTTCGATGGCGGTCGGGATGCGCGGTTCGGTTTCCATGCCCAGCGATTGTTCGGTGCTGACCAGGCGGCGACGGGCGTCGTCGTCCATGACCTCGCCCTCGGCGGCCTTGCGGGCGGCGGCCTTTTGCACGGCGGCGTCCAGTTCGGACTGCTTGCACAGGCCCAGGGCGACCGGGTCGATCGGCTGGATGTTGGCGATGTTCCAGTGGGTCCGTTCGCGAATCGCCTGGATCGTCGGCTTGGTGGTGCCCACCAGCTTCGAGATCTGGGCGTCGGTCAGTTCGGGATGGAACTTGACCAGCCACAGGATCGAGGCCGGGCGGTCCTGGCGTTTGGACAGCGGGGTGTAGCGCGGGCCGCGGCGTTGTTCTTCGCCTTCGGCAGCCGGGTTCGGCTTGACCCTGAGCTTGTAGATCGGGTTGGCCTCGGCCTTGTCGATCTCGTCCTGGGTCAGCTGGTTGTTGGCGATCGGGTCGAAGCCGCGCACGCCAACCGCGACGTCGCCATCGGCAATGCCCTGGATCTCAAGTTCATGCATGCCGACAAAATCAGCGATCTGCTTGAACGTCATCGTGGTGTTGTCCACCAGCCAGACAGCCGTGGCGCGCGCATTGATCAGTCGTGCCATGTTTCATGCTCCTTCACACGTACGTCTTCCCCGGCGCCTGGCGGACCAGGCGGCCCGGGACTTGGCCGCGGGCGGTTTCCGTTGTCGGGGAACTTCGGGGTTGTATACTGGTCAGTGCGGGGAAAGGGAAGAGGCGAATGCGGCAGAGCGTGGCGGGATTGATCCTCAGGCTGGGCCTGGTGCCGGGTCTGATGCTGGGCCTGGTGCCGGGCCTGACGCTGGGCCTGACGCTGGGCCTGGTGCTGGGCGGGACGACGGCCCGCGCGGACAGCCCCGGTGAATTCGACTATTACATCATGTCGCTCAGCTGGTCGCCGAACTGGTGCGCGCTGGAAGGCGACCGCCGCCAGGCGCCGCAATGCGACCAGGATTACGGCTGGACGCTGCACGGGTTGTGGCCGCAGAACGAACAGGGCTGGCCGGATTACTGCACCACGCACGAACCGGCGCCGTCGCGCAAGATGACCGCCGGGATGACGGATATCATGGGCAGTTCGGGGCTGGCCTGGCACCAGTGGAAAAAGCACGGGACCTGTTCGGGCCTGGCACCGGACGATTATTTCGCGCTGTCGCGGGTGGCCTATGACCGGATCCGCCGGCCCGACGTCTTCCGCAAGCTCAACGATCCTGTGCGGTTGCCCGCCTCGGTCGTGGAAGAGGCGTTCCTGAAGGACAATCCCGACCTGACGCCGGACATGGTGACGGTGACCTGCCAGGACGGGTACGTGCAGGAGGTCCGCGTCTGTTTCACCCGCGGGCTGGAACCGCGGCCCTGCGGCGGCGGCACAAGGCGCGATTGCGGGCTGGACGACGCGCTGTTCACGCCTCTCCGCTAGCCTTCCTGAGCGCGCGCCGCTTCTTGCGCAGCGCCACCTGCCGGGCATTCAGCTTGATCGCCGAGGACATGGATTGCGCCAGCAGGTCGATCTGTTCGCGCGAGAATTCGAAGCGGTCGGCCTGGCCGGGATCGGGGAAGCGCGACGCGTGGTCGTCGATGGTGCCGACCCGTGGCCTTTCGGCATCGGGGATCAGCGCGGCGAACCGGGGATCGGCAAGCTTTTGTTCCATCCGGTCGAGAAAGGCGGCCAGGTCGTCGCGCGCCAGCGGCGGCGTTTCGGAACGCACGTCGGGCAGCCGTTCGCACAGCGCATCCGAGATGATCGCCGCCGAACTGGCGCCCATGTGTTCGTTGAAGGCGCGCTGCAGCTCAAGCTCGGCCCGGGTGAGCGAGCGGTTGATTTCGGGCAGGACGGGTTCGGGCAGGGTGCCGGGGGCAAGGCCCAGCCAGGTTTCGAACGTGGCCAGCAGGTCGTCGCGGTGGCGCGAATAGTTCACGATGCTCAGCCGGCCGTCCATCTCGCGCACCACGTCATCCAGCAGTAGCAGGCGGTCGGGCATGTTGTAGCCGCGCAGGTAGGCCGCGCAATCGCCGACATAGCCGTTGCGCTTGACCACCTGACCATAGGACGACACCGCGTGATCCAGCGGATCGCGGATATAGCACAGCACCTCGATCCGGGCCTCGGGCAAGGCTTCGCGGATCGACGCCGCGACCGGCAGGTCGGGCCGGGTCATCGTCAGGTGCAGGGTTTCGTTGGAAAACAGCAGCCGGGGGCTGGTTTCGGCGCCGGGATAGCGGGCCAGCGTCTCGGGCAGCGGCGCGGCGGGGCTTAGGTTGCCCGAGGTCACCCGGCCGGCCACGGCCATGCGTTCGGTCCCGGGATCCATCGGATAGTCGATGCCCAGTTCCGCAAGCCACTGACGCGCGGTGGCCATGACGGCCTGCAGGTAGGTGCTGCCGGTCTTGCCCGCGCCCACGTGGATGTAGAGGGTCTGTTCGCCTGTCATCGTCTGTCTCACTCGCCCGGGTTTACGAGACGAAGTCGGTCAGCACGGCATCCGGTTCTTCGATCTTGCGAAGACAGGGGGCGAAGACGGGGGGCGATGCCGTGCGGGTCGAAGTCGTGGGGGTGCAGGTGAACCTGCTGATAATCCGCGATATAGGCGGCCTGGCGGATATCGGGAAGAGGGGCGCGAAGGTGGATCCGTGCGCAGTGGAACGCGTGGCGGCGATTGTCGGTCCCGACGTTGCCGTCGCAGGCATCGGTCAACGCCCGCGATGGCGGGTCGATGGCCAGTGTCCGGCCGACCTGTGCGGCGGTGGCGCCGCTGGGCTGATCCGAAATCGTCATGGCCATCCTGCCTGCTGTCCCTGCCCCTGTCGCACCGGACATCGCCATCCCGGGCCGGGTTGCACCGGCCCGGGGGCGTCCGGCGAAGCTCAAAGTTCGAGAATTGTCGATCCGGTGGTCTTGCGCGCCTCGAGCGCGTCATGCGCCAAGGCGACATCGGCCAGCGGGAAGCGCTGGTCGATGTGGATCTTCACTTCCCCCGACAGCACCTTGGAGAACAGATGCTGCGCCATCTGCTGGCAGGTGGCGTGATCGGCCAGGTGGGTGAACAGTGTCGGCCGCGTCACCTTGAGCGATCCCTTCTGCCCGAGGATGCCGAGGTTGAAGGCGTCGACCGGGCCCGAGGCATTGCCGAACGAGATCATCATCCCCAGCGGCTTGAGACAATCGAGCGAGCCGATGAACGTGTCCTTGCCGATGGAATCCATCACCGCGTCGACGCCCTTGCCGCCGGTCAGTTCGCGGACCTTCGGGGTGAAATCGGTGGTGTTGTAGTTGATGCAGTGGGTCGCGCCGTTTTCCATGGCCAGCGCGCATTTCTCGTCCGTGCCGGCGGTGCCGATCAGGGTGATGCCTTCGGATTTCGCCCATTGGCAGGCGATCAGCCCGACGCCCCCGGCGGCGGCGTGGAACAGCACCGTGTCGCCCGCCTTCAGCGGCGTGGTGCGGTGAAACAGGTATTCGACGGTCATGCCCTTCAGCATCATCGCCGCGCCTTCGTCGAAGGATATTCCGTCGGGCAGCGGGCAGACCTGCGCGGCGGGCATGACCCGCGCCTGGGTGTAGGCGCCCGGAGGGGCGGCGGCATAGGCGGCGCGGTCGCCCGGCTTCAGGTGGGTCACGCCATCGCCCACGGCGGCGACAACGCCGGCGGCTTCCATACCAAGAGCATGGGGCAGCGACATCGGGTAAAGGCCCGTGCGCTGGTAGACGTCGATGAAGTTCAGCCCGCAGGCCTTGTGGTCGATGCGGATCTCGCCCGGACCGGGGTCGCCCACCTCGATGTCCACCAGCTTGAACTTGTCCGAGCCGCCATGCTCTTCGATGATTGCGGTCAGCGCCATCGGGGGCCTCCTTGGTTCCGGGTCAGGCCGATCATGCCCAAATCGGGCGCGGTGTCCATGACCCCCTGTCAACACAGCGTGAGAGCGCCGATGCCCAATTCGTGCTAGGATGGGTCATGTGTCGCCGGGCAGTTCGGCCAATGCGACCGACGCCCCCGTGCCGGCACCCTGTCTGACGGGAAGGGGGAGACCATGACCCAGACAATCGGAAATCCGCTGAGCTGGACCGCCAGGGCGGTGGGCGCCACGGGCGCGCACCTGGCCGAGACGGCCACCGAAATCGGCAGCGGCATCGACGCGCATCCGCCGAAGGTGCGGGTGCTGACGCGCGACGACATCGTCTTTGCGCTGCGCGCCGGGTGGGAGGACATGCAGGCGCTGAGGGCGGATGCCCTGTGCCTGGTGGCGATCTATCCGCTGATCGGCCTGACGCTGATCGCGATGAGCTTTCAGGCCGGGCTGATCCCCATGATCGTGCCGCTGATCGCGGGGTTCGCCCTGCTGGGGCCGGTCGCCTCGGTCGGGCTGTACGAGATGAGCCGGCGGCGCGAGGCCGGGCTGGACGTGCACTGGAGCGACGGGTTCGCCGTATTGCGCTCGCCCTCCTTCGGGGCGATCGCGGCGCTGGCGCTGTACCTGGGCGTGATGATGGTGCTCTGGATGCTGCTGGCGGCCGAGATCTATGCCGCGACGCTGGGGCCGGAACCGCCCGCATCGGTCGCGGCCTTCGTCGGCGACGCCTTCACCACCCTGCGCGGCTGGGAGATGATCGTGCTGGGCGCGATCGTCGGCGGCGCGCTGGCGCTGGCGGTGCTGGCGGTCAGCGTGGTGTCGTTCCCGCTGCTGGTGGACCGCAAGGTCGGGCTGCCGGTGGCGGTCGTGACCTCGGTCCGGGTCACGCGCGAGAACCCCGGCGTGATCCTGGGCTGGGGCTGCATCGTGCTGGTGGCGCTGGTGCTGGGCGCCCTGCCCTTCCTGCTGGGCCTGGTGATCGTCCTGCCGGTACTGGGCCACGCGACCTGGCATCTGTATCGCCGGGCGGTGACCTGAGGCCGGGCCTGCCCCGGGGTCGGGGGTTACCCCCCGACCTTCAGGACGATCTTGCCGATATGGCCGGACCCTTCCATGCGCGCATGGGCGGCCGCGGCTTCGGCCATTGGGAATTCGCTGTCCATCACCGGGGCGATCTGCCCGGACGCCAGCAGCGGCCAGACATGGGTCTTCAGGTCCTCGGCGATCCGGCCCTTGGCCAGGTCGCTTTGCGGGCGCAGCGTGGATCCGGTGATCGTCAGGCGGCGCATCATCACCTGGGCGAAGTTCAGTTCGACCTTGGGCCCCTGCAGGAAGGCGATCTGCACCAGCCGGCCTTCGTCGGCCAGCGCCGTGACATTGCGGGGCAGGTAATCGCCGCCGACCATGTCGAGGATCAGGTTCGCGCCACCCTCGGCCTTGAGCACCGCCACGAAATCCTCGTCCCGGTAGTTGATCGCGCGTTCGGCGCCAAGCGCAGTACAGGCCTGACACTTGTCGTCCGATCCGGCGGTGGCAAAGACCCGGGCGCCGAAATGCTTCGCCAGCTGGATCGCCGTGGTGCCGATGCCGGACGATCCGCCATGCACCAGGAACCGTTCACCGGCCTGCAGGCCACCGCGCAGGAAGACGTTGGTCCAGACGGTAAAGAACGTCTCGGGCAGGCAGGCGGCGTCCTTCAGGCCCAGACCGTCGGGGACCGGCAGGCAATGGGCGGCCGGTGTGGCCACGTATTCCGCATACCCCCCGCCCGGCAGCAACGCGCAGACCAGGTCGCCCGGGGTCAGGTCCGTCACGCCGGCGCCGATGGCCACCACTTCGCCGGACGCTTCGAGACCCGGCAGGTCGCTGGCGCCCGGAGGCGGCGCGTAGGAACCCGCGCGCTGCAGCGCGTCGGGGCGGTTGACCCCGGCATAGGCGACCTTGATCACCACCTGGCCATGGCCCGGCGTCGGCACGGGCCGGTCGGCAAGTTTCAGGACCTCGGGGCCGCCGGGTTCGGATATCTCGACGGCGCGCATCATGTCAGGCATCGTGTTCCTCCTGGTTTGGCCCAGCGATAACAGGGACCGATCCGGCAGGAAAGCGCAACGCAGCCTAGGTGTGCGGCGCCGTCATGCACCCGTCGCCGGCCAATCCGGCCCCGCCTTGCGCATCGGCGCGCGGATCTGCCTGGCCAGCCAGTTCGGCCCGGCCATGAAGGGCCTGAGCAGCCGGTTGTCGTTGACCTGCGCCTTCAGCTTTTCCACCTGCATCACGTTGTCGATCCGCCGGTCGAGAAAATCCCAGGTGGCCTGCGATCCCTCGCTGTCGTCGCCCAGCCAGTACAGAACGGTGGCCGAGATCACCGCCGAAAGCGATGCCCGCTTGGTGTACCAATTCACGTCCTCGGCCGTGTCGCCCAGGGCGGTCCAGATCAGGTCGGCCGTGGTCCACAGCGCCTTTGCCCCCTCGCCCGCATGCCGCGGCAGGGCCAGCAGGGTCATGCCCCGGCGCACCGCTTCGCGGTCGCCCTGTTGAACCCGCGTGCGCACCGCGGTGGCGATCTTTTCCCGCATCTTCATCTGCGACAGGTCCATGGTGCGCAGTTTTTCCAGCATCTGCCGGTCGCCCTGCTGGTGATAGGCCAGCGCCAGGTCCACCGCGCCCCGCGGCAGCACCGCGCGCGCCAGGGCCGGGTCCACCCCGGCGTCGGCAATGGCGGATTTCAGAGTGGCGTCGGACCAGCCGTCGAAGGCCACGTGCATCATGGCCGCGTCCAGGATCTTCGCCTTGATATCGTCGTATGGCGTTGTCATCCGTACTCTCCGATCGCGTCTTTCACTGGGTTATGCCGTTGGGTTTACCGGTATCTGCGGGGGCAATATAGTCCGTCCTGCGCCGATGTCGCCCGGCCCGGCGCCATATCGCCCCCGGGGGTGGACAAGACCGGCGGTCCTTTGCTATAGGGCAGCCTCCTGCAATTTCCTTGCAACTCTTACACAGAAAGGTGGTGACAACCACATGCAGGTCAGTGTTCGCGACAACAATGTCGACCAGGCGCTCCGTGCTCTGAAGAAGAAACTTCAGCGCGAAGGCGTTTTCCGCGAAATGAAGCTCAAGCAACATTTCGAGAAACCGTCCGAGAAGAAAGCGCGCGAGAAGGCAGAAGCGATCCGCCGTGCGCGCAAGCTCGCGCGCAAGAAGGCGCAGCGCGAAGGGCTTCTCTGAGCCGTTTTCAGACGCTAGGTCGGATTGTCCGACATTGAAAGTTGACGACCCCCGGGCATCCGCCGCGGGGGTTTGTCGTTTCCGGGGATCAGGTCCGGCGGCCCGGCCGCACGGAACCTGCCCCGGTCAAATTAATAATTTGCTAACCATTCCTGCCTAATCCTTGAGTCCGAGCCCGTTCCAATGCGGAGACATCGGATGAACACGATTCTGCCCAGCCCCCTGTCCAACGGCCGGGGCGCGCGTCCCCGCGACATGCAGGCCGCGGGGTTCGACGAAATGGTCGGGATCATCGCCCGGCACCTGCGCGCGCCGGTGGCCGTCCTGGTGCTGACGGACCTTGTGCGCGCCGGTCAGCTGTCGATCAGCACGGCGGGCCTGCCGAACCCCGAACTGTCCCAGGACAGCGTCGCCTTCGCCACCCAGTTGCACAGCCTGATCCACCGTCACCAGCGCCCGATCATCCTGTCGGATCTGCGGATGCAGTCGGACCTTGGCGCGCTGCCCCTGGTACAGGCCAGTTCCTGCCTGGCGTTCCTGGCGGTGCCGGTGCTGAGCAACCAGTCGCGCATGATCGGGGCGCTTTGCGTGGCCCATCACCGCCCCCATCCCTGGGCCGACGAAGACGTCGAGGCGCTGAAGGACATGGCCACCCTGGTCGCCCGCGAAATGTCCCAGCGGATGCAGGTCGCCGAGCAGGCCAATGAAATGGCCAGCCTGCGGCATCGGCTTGAACGGGAACGGCTGCACAATTTCCAGCGCGAGGCGATTTTCCAGGCCATGGCCACGCCCAGCCTTGCCCCCGCGCAAAGGTTCCGGTCGGTGCTGAACGCCGGTTGCGCGGCGCTGAAGGTGGATTACGGGGTGCTGACCCAGATCGTCGGCGGCCGCGCCCGGATCATCGCGGCCAGCAAGGACGCGCCCTGCAACCAGCACGGACCCGAAACCGACATCGACCAACGCTATACCGCCGAGATCCTGTCCGGCGACCGGCAGATCTGGCTGCCCGACACGTCCTTCGGCAATGAACCGCTGCGCCGCGATCTGTTCGGGCGGCCGCCGCTGGCCTTTTTCGGCGCGCCCATCGTCATCAACGGGCTGCGCTTCGGCACGCTGGAATTCTCGGCCGTCACGCCGGGGCGCAAACCGGCCGGAAGCGCGCAGAATTCGATGCTGAGCATGATGACCATCGCCATCAACGGCTATCTCTGCGCGCGCACGGACCCGCGGCAATCCGACGTCTTTCCCGCCGTTCCCCTGACCCTGACGAAAGAACGCCACAGCGCCTGAGGCCGGCAGCCCGCCCTGCCCCCGTCGCGCGCGCCGCTTGCGTCGCACCCAGAATCACCATAAAACTAGTTTTATGGTTTTATCTGGGAGCGAATCGCATGATCTGGGAAGAAGCGGCGCAAGGGTTCGCCGCCATGGGGTCCGAGGCGCGGCTGCAGGTGCTGCGCTGCCTGGTGCGCGCGGGCGAACCGGGCCTGAGTGTAAGCGAGATCCAGGATCGGACCGGCATGGCGCCGTCGACCCTGGCCCATCACCTGAAATTCCTGTCGGCCGGTGGCGTGGTCGCCCAGGAGAAATCCGGGCGCACCACGATCAACCGGGCGAGTTTCGACACCCTGAGACGTCTGGCCGGCTTCATCCTGAACGAATGCTGCGCCGATGCGCCAAGAAAGGCGGCCAACGATGTCTGACACAACACAGACCCCCGGCGTCCACTGGCGCGACGTCGCCGGGTTCCTCAGGACGCCCTGGGCCTTCATCCTGATCGTCCTGGCGGGCGTCGCCCTGCTGGATCCGGGCAATTTCGGCTTTACCATCGGCTTTGCCTGGCGCGCGCTGCTGGGCACGCTGCCCTATATCGTGGCGGCGGTGCTGCTGCTGGCATACCTCAAGGCGGCGGGCGCCGATGTCATGGTGACTCGGGCCTTCCAGGGGCGCGAGGTGCGGATGATCTTCCTGGCCGCCATCTTCGGCGGGCTGGCGCCCTTCTGTTCCTGCCAGGTGATCCCGTTCATCGCGGGCCTCCTGGCCCTGGGCGCGCCCTTGTCGGCGGTGATGGCCTTCTGGCTGTCCTCGCCGCTGATCGACCCTCCGACGCTGCTGATCACGGCGGGTGCACTTGGCTGGCCCTTTGCGGTGGCAAAGGCGGTGGCGGCAGTGGGCCTTGGCCTGCTGGGCGGGTTCACCGTCAAGGGGCTGATGGGTGCGGGCGCGTTCCAGAACCCGCTGCGGGTCTACCAGCCCTCGGGCTGCTGCGGAGGCCCGAAGCTGGACGGCAAACCGGTCTGGGCCTTCTGGACGGAAGACAGCCGGCGCAAGACGTTCCGGCAGGAACTGGTGACGAATGGTCTGTTCCTGCTGAAATGGCTGTCCCTGGCCTATGTGCTGGAAGCCCTGCTGGTCCACTACGTCCCGGCCGAGATGATCGCCGGTGTCGTCGGCGGCGAAGGTCCCCTGCCCATCGCCATCGCGGCCTTCGTGGGCATGCCGGCCTACCTGAATTCCTACGTGGCGCCGCCGCTGCTGGCGGGGCTGATGGAACAGGGGATGAGCGCGGGGTCCGCCATGGCCTTCATGATCGCCGGCGCGGTCAGTTCCATCCCGGCGATGGCGGCGGTCTGGTCCCTGGTCAAGCCGCAGGTCTTCGCCGCCTACCTTGGCCTGGGCATCACCGGCGCGATCCTGTCAGGCCTTCTGTTCCAGCTGCTCGTCTGAACCGGGGCTCCCGCCCGTCGATCAGGCATCCAAGGATGCCCTCCTCCCGTTGGGCCCGGCCCGCGCGCTGCAGCGCGCGGGCCGTTTCGCTCAGCTCCGGGGCTTTTCCAGCTGCCAGTCCAGATGCGCCCGGACAGAAGGCCATTCCGCGGCGATGATCGAATAGACCGCCGTGTCGCGGATCGTCCCGTTGGGAATGACCTGGTGCTGACGCAGGATCCCGTCCAGCTGCGCACCCAGCCGTTCGATGGCCCGGCGGCTTTGCGTGTTCATCCGGTGGGTCCGCAGTTCGACCGCGATGCAGTCCAGCACCTCGAAGGCATGACCCAGCAGCATACGCTTGCACTCGGTATTCAGCGGCGTGCGCTGGACGGCCTTGCGATACCAGGTCGACCCGATCTCGACCCGCTTGTTCATCGCGTCGATATTCATGTAGGTCGTCATCCCCACCGCCCGGCCATCGACATCCAGGATGGCAAAAGGCGCCATCTTGCCCTCGGCCATCAGCCCCAGCCGCCGCTCGATCTCGGCAGGCACGCCCTCGGGCGCCGGCACCGACGTGTACCACAGCCGGTACAGCTCGCCATCCGCCGCCGCTTCGGCCAGTTCTTCCGCATGGGACATCCGAAGCGGAACAACAGACCCGCTTCGCCCCGTCAAAGTGACCGGTTCAGCCCACATGGCGAGCCTCCTGCTTCTTTCTCTTCAAAAATACCCTCGGGGGAGTCCTCCAAGGGAGGACGGGGGCAGAGCCCCCCCCTACCCGAACACCCGCCCCAGCGCACCGTCGACCGCATCGGTGATCCGGTCGATATCGTCCGGCGTCGCGATCAGCGCGGGCGAGAAGCACAACGTATTGTTCTTGCCCGGCAGCGAGCGGTTGGTCATGCCGATGATAACCCCCTGCCCCATGCAGTCGGCGGTCACCGCCTGGGCCATCTTCTCCGGCACCGGTTCCTTGGTATCGCGATCCAGCACCAGCTCGGCGCCGCAGAACAGCCCCTTGCCGCGCACGTCGCCGACAACCTTGTGCTTGTCCTTCAGCTCGGCCAGGTTCTCCATCAGCCGCGCACCCATGGCGGTGGTGTTGGCCAGCAGGCCTTCTTCCTCGATGATCTTCATGTTCTCGATCGCCGCCGCCGGGCCACCGGTGCAGCCGCCAAAGGTCGAGATGTCGCGGAAATAGTTCATCGGGTCGGTCGGATCGTCCTTGAAGGCATCAAAGACCTCCTCGGTCGTCACCAGAGCGGCAATCGCCGCATAGCCCGAGGCCAGGCCCTTGGCCATCGTCACCATGTCGGGCTTCACGCCGTAATGCTGGTAGCCGAACCATTCGCCGGTCCGCCCCACGCCGCAGACGACCTCGTCGATGTGCAGCAGCACGCCGTACTTGGCACAGATCTCCTGCACCTTCTGCCAATAGCCCTCGGGCGGAACGATCACGCCGCCGCCTGCGGTCACCGGTTCCAGGCACAGGCCGCCCACGGTGTCCGGTCCTTCGGACAGGATCACCTGTTCGATCAGCCCGGCCGCCCATTCGCCGTAGTTCTCGACCGGCGCGCCGTCCTGTTCGTGCTTGCGGTATTCCAGGCAATGGGGCACCCGCACGAAACCCGGTGCGAAGGGGCCGTATTGCGCGTTGCGCTCGTCCTGGCCGCCGGCCGACAGGGCGCCGATGGTGGTGCCGTGATAGTCGCGGTCGCGGTACAGGATCTTGTGCTTGGTGCCGCCGTATTTCTTGTGGGCGATCTGGCGGACCATCTTGAAGGCCTTCTCGTTGGCCTCGGACCCCGAGTTGCAGTAATAGACCCGGCTCATGCCCGGCATCTTGTCGATCAGCATCTCGGAAAAGATCGCGCCGGGCACGGTGCCCATGGAGCCCGCGAAATAGTTCATCTTCAGCAGCTGGTCGCGCACTGCGTCGGCAATGCGTTCCCGGCCATAGCCGACGTTGACGGTCCAGACGGCGCCCGAAACGGCATCGAGGAATTCCTTGCCGTTCTGATCCCAGACCTTCATCCCCTTGCCTTCGACGATGATGCGCGGGTCGATCGTCTCGTAGGGTTTGTGCTGGCTCAGGTGATGCCAGACATGCGCCTTGTCGGCAGCTACGATGTGGGAATTGTCGTTTTCCGTGAACTTGCCGTCCATGGCCTGGTGCCTCTTTTGCAAAGGGAGATCGAACGCATGTCGGCCCGCCAGAGCGGGCCAGACCTTGGACCCATGCTGATCCTGTTTTTTCGGCGAACTATAGGTCCAGATCGCCCGCCCCGCTAAGTCCAAATCACCAGACAGTGCATCCCCATCCTCCCCCCAATCCATAGTTTTTTTATTTTATTCAGACACTTAGGACAAAACCACCACCCCCGATCGCTCATTTCCGGGAAGAAATCGCACGGCTGGCGCATGCCGGGGTCCCGGAAACAACAGAAAAAATGTTGATCCATTAGGCATTATCGGCTCCGATCGGGCCGGGTCCGGGCGGGTTTTGCGCCTTTGCCCCCTGCGGCCGGGACTCGCATCCGGGGCCGCCACCACACCCGCCCAACGCGGCGGACAACACGGGAGATAACAATTTGAGCATCAAGCGCAGCCTCAAGGGCGCCGCCGCGGTCTTCGCTCTGGTCGCCGGCACGGCCCCCGCCTTCGCCCTGGACGAGATCACGGTGGGCTACTTCCTCGAATGGCCGATGCCGTTCGAATACGCCAAGGTCAACGGCACCTACGACGAAGAGATGGGCGTCAAGGTCAACTGGGTCAGCTTCGACACCGGCACCGCGATGAGCGCGGCAATGGCGTCGGGCGACGTGCAGCTGTCGGTCAGCCAGGGCGTGCCGCCCTTCGTGGTCGCCACCAGCGCGGGCCAGGACCTGGTCGCGCTGGACGTGGCGGTCAGCTATTCGGACAACGACAATTGCGTGGTCCGGTCGGACCTGGAAATCGACAAGGACAGCGCAAGCGAACTGGAAGGCAAGAAGGTCGCCGTGCCGCTGGGCACCGCGGCGCACTACGGCTTCCTCAAGCAGATGGACCATTTCGGCGTTCCGCTCGACAGCCTGGAAATCGTCGACATGGCACCGCCCGACGGCGCGGCCGCGATCGCGCAGGGCGCGGTGGACATGGCCTGCGGCTGGGGCGGGTCCCTGCGCCGGATGAAGGAACACGGCAACGTGCTGCTGACCGGCGCCGAGAAGGAAGACCTTGGGATCCTGGTTTTCGACGTGACATCGGCGCCCGCGTCCTTCGTGGCCGAGAACGGTGACCTGGTCGCCAAGTTCCTGAAGGTGACGGCGGATGCCAACGCCATGTGGAATTCGGGCGAGCACACGACCGAGATGGTCCCCGTCATCGCCAAGGACGCCGGCATGGACGACGACGCCACGGCCGAAACCCTGGCCACCTTCGTCTTTCCGGACGTCGACACCCAGCTGTCCAAGAAATGGCTCGGCGGCGGCAGCCAGGAGTTCATGAAGGGCGTGGCCGAAGTCTTCGTGACGGCCGGATCGATCGATTCCGCGCTGGCCAGCTACGACAACGCCGTGGACACCGGCCCGCTGTCGGCCGCCAACGGCATGTGACGACCCCGGCCGGACAGCCCTCGCTGTCCGGCCCTCTCCGACGCCAAAAGTTTCCCGGAAACTTTTGGCAAAACTTTCATCAAAAGTTTTGCGGTACGGGATGAACGGGCTCAGCATCGAAAACCTCTCCATGCGCTTCGAGTTGCCCAACGGCAGCGCGGTGCAGGCACTCAAGGACGTCTCGCTTCAGCTGAATGCGGGCGAACTGCTTAGCGTGCTGGGCCCTTCGGGGTGCGGCAAGACCACGCTTTTGAACATCCTGGCGGGCTTCCTGGCGCCGACCTCTGGCCAGATCACCATGAACGGTCACCGGGTGACCGGCCCGGGCGCAGAACGGGGCATGGTGTTCCAGCAGGGCGCCTTGTTCGAATGGATGTCGGTGCGCGAGAACGTCGGCTTCGGCCCGTCGATGAAGCACATGCCCAAGGGCGAGAAGACGCAGATCGTCGATCACCTGCTCGAGGTCGTGGGCCTGCGGGACTTCAAGGACAAGTCGGTCTACGAGCTGTCGGGCGGGATGCAGCAGCGCGTGGCGCTGGCGCGCTGCCTGGCCAATGATCCCGATGTCATCCTGATGGACGAACCGCTGGGCGCGCTGGACGCGCTGACGCGCGAAAAGATGCAGTCGCTGGTCCTCAAGCTTTGGAAAGAGACCGGCAAGACCATCATCCTGATCACCCACTCGGTCGAGGAAGCGCTGCTGCTGGGCGAACGCCTGCTGGTGATGGCGCCGCGCCCCGGGCGGATCCACCGGGAATACCGCCTGCCCTTTGCCGACCTGGGCGTGAACGCCGACCTGCGCGAGGTCAAGAAGCACCCCGAATTCGGGCCCCGGCGCGAAGAGATCCTGAACATGATCTGGAACATGGAAGAAGAGATCATGGGCCGGACGGAGGCGCCGACATGATCCCCATCCTGATCTACGCCGCCATCTTCACCGGCGCCTACGTCATCGTCCACCAGCTGCGCAAACGCACGCAAAAGACGGATTACACCTCGCTCAAGACGGTGACGTTCGGGGACGAAAGCGCGGTCAAGCCGGACCGGGCGGCAAGCGTGATCTCGATCGTGACGATCTTCGTTCTGTGGGGGGCCTTTACCGGGTCCGACCTGTTGCCGAAGTTCCTGCATGCGCCGGGCCCGTTCGAGGGCCTGGCGACCTTCGATTACACCGCCGAAACCCCGGACGGGCAGACCGACACCGCCACCGTCAGCGTGCTGGTGCACCCCATCGACGAGACCGTCGAAGACCCGACGGTCGAGCCGGGCGACGGCTGGGCCAAGAACGACGCCGCCACGGTCGGCGTCTGGCGGTCGGGGCTGATCCGGGTGGACCAGAACGACGAACTGGGCCGGGACGAAGGCGCCAGGGTCGTCGCCGTCGACGGCAAGCCGATCGAGCCGGGCGGCAGCGTCGAGACCCCCTATGGCCGGGTCGGCATGTCGCCCAAGGGCACGCTGAACTTCGAACCCCGCAAGGGCTGGCAGATGGAACCGATCTGGCTGCCGCCGCCCGAGGCCGTCATTGCCCGGATCGTGGAAATCGCGAAGGAGGGCTTTCGCGGGTCCACGCTTTGGGAACACCTGGGCTATTCGCTGATGCGGGTGATCCTGGGCTTCGTCTTTGGCGCGCTGGTCGGGATCCCGCTGGGCTATGCCATGGGGCTGTCTGACTGGTTCCGTGGCTGGTTCGACCCGATCGTGGAATTCATGCGCCCGGTTCCGCCGCTGGCCCTGATCCCGCTGGTGATCATCTGGGCGGGCATCGGCGAGGCGGGCAAGATCATCCTGCTGTTCCTCGCCGCGCTCTGGATCATGGCCATCGCCGCGCGGTCCGGCGTGTCGGGCGTGAAGATATCCAAGGTCCACGCGGCCTATTCGCTGGGGGCGTCCAAGGCGCAGATCATGCGCCACGTGATCGTGCCCAATTCGCTGCCGGAAATCTTCACCGGCGCCCGTGTCGCCATGGGCGTCTGCTGGGGCACCGTGGTCGCCGCCGAACTGGTCGCCGCCGAAAAGGGCGCGGGCATGATGATCATGGTGGCGTCGAAATTCCAGAACACCGACATCGTGCTGATGGGCATCATCCTGATCGGCGTGATCGGTTTTGGCATCGACATGCTGATGCGGTGGGCCGAACGGCTTCTGGTGCCGTGGAAGGGCAAGGGCTGACGCCCGCCCCGTCCCGGCGATCCGCCGCCAATTGACCTTGCGTCAGTGTCGCGAAGCTTTCATCTACGACCCGTAAACCTACGCTTGTACGGGATCGACGGACAAGGCGGGGCTGCTTGGCGCAGCCCTGTTTGACGTAGGACTGAGCTACTCCCCATCTATTGGACAGGATCTGGCGTAAATTAAGCTACTCGTTGCACCTGCTGATCGGGTTGGTTGATATCATTTCTCTGCCAGTAGACCAGCGCCGGAGGCTGGCCGCCCAGGGCTGAATGCGGGCGCTGGTTGTTGTAGAAGCTCATCCATTTCCGGATGGCCGCTTTCGTCTCCGATCCGGTCTCCCAGGCATGCAGGTAGACGCACTCGTATTTCAGGGTGCGCCACAGCCTCTCGATGAAGATGTTGTCGAGGAACCGGCCTTTCCCATCCATCGATATGCGCACGCTGGACCGGCGGAGCCGATCCGTCCAGGCAAAGGAGGTGAACTGGGATCCCTGATCTGTATTCATTATCTCTGGCGGGCCGAACTTGTGGATGGCCTCGTTCAGCGCCTCGACACAGAAGTCGGCCTCCAGCGTGTTCGAGATCCGCCAGGACAGGACCTTGCGGGTGTGCCAGTCCATGATCGCCACGAGGTATAGGAACCCGCGCCGCATGGGCAGGTAGGTGATATCCGAGCACCAGACCTGGTTCGGGCGTTCCACCCGCAGACCTCTGAGCAGGTAGGGATAGGTCTTGTGGCCCTTCGTCGGCCTGCTCGTGTTGGGCTTCTCGTAAATCGGCATTAGCCCCATCAGGCGCATCAGTCGCCGGATGCGCTTCTCGTTCACAAGGTGTCCGTCGTTACGCAGATGCCAGGTCATCTGCCGAACGCCGAAGAACGGCGTCTCCAGGAACTGCTCGTCGATCCGCCGCATCAGGCCGAGGTTCCGCTCAGACTCGCCCTTGGGCGTGTAGTAGAAAGACGAGCGCGCGATCGACAGCAGCTTGCACTGCTGGCCGATCGACAGGTCCGGGTGGTCCGGCTCGATCATGCCGCGCCTCACTTCCCGCCCCAGGGCTTCAGCTTTCGTTCCAAAAAAGAGTTGGCCACCGCCAGCTCCCCGATCTTGGCGTGGAGCTCCTTCACCTGCTCCTCGTCAATCTCGGGCTTCTTGCGGCCCCCGCGCTCGAACACACCGGAGGCGCCTTCGAGCAGGGCTCGCTTCCATTGATGGATCATCGTCGGATGCACCCCGAACCGGCTTGCCAGCTCGGCGGCCGTCTCCTCGCCTTTCAGGGCTTCCAGCGCGACCTTCGCCTTGAACTCAGGCGCGTGCTGCTTCCGTTTCGACATCTCTGATCTCCTTCTCGTCGAAGATCAGCAGACTGCAAATCGTAGCTTATGTCAGTGTCCGAATTTCGGGGGGTAGCTCAGACGGATTTTCCCACAGCGCCGAGCAACGGTTCAACCGTGATCACTTCGACCATGATATCGTGAGGCGGGCCGCATCCAGTACGAAGGCCGACTACCTTGACGGTGTGTTCCACCTCTACAAGCTCCACGGTTCGGTGGATTGGCGGCGACGGTCTGATGAAGTCGTCATTCGAAGCGTCGATGAGCCCGGCGAAGACCGCAAGCCAGTCCTGATCTATCCGCGATCTTCGAAGTATCAGGAGGCGTTCGAAAGCCCCTATCTCGACATGTTCGCGGCGTTGCAGGCAGCGTTGCGAGAACCCGATACAACGTTGATCGTCTCCGGGTTCGGTTTTGCAGACGATCATATCAGCGCCCCGATCTGGTCAGCCATCGAAACGAACCTGTCGCTGCGCTTTGTCCTTTGTGATCGCGGGTTCGTGGAGCATCAAAAGCTCTTCGATGAAGACGCGCAGGAAATCGACCACGATCTGGCTGGTCAACGCCCTTACCAGAGCAAGATTGCACGGCTTGTACAACAGGCTGATACGCGCATCACGATGTTGAATGGCCGCTTCGAAGACCTTGCAGACGCCTTGCCAATGATATCGGGCAAGACGGATCGCCAGCTCTTGCAAGATCGGCTCGAAAATCTGCGCGAGGGCGACGGCGTATGAGCGAACTTTCGTCCCTGATCGACCCGTCCAAGCGCATCGGGACGGTTACACGGGTCACGGCAAGTGCCGTGGAACTTACCTTGCCAAATGCTCTTGCAGCCTTGGGTAGGCGCGGGCTGGCAAAAGGTTCTGTGGGTGATTTCGTGTTTGTCGATTGCGATCGCTCAGCGATCTTGGGGCGCGTGACGGAAGTCGGCATTCCAGACAGGCAGCGAAGTGTCCTTGAGCACCAGATCGAAACCGATCCTACGGTTGAACCACAGGGACGCATTCAGTTGCTGGCAACTGTCAGCAAGACAACTCGGAAAGTGACGCGCGGTATCAACACGCAGCCGAGGGTCGGTGATGGGGTTTACCTCGCAGAGGGCGGAGCGCTGTCCAATTCCATTAAGGATGCCTTGGAAGGCGACATGAAGAGAGACAGTGCACCGTTACTCGTCGAGCTGGGGCACCTATCCGGGCTGGATGATGCCGCCCTCAGCATTCCGCCGGAGAAACTGTTCGGACGTCATTGCGGAGTATTTGGTGCGACTGGCGGGGGGAAGAGCTGGACGGTTTCCCGCCTCGTCAATGAAATCGTGCGGATCGATGGGAAGTGTATCCTGTTCGATCCGACAGGAGAGTTCGCGGGAAAAGTTTCTGGAGCAAAACATCTTGCCTTCAGCCCGATTGATGAGATTGGAGCTGAACAAGTCCATTTCCCACACAAAAATCTGTCGGAGATCGACCTTTACTCATTGTTGACGCCCTCGCCCCAAGTCCAAGGGCCGACGCTAAGAAGCGCGATCAAAAGTCTTCGCTTAGCCAAGGCACTGTTGGCTGGGCGCGGCGGTTATGTATATGAAGAAGACAATGGGCGGAAGAAATTCGACATTGACGGGAAAGGATCTGTAGAGGTATTGGCGAACGGCACGACTAGAAAGGCGGGTAACAGCCGCCATGCGCTTTCGGTTGCGCAAATATCTTTGGCTGACGAAATAAACAGTGACCTCTGCGATTTTGATCTGTCGATGCTTGCTGAGCAAATTCGGTACGAGTGCGTTAAACAAGGAAGCAATAGCGACCATAGCGTTCTGGGGAATTTCGGCAAGCCAGATGACTTCGCGCTGGGAGCTTGCAATCATCTAAATGTTCGGATTGAGACCTATCTGGGTGCTCCCGAACTTGCATGTATGTTCAAATCTGACGGTCAAGATATTGCGAGTGTTATTGAAGATTTTGTCGTCGATGGAGCCCAAAGGGCCCTGGTAATCTCTTTCAGAGATGTCTCGTTCAAGTATAACGCTCGTGAATTATTGCTGAATACGCTCGGGAGACATTTGCTTGAAATGGCGCGAGCCAATAGGTTCGTGGAGAACCCGCTAGTTTGCGTCTTGGACGAAGCTCACCAGTTTATTGGGCGCTCAATTGGGGATGAGCATAACCATGTTACACTCGACGCCTTTGGATTCATTGCAAAGGAAGGCCGGAAGTATGGGCTGACGACCGTGATTGCGACCCAGCGTCCTAGAGATGTACCGCAAGATGTTCTTAGTCAGCTTGGAACCTTGTTTGTTCACAGGCTTACCAATGACCGAGACCGGGAGACCATCGAAAGAGCTTGCGGTGACCTGGATCGCAACGCAGCTGCTTTTATCCCATCCCTAGCACAAGGCGAAGCGATCATCGTCGGCCCCGATTTACCCGCACCTTTGCCGATCATGATGAGGAAACCAGAAAAGGGTCAACAGCCGGAAAGCCACGGTCCGGAGTACCAGAAATATTGGGGTGCGTCCAAACCAGCACCTTTGACCGAAGAGTCTTGACCAAGAAAGCAGGTCGCTCCGATGTTTGATTTTTATTCATCCGACTACCGTCGAACCCTTTTTCCAATGTCGACAAATCGTTACCTAATCGAAAATGGTCAAAACGAAATCCGCGAGTTCTTAACCCGTTGCCTTGATCCCGATCAAGAGGCATTCTCATTCCGTTCACAGACTAGGGTCTATGCTGGAAAGCCCGGCTTTCACTTAAGGCGAACCGTAAAACTAGATCCTGTGGCAGAGTATTTTATATACGATCTCGTCTTGCGCAACCGAACCCGCTTCAGAGCACCCTTCCATGAGCACAAGAAGCATTTTGGCTACCGTTTTCAAGATGGCGAGCCACTAAATCCTTCGGGTTCTTATCGGGGGTATAAAGGGGCAATTGCAGCGTATCGGGAGCAATTTCGCTACAGCTTAAGTTTTGATGTCGCTGCCTATTTCAACTCGATCTACCACCATGATCTTGTTTCTTGGTTGTCTAGAGTTGGAGCGTCCGAACAGGATTACCAAGCGTTTGGCCAGTTTCTACGAGAGATTAATACGGGTCGTTCAGTAGACTGTCTGCCCCAAGGCATTTACCCAACGAAAATGATTGGTAATGATTTTCTCCGTTTCGTCGAGCAGTTTCACGGGTTGCGCAGTAATGCTATTGTTAGGTTTATGGACGATTTTGTCCTTTTCTCCGACTCTCGACGCGACCTTCGTCATGACTTCATTACGATCCAAGGCCTTTTGGGTGAGAAAGGCCTTTCATTGAATCCAAACAAGACCAGCGATGGAGTGCGGGAGAACGTTGAACTTGAGGATGCAATCGAAGACGTAAGGGTACAGCTACTTCAACGGCGGCGCGTCGTTGTCACTGACTATGATGGTCTCCCCGATGAAGAGGTCGAAATCGAACGTGACTTGTCGGATGAAGAGATGGGTTTTCTGAGAGGCCTACTTCAACAAGATGATATCGAAGAAGAGGACGCGGAACTCGTGCTGGCTTTGATGGCCGAGCACGCCGAAGAAGCGATTAACCGCCTTGCAGACATCGCGCGTCGCTTTCCACATCTATTCAAGAATATTCACTCATTCTGCCTCGAGGCGGACGACGAAGAAACCATTGCCGCATTTGTGTTGGAATTATTACGCGACAATGATGCGATGATCTACGAGTTTCAGCTTTTTTGGCTAACCCACATTCTTGAAGATCGACTTCTGAACACCGCGTCCGCGGCTGAGATCATAGATAGGCTGAACAACCACCCAAACGCCACTTCGATTTCAAGGGCTAAACTGCTTGAAATACCCGACTTAAGGTATGGCTTGGTAGAGCTTCGAGATGCTCATTTAGGTGCTGGGCAATCCGATTGGTTGTCCTGGTCTAGCGCAGTTGGCCACAGAGGATTAAATAGGATCGACCGTCGTCATAGGTTAGGCTACTTCGCCAAAGCATCAAACTACAACAAGCTAGTTTTTGACATTGTGTCGAAGGATTGAGCGCTCCTTCTGGGAACACCGGTATTCTTGGCCTTGTCTGCGTCACAGATTTCTTAACAGAGTGTCCGCTCTGCGGAAGTTGCGTCGCAGCATTTGAGTAATTCGCCAGGGTCCGGAAACGACAGTCAATCCCATCCTCTGCGAATGTCAGTGCGGTTGCACACAGGGCAGTGCACGGCGTGGGTCGGTCGACTTTTGCGGCGGGCCTCACGGCGCTCGTCTTCGTCGAGCACCTCTGTTGCGAAGCGGTGGCCGCAGTTTTTGCAACGGAAACGGATGCGCTCAGTCATAGGTGATGCCCGCGTTGCCGATAAACTCGTTCCAGAGCGCCTCCGCCGCTTGCTCTGGTGCCAGCCGCTTATCGGCATTGCCGAAGATGGTAAGCGCCCGATTTCTACCGCGGTGACTGGTCCTTGACGCGGGCGATAATGTCGGGCTCGGCGACGAAGTCTTCGAGGAAGTTGTGCCATTCCTTGAGGGACCCGCGTGCGGATGTGAGCATGTCGCGCAGTTCTTCGATGCCATCGTCGGTGAGCGCCGTGATGTAATCGTCCGGCCCGATGTGAACGCTGACTATGTTGCCGTATGAGAGGTTGTCGTCGTTGCTAACGATGGCTTCAAGGAGTTCGGGATCTTCGTCCAGTCGGCTGGCGACATGGGCGATGGAACAGACGTAGGTGGTTGTTGCCATTACGCAGCCTCTTTGCGTGTTTGTTCTGAAGGCTTCCAGTTCCAAGGAAGCAATTCGGCCAGCCGGTTGTTCATGTGATCGTGGATACGGTCCAAGACATCAGCCAGGTAGGCCTGCGGATCGAGTCCGTTCATCTTCGCCGTCTCAATGACGGTCATCGCGCGGGCGAGCGTTTCACCGCCGGTATCCGAGCCCGCGAATAACCAGTTCCGTCTGCCGACGCCAATGGGTCTCAGCGCGCGCTCGGCGGGATTATTGTCGATGGCCACACGCCCGTCGTCAAGGAAGAGTGTGAACGAGGACCAGCGGCTCAGCCCGTAGCGGAACGCCTTGGCGAGTTCGCTCTTGCCGGGAATGCGAGTGAGCTGCTTTTCGGCCCAGTCCCGGAACGCAGCGACCTTGGGTTTGCTTTCCTTTTGGCGCACGGCCAGCCGCACCTCGGCGGGCTTGCCGCTGATTTCCCGTTCGATGTCGTATAGCTTTCCGATCCGGTCGAGCGCCGCGCGCGCGATTTCGGATTTCGTTGCGGTCCAGACATCGTGGAAGTCGCGGCGTAGGTGCGCCCAACATGCTGCCTCTCGGAACTGGCTTCTGCCGTCCAGATCGGTGGCGTAGAGCTTGGCATAACCCTTGTATCCATCCGCCTGGAGAATGCCGCTGGTCTCACCGAGATGGGCAAGGACATGCTCTTCCTTCCAGTCCGGGGCGAACCGGTAGACCGCTCCGGGCGGAGCCGTGCCCGACCACGGGCGCTGATCGCGCACATAGGCCCAAATCCGGCCTTTCTTGACACCCTTGCCAAGCCCCTTGTCACGGCGGCTGCGATCCAGCACCCGGATGGGGGTGTCATCTGCATGCAGAAGATCGCTGGCCATGATCTTGGCCTCGATCTTCTCGATCAGAGGCGCCAGCGTCTTCATTGCCCCACCGCACCAGTCGACCAACGTCGTGTCCGGGATGTCCGCCCCCATGCGGGCGAAGATCTCGTTCTGGCGATATAATGGCACGTGGTCGTCGAATTTCGAGGTCAGCACGTAGGCCAGAAGGTTCGGACCTGCCATGCTGCGCGGGATCGGGCGGCTGGGTGCAGGCTCCTGCACCATCTTTTCGCAGCGCCGACAGGATTTCTTGACCCGCGCGATTTCAATGACCTTCAACTGCGCCGCGATCATGTCGATCAACTCGCTGACGTCCTCGCCCACCACACGGAGATCGCCGCCGCAGTCCGGGCAGCTGTCGCCGGGATCGAGTTCACGGCGTTCGCGAGGCGTATCCTTGGACACCTTCGGACGGCGGCGTTGCTTGGGCTCTTCTGCTGCCGAGACCTGTTCTTCGGTGTCCGACGCGTCCTCGTCGTCCGGCGGCGTGTCTTCCGCCTCAGCCAGGGCTACCTGCAAGTCTTCCAGCGCCAGTTCCAATTGTTCGATCTCGCGCTCGATCTTTTCCGAGCTCGGCCCGAACTTCTGCTTTTGCAGTTTGGCAATGCGCACGCGCAGCGCTTGCACCAGCAGATCATGTGCCCGCAGACTGGCCGACATCTTCTGGTTTTCCGCCTGCAAGGCAGCGATCATCGCTTTCAGAGCGGCGGGATCATTGGGGAGGGGCGTGGCTTCTGCGGACATGGCGCTGGATACCATATCCACAGATCAGGCACCATAAAAACAAGGGATTCCATAGAGATAAGTCACCCCGCCCGGGCAGGCGGCGCGCCCCAGTCCGGTCGCCGCCAGTCGATTCCTTCCCACAGCATCGCCAGTTGCGCCGAAGTCAGCCGGACACTTCCGTCCGTCGCCGAGGGCCAGGGAAAGCGTCCCTTCTCCAGGACTTTGTAATACAGGCAAAATCCCTGCCCATCCCAATACAAGAGTTTCACCCTGTCGCCCCGGCGCCCACGGAACGCGAACACGGCTCCGTTCGACGGCCTCTGCCGCAGGACGTCCTGCGCGATGGCGGACAGGCCCGCGATACCCTTACGCATATCCGTGTGACCGCAGGCCAGGTAAACGCGAACGCCGGTGCCGGGGCCGATCATGCTGCCTCCACCGTTTGGAGCAAACGGGTCAGCACCGCCGGGTCCACGCGGGCATCGACCCGCAAGCTGCGGCCGTTGCGCAAAACCACCTCGACCAGCGCCGAGTTCGCGTCAGCGGCGCTCGCTTCCGGCGGTCCGGGCGGCGGTGTAATATCAACCGGCAGGAATTGCGTCGCGTCGTCAGGCGTAAGAAGCCCCTTCTTCCTCAGTTCGTATCGCCAGGCATAAATCTGCTGCCTCCTGATCTCGTGGCGCTGCGCGACTTGCGATACCGTCGCGCCATTCACCCCGACCGAAAGCACAATCGCCAACTTTTCGTCGTCACTCCACCGGCGCCGACGTTCCACGCCCAGAATTTCGCCCCGCATCCCTGCCTCCCTGTAGGAGACGTCTTTAATGACGTCATTATGGACGTCTCTTAACAATCACCGGGACCGGCGAGCAGGCGGTTCAAATCGGGCGGTTTCCGAAGATGTTCATTGTCTGGATCAGGAACTGCTCGTAGTCGTCCGACGAGATATTGAAGCCGCCATTCGCGGTATTGTCACCAGCGTTTTCGTTGAACGAATAGTAGACATCAGCCAAGGCAACGTGCGAGTTGCGGCAATGTACTGTAATGTGGGCCGTCCCGTTCCGCTTCCCGGTGTTCACGACCGTCGCTCCGAAGGAGCTTGCTCCTCTATCTGCGAAGCGGCCACGCACTCCGTCAATTGAGTCAATCTCCTCGGTGGCGCGTTGGAAGTAATCCTTGATGATGGCGAACGCAGCATCGCGGAAGTCGCTTCGGTCGATCTCGTCAAACTCCCGTTTCGCACGATAGCGGGCTGTCGCTGGTCGTGGAGCTACTGGTTCAGGCGCGGCCTTACCTATGGGCACAGGTGCGTTTTCCGCGTCGATGATCCGGCGCAATTCTTGCACCACATTAAGGTAGGCCGTGTTCGGATTGGCCCATCCGCTGATCGCTTTGCCGTCAGTGGGAACCGCCTTGAGCAAGCGCAATTCACCCATTGCCTTCCAGTCGCACTCCTCCACGATGATAGGCACCACGCGGGCATTCCCGGCTGCATGGCGTTCAAGCGCTCGTTTCATTTCGCGCTCGACACAGTAATCAGACGCTATGAAGTCTGGGCTGATCATGAGCAGGAATAGGTTGGCTGCTTCCATTTCCCGTTCGATCTCGGCGTCGAGTTCCGTGCCAGCCAAGATGTCGCGGTCGTACCACGTTTCAATTTTTCCATCCCTTGTGAGATTCTTGAGATGTACGTGCAACCGGTCAAGCGCGGCTTTGTCATGGTGGGAGTAGGAAATGAATGCCCGCATTAGCTCACCTTAAAAATGTTGCTTGTTTGTTCGAACTGTAGTTGTGTGTTTGATAAGCTGCAACGGCTGCAAATGTTTGTTCGAGCCGTCATAGCGTTGCTCAAATTTCGCATCTCGCAGGTGGGGTGCCAACGGCTGCTTCGAAGTATGCAGCAATGTACTGCTTCCAGTCTGCCAATATCCGGAATGGGCCGTCAGCTTCAGGTAGTAGGAGGCAGGAGGGAGTTGCGCGGTTTGTCCGCTTCAGTAGGTGCTCCGTCCATCTGGAGAATTCGGTCAGAGCGCTAGTTGCGCAGAGACAAAATCAGCGCGTGATGCGATGTCGGTGCACGGCAGTTCCGTGATCTCGTATCCGAGCGCGGTGTAGGTCTCCCGCATGACGGCGCAGGTCGCTTCGGCCTCGGTGCGGGTCTGCGTGCGTTCGGTGTCCTGAGTGAAGATCTCGTCCCAGTAGGGTGTCAGGAAGACGCGGGCGTTGTAACGGGCTGCCTTGGCCGTAGCGGTGACGTGGGGCGGCACGGGGAGGCCGCAGAGGGTCAGGTAGCCCATTATGTCGGGAATGCCCCGGTCGAAGATCACGGGGCCTAAGAGGGCCTGTGCGTCCTCGTAGGCGCGGAGGTCGCGCTCAAGCATCCGTTCGGCATAGGCCATACGATTCCCCCAGGGGAGAGCGTCTCCGCCGCTGGCCATCTCCTCGCGAATGACCGCGCGGCCGGATTCGGGGATTGTGTGGAGGCCGCGGCGGGCGAGCTCGGTGATCAGGCTGGTCTTGCCCGCACCGGGGCCGCCCGTCACGACGAAGAAATGGTCGCTCATGGGCCATCCTCGGCTTTGACAGGGGGAAGCGCTGCGAAGTGATCAACACGCCACGGGCGCGGTTCAAAGCAGCAAGAATTTTCGTAGGAAAATCAGCAACCGTCTGCGCGGCAGAGGCAAATTCTTTGACTAAAAAGGCAGAACTATCTGGTGCTTTTCATCGAGGATTTGGTGGAGCCTAGGGGGATCGAACCCCTGACCTCTACAATGCCATTGTAGCGCTCTCCCAGCTGAGCTAAGGCCCCATAAGGTGGAGTGCTGATATGCCCTCCACCGGGCGGGATCAAGCGAAAAATCCGGCCCGATGAGAGGAAATATTCAAGCTTACTCGTCGTCATCTCCGGGCATGTCTGCCAGTTCGTCCAGAGAGACGTTGTCGCTGTCGTCATCGTCGTCGAGCACGTCATCGCCGAGATCGACATCGACCGTATCGTCATCATCATCGAGCACGACATCGTCGTCCCCGGTCTTCTGTTTGGCCTTGAGCGTAGCGGCGTCTTCTGCGTCTGCCGCGATCATTCGGCTCTTGCCGATGTCGAGCTCCACGACCTCGCCCGTGTAGGGGCTGACGATCGGGTTCCGGTTGAGGTCGTAAAACCGCTTACCTGTGGTCGGACAGACGCGTTTGACGCCCCATTCTTCCTTGGGCATGTCACTATCCTTGTCAAAGAGGTATGAGTCGCTTTGGAGATTCTGGCCAACTGCCACAGCGGACCCCGGCTGTCAAAGCCTTTGGCGCGTCACGAGGCCAGACGAACGGATTGGGCCTATGACAGGGAGCCCCGACCACATGGGTGAATACCACCTGCCCGGAACCCCCCTGGTTCCGGTCGTGCTGCGCCGATCGGCCCGTGCGCGGCGGATCAGCCTGCGCGTGTCGCAACTGGACGGACGGGTCACACTGACCGTCCCGCGCGGCGTCAGCACGGCCGAGGCGATGAGCTTTGCCGCCACCAAGGCCGACTGGGTGCGCGGGCACCTGGCGGGCCGGGCCGACGACGTGCCGGTGATCGCGGGCGCCCTGCTGCCCGTCGAAGGCCGCCTGCGCCTGGTCGAAACCGGCGGCACGCGGCGGGTCCGGCTGGACGCCGACCGGCTGATGCTGCCCGCCGACCGCCCCGGCACCCGCGCCGAGGCCTACCTGAAATCGCTGGCCCGCGACCGCCTTGCCGCGGCTTCGGACCGCCATGCCGCGCGGCTGGGCCGGCGCTATGCCCGCATCACCCTGCGCGACACCCGGTCGCGCTGGGGATCGTGTTCGTCGGCCGGCGCGCTGATGTATTCCTGGCGGCTGATCCTGGCCCCGCCCGAGATCCTGGATTACGTTGCGGCGCACGAGGTCGCGCACCTGTCCGAGATGAACCATTCGCCCGCCTTCTGGGCCCTGGTCGACCGGCTTTACGGCCCCCACGACGCCGCCCGCGGCTGGCTGCGCACCGAAGGATCGGCCCTTCACCGCTATCGCTTCCGCGAGGAGGATTGACCGGCGGGCAAAGTGTGATCACAAATGCGCCATGAAACCGACGACCCGCAGCACCGATGTCCTTCCCGCCGCTCATGACCGCGTGTACCGCGGCCTGCGCACCCGTATCATGCATGGCGATATCTCTCCCGGCCAGGCGCTGACCCTGCGCGGAATCGGCAAGGAATTCGGGGTGTCCATGACGCCCGCGCGCGAAGCGGTGCGCCGGCTGGTGGCCGAGGGCGCGCTGTTCCTGTCGTCCTCGGGCCGGGTATCGACGCCGGAACTGTCGAACGAACGAATCGAGGAACTGGCCGCCCTGCGCGCGCTGATCGAGGTTGAACTGGCGTCGCGCGCCCTGCCCCGCGCCCATATCGCGCTGATCGAACGGCTGCAGACCATCGACGCGGCCATCGCCGAACGCATCGCCCAGCGGGACGCCACCGGCTATATCCGCACCAACCTGGAATTCCACCGCACGCTGTACCTGCGCGCCCAGGCGCCGGCGATGCTGGCCATGGCGGAAACGGTCTGGCTGCAGCTGGGGCCGACGATGCACGCGCTTTACGGCAAGCTGCGCCGGACGGAACCGCCGCGGTATCACAAGCTGATCGTGGCCGCGCTGAAGGCCGGGGACGAACCCGGCCTGCGCCTGGCGGTGCGATCCGACGTCACCCAGGGGCTGCGGCTTCTGGCCAGCTGACTTGCTGATCAGGTGCCGGAACGTCCGGATTTTCCGGGCCCGGCCCGGTGGTCAGGCCGCCAGGCCGCGGTCACCCATCTTCAGGAACTTGGTGCGACGGTCCCTGACGATCTCGGCGCGGTCCTGGCCTTGGAATTCGCCCAGCATCGCGGTGATCGCCTTGCCGACCGACGCGATGGCCGTTTCCGGGTGACGATGCGCGCCGCCACCGGGTTCGTCGATGATCCGGTCGATCACGCCCAGCTTCATCAGGTCCTGCGCGGTCAGGCGCAGCGCCTCGGCCGCTTCCTTCATCTTCTCGGCGTCCTTCCACAGGATCGACGCACAGCCCTCGGGCGAGATCACCGAGTAGACCGAATGCTGCAGCATGGCCACGCGGTTCGCCGTGGCAAAGGCCACCGCCCCGCCCGACCCGCCTTCGCCGATGATCACGCTGACCAGCGGCACACCGATGCGCAGGCAGGTTTCGGTCGACCGCGCGATGGCTTCGGACTGGCCGCGTTCCTCGGCGCCCTTGCCCGGGTAGGCGCCGGGCGTGTCCACGAGCGTCACCACCGGAATGCCGAACTTGTCGGCCATCTGCATGAGCCGGATCGCCTTGCGGTATCCTTCGGGGCGGGCCATGCCGAAGTTGTGTTCGATCCGCGCCTTGGTGTCGGATCCCTTTTCGTGCCCGATCACCATCACCGGCCGGTCGTCCAGGCGCGCCAACCCGCCCATCACGGCATGGTCGTCGGCAAAGTTCCGGTCCCCGGCCAGGGGCGTGTATTCATTGAACAAGGCGTCGATGTAGTCGCGGCAATGCGGCCGGTCGGGATGGCGCGCGACCTGGCATTTCCGCCAGGGCGACAGATCCTTGTACAGGTCCACCAGCATCGCCGCCGCCTTGGTGTCCAGCGCCGAGGCTTCGGACGCGACATCCATGCCCTCGTTGGTGCGGGCCAGGGCGCGCAGTTCTTCGGCCTTGCCTTCGATCTCGGCAAGCGGTTTCTCGAAATCCAGGTATTGCGTCATCAGGCGCCCCGTTCAGCGGTATCAGGGCCGTATATGGCGAAGGCCGGGCGGGGATGCAACAAAGCAGGGCGCACAGTCCGCTCAATGCACGGGCCCCTCAGTGCGTGATCACGGGGATCAGCGACGCTACCAGCAGCCCGGCCATGGTCCAGTTGAACATGCCCAGCCGCCTGGGGCTGGTGAGAAAGCGGGACAGCTGCTGGCCGGCGAAGGTCCAGGTGCTGACGGTGGGCAGGTTCACCAGGCCGAAGATCAGCGCCACGATGCACATGGCCGCGACGGTGTGGCCTGGCGCATAGGCGGTGGTGGCGGTGACGGCCATGGTCCAGGCCTTGGGATTGACCCACTGGAAGGCGGCGGCCTGCAGGAACGTCATCGGACGGCCCGACGCCGCGCCGGGCGCGACGGGCGCCGCATGGGCGATCTTCCAGGCGAGGTACAGAAGGTAAGCGATGGAGACCCCCTTGAGCACCTGGTGCAGAACCGGAAACGCCGCGAAGACCTGGGCCAGCCCCACGCCCACCAGCAGCACCATCAGGGTAAACCCCAGCCCCACGCCCAGCATGTGCGGCACCGTCCGGCGGAACCCGAAATTGGCGCCCGATGCCATGAGCATCAGGTTGTTCGGCCCCGGCGTGATCGACGAGACGAAGGCGAAGAGGATGAGGGCAAGCAGCAGATCCTGGGTCATGGCCGCAATCATGGACGATTCTCCACACCATGAAATTGCAATCGACAGCGGGATGCGGCAAACTTTGCAACGAATGGCGAAGATGGACGACATAAACCGCCGGATATTGCAGATCCTGTCCGACGATGGGCGGATCAGCAACCTGGAACTGGCCGAGAAGGTGGGGCTGTCGCCCTCTGCCTGCCTGCGCCGCGTGCAGGATCTTGAGCAATCCGGCGTGATCACGGGCTACAGGGCGGTGCTGGACCCCGGCGCGCTGGGGGTCGGGTTCGTGGCCTATGTCGGGGTCGGACTGTCGAGCCATACCAAGGAAGCGCAGGAAGGCTTCGAACGGGCGGTGGCGCGGTCGCCGGAAGTGGTGGAATGCCACAACATCACCGGCACGATCGAATACCTGCTGCGGGTCGAGGCCGCCGACCTGAAGGACTACAAAAGCTTTCACACCGACGTTCTGGGCACCCTGCCCCATGTTCGCGCGCTGACCTCCTACGTGGTGATGGGATCACCCAAGGACCTGCGCGGCTGACCGGGTTTTGCCCGTTTTGTACAAGTTCTCGCGAGGGAAATATCTGTTTTGTACAGAATTCCGGGCGGT